>NZ_JBAPLV010000009.1:0-157913 GCF_037083865.1 Klenkia terrae | reverse complement strand
CGATGGTACTGCCCGGGGGACTGGGTGGGAGAGTAGGACGCCGCCGGACACCATTCCGACAAGGGGGTCAGAGCTGAGGCTCTGGCCCCCTTCGTCGTTTGTGTGCATTCCGGATCCTGACCACCGCGACGTTCGTCCGGTGGCGACATCGACGGGCAAGAGGTACGACGAACCATGACTTCACCGCGACGCGGCAACGGCGGATCCGACAGGGGCGGCAGCGGTCGTCCCCCCGGCGGTGGCGCCGGCCGTCCCGGCCGACCGGCCGGCGGAGACCGCCGCGGTGTGGCCGGCCAGGGCCGTCCCCGCCCCGAGGGCGGCGCAGCGTCACGTGACGACCGTGGCGGTCGACCCGGTGGTGACTCGCGCGGCTGGAGCGCCGGCCCGCGTCGTGACTCCGCCGGCGGCCCCGGTGCCCGACGCGAGGGCGGTCCCTCCCGCGGGGACGGGCGCTCGAGCGGCGGCTGGCAGGACCGGCGACCGGCCGAGGGTGGCCGTGGTGCGCCGTCCGGGTCCCGTGGTGGATCGACCGGCCGACCGGGCCAGGACCGTCGGCCCGCGGCCGGTGGACAGGGCGGCCGCGTTGACTGGCAGGAGCGTCGACCCGGTGCCGGTGGTGCCCAGGGTCGTCCGCAGGCTGGCCGTCCCCAGGGTGGCCGCCCGCAGGGTGACCGGCCGCAGTGGCAGGACCGTGGTGCCGGTGGGCGCGACGGCGGTCGCCCGGCCTGGCAGGACCGCTCCGCCGGTGCCCGTGGGCCCGCTGCCCCGCGGCAGGCGTCGCCCTCGGGCGAGCAGCTGCCCGGTGCGCGGGAGCGTGCCCGGCTGAGCGGGGACTGGCAGCCGCGCTACGGCGGCTCCGCCAAGCCCCGCACCGGCGGCCCCGGTGCCGACCGCCCGGGTCGCGACGGTGCCAGCGGTGGTCGCCCGTCGTGGCAGGACCGTCGCCCGTCCGGCGATCGTCCCGCCGGTGGTGACCGTCCGTCGTGGCAGGACCGTCGCCCGGCCGGTGGGGACCGGCCCTCCGGTGGCGACCGTCCGCAGTGGCAGGACCGCCGCCCCGCGGGTGGTGGTCGCCCGTCCGGTGGCCGCCCCGCCGGTGGCGACCGCCCGGCGTGGCAGGACCGTCGCCCGGCTGGCGGTGACCGACCCTCCGGTGGGGACCGCCCGCAGCGGCAGGACCGCCGCCCGTCCGGCGACCGCCCCGCCGGCGGTGACCGCCCCGCGTGGCAGGACCGTCGTCCGGCCGGTGGGGACCGGCCCTCCGGTGGCGACCGCCCGCAGTGGCAGGACCGCCGTCCCGCCGGTGGTGGCCGTCCCGCCGGCGGTGACCGGCCGGCGTGGCAGGACCGCGGAGGCGCTGGTGGCGACCGGCCGCAGCGGGGTGGCGGTCGCCCGTCCTCCGGTGGCGGTCGACCGGCCGGGACCGACCGCCGTCCCGCGCGTGGTGGCGACCGTCCCCAGCAGGACCGGCGGGACAGCGGTCCCCGGGACTCCGGCGACACCCGCCGAGCCGTCGGGCCGCCGATCCCGGAGTGGGCCGACCCGCAGCAGCTCGACGGCACCGTCCGCCGGGCACTGCGCGGCCTGGAGTCCCGCAACGCCGACGTCGTCGGCCAGCACCTGGCCGCCGCCGGCGGCCTGCTCGACGAGGACCCGGCCGCTGCGCTCCTGCACGCCCAGGCCGCACGCGAGCGGGCCTCCCGCATCGCCGTGGTCCGCGAGGCCGTCGGCGTGGCGGCCTACCACGCCGGCGACTTCACCGAGGCGGCCCGCGAGCTGCGTGCCTACCGCCGGATGAGCGGGGACGACTCCTACCGGGCCGTCCTCGCCGACTGCGAGCGCGCGCTGGGCCGGCCCGACGTGGCCCTGCGCCTGGTCGCCGAGGCGCTGACCGATGGACCTCCGGCCGAGGAGGTCGTCGAGCTCCGCCTGGTCGAGGCCGGGGCCCGCCAGGACCTCGGGGAGCTGCCGGCCGCCGCGCTGGTGCTCGAGGCCGCGCTGGGTGGCCGACCCACGCCCGAGCAGCTCGACTCGGGCGACCTGGGGCAGCTCCGGCTGGCCACCGCCTACGCCGACCTGCTGGTCGCGCGCGGCGAGGACCAGCAGGCGCACACCTGGTTCGAGGCCGTCATGGCCGCCGACCCCGACGACGAGACCGGGGTGGCTGCCCGCTTCGACGACGTCGACTACGACGAGGACGAGGACGAGGACGGTGACGACGAGGGCGTCGTCGACTCCGCCGACGGTGAGGCCGAGGACGACGAGGCCGAGGGCGACGCGGTGGAGGTCCCCGTGGTCGAGGACGCCGCCGCCGGCAGCGAGGTGGCGGCCGAGGACGACGACGCCGTCGAGGACGACGCTGACGAGGACGACGCTGACGAGGACGACGACGTGTCTCCGGAGGAGGCCGGGCTCGGCACCGAGTACGACCCCGACGAGCAGGACGTCGAGTCCGAGGTCGCCGAGCTCCTCGGCGAGATCCCGGCCCCCGGGTTCTCCGACGGCCAGCCCGCCGAGCAGGTCACCCAGGTGCAGCCCAAGCCGCTGCCGGCCGACCAGTCGGGTCTGTTCGCCGCGCCCGGTGAGCTGAGCGAGCACGACCGACCGACGGACTGACCTCCGTCGTCCACAACCACCGGGCCCGTCCACAGATCGTGGGCGGGCCTGGTGGGGGCACCCGCCCGCGGCGAGGCTGCCTGCATGAGCCTGTCCCTGGTCGACCGCAACGAGATCACCCTGCGCGGGCGGCTGTCCGCCCCGGCCGAGCTGCGGGAGCTGCCCAGCGGCGACACCCTGCTCGTCTTCTCCCTGACCGTCCGCCGACCACCGCCGGACCCCGCCCGCGCCCGCCCGCGCGAGCCGCGTCAGGACACGATCACCTGCGTCTCCTTCGCGGCGGCGCTGATCACCCGCTCGGCCGGCTGGCAGCCCGACGACGTCCTGGAGGTCGAGGGGTCGCTGCGCCGTAGGTTCTGGCGGACGCCCGGCGGGACCGCCGTCGCCCACGAGGTCGACTGCCGGCGGGTGCGCAAGTGCCGGGTCCCGGCCAGCCGCCGCGCCGCCGACCCCGCCCGAGCCGGTGCCTCAACCGATGCCTGAGCCGGTTCAGTGCGGGCGGAACACCAGGCCGGTGCGCGGCTTGGGCACGAACAGCGTCGACTTGCGCGGCATCCGGGCGCCGTCCCGGGCCACCGCGGCGACGTCGGCCGGGGACGACGACCGCAGCAGCAGGGCCACCCCGTCCCGCTCCCGGGCCAGCCGCAGCGCCTCGGGGACGTCGTGGGCGACCAGCACCGCCGTCGGGTCGTCGGGCAGCCCCCACAGGCCGCTGAGCAGCCCGGCGTGGGCAAGCACGACGTCCAGCGACCGCCAGCTGTCCGGCTGGCCGGTCGGGATGCGCGCCCGCACCGCGTCCGTGGGCGACGAGAGCAGCAGGACGTCGGTGCCGTCGGTGACCAGGAAGCAGTCCTGCCCGGGCTCGGCCACCCAGTCCCGGGCCACCGCCGCCGCGCCGCCCTCGACCGCCGTCGTGTCCACGCGGGTGACCCGGAAGCCGGTGGAGGCCAGCTCGCCGGCCGCCGCCAGGTCCAGCCCGGGCACGACCCGGTGGATCGCCTGCACCCGGAGGCCGCCGGGACCCATCGGTGTCAGCAGCGCCAGCACCGACCCCCCGTGGGGGCCCGCGTGGGCCCGGGCCGCGGCGAACCGGTGGTGACCGTCGGCGATGACCGCCGCCACCCCGGCGAACCCCTCGGTGAGGTCGGCCAGCGCCGCCGGGTCCTCGACCCGCCGCAGCTCGTGCCGGACCCCGTCGGCATCGGTGACCTGCAGGTCCACGGGCCGCTCGAGCACGTCGGCGGTCCACCGCGCCACGGCGTCGGACCGGTCGTGGGCCAGCACGATGGGTTCCAGGTCGGTGCCGGTCGCGGCCAGCAGCGACCGGCGGCCCTCCACCGCGGGGGCGAACACGTCCTCGTGCGGCAGCACGGCGCGGGAGCCGGCCGGCGGCAGCTCCACGGCGACCAGCCAACCGGTGGTGGCGGCGCCGTCGGGCCCGCTCATCCGGTAGCTCCACAGCGCGGGCGTGCCGTCCTGCACGAGCACGCCGGAGGTCTGCCAGTCCCGCAGCGTGGCCGCGGACAGGGCGGCCGAGCGGGCCGTCCGGTCCGCGGGTGCCTCGCCGGGCCGGTCCTCGACCGCCGGCAGGATCAGCCGGACGACGTTGTGCGGGTCGGCCGCGGCCAGCCGGCTCCGGCCCGCAGCGGTGACCAGGTCGTAGGCGGGGGAGCTGACCCGGGCGAGCTGCTCGGGGCTCCGGGCGGCGTAGGTGAGCGCCCGGAACGGGTGCACGCGCAGGCCGGAGCCGGCCGCGCTGGACGAGGGCATCCCGCGATCGTAGGTGGCACCGAGCCCGTCGCCCGGCGTGCTGGCGACCGGGCCGCTGTGGTCGGATCACCCGGTGACCGCCGACGCCGCCCTGCCCCTGCTCGCCCGCGGTGCCCCGCGCCGGCCGTGCGAGGTGCACGACGTGGCGCTGCTGGACCTCGACGGCGTGCTGTACGTCGGTCCCGACGCCGTGCCCGGTGCCGCACCGGCCCTGGAGGAGGCGCGTGGCGCCGGCATGCGGTTGGGGTTCGTCACCAACAACGCCGCCCGCACCCCGCAGGAGGTGGCCGACCACCTGACCGAGCTGGGCATCGGGGCGGCCGCCGAGGACGTCATCACCAGCTCGCAGGCCGCCGCGACCGTGGTCGCCGAGCGGTTCGGCGCCGGTGCAGCGGTGCTGCCGGTGGGCGGGCCGGGGGTGGCCGCCGCGCTGCAGGCGGCCGGGCTGCGCGTGGTGGAGCGCGCCGAGGACTCCCCGGTCGCGGTGGTGCAGGGCTACGGGCGGGACGTGGGCTGGACCCAGCTGGCCGAGGCCGTGGTCGCCGTCCGGGCCGGGGCCACCCACGTGGCGACGAACACCGACGCCACCATCCCGTCCCCGCGCGGCGTGCTGCCCGGCAACGGCGCGCTGGTCGGGGTGGTCAGCACGGTCACCGGGCAGGCCCCGGTGGTGACCGGCAAGCCCGACCCGGCGATGCACGCGGAGTGCGTCCGGCGCACCGCCGCGCGCACCCCGCTGGTCGTCGGCGACCGGCTGGACACCGACATCGAGGGCGGCCTGCGGGTGGGGGCACCGACCCTGCTGGTCTTCTCCGGCGTCACCACCCCCGCGGTCCTGCTCGCCGCCGGGCCGCAGGCACGCCCGGACCTCGTCGCCGCCGACGTGGCGGGGGTGAACCGCGTGCACCCGGCGGTGCAGCCCGAGGGCGACGGCTGGCGCTGCGGGAGGTGGACCGCGGTCGCCGGCGACGACGGCCTGCGCCTGAGCCAGGACGGCGCCGGGCCCGACGACGGCCCGGACGACGGACCCGAGGACGACGGCTTCGACGGCCTGCGCGCGCTGTGCGTCGCGCACTGGGCGGCGCACCCCGACGACTCCGCGGCCCCGGCGGTCACCGCGGGGGGCGGCGCCGAGGTCGCCGGCACCCTGTCCCGGTGGGGACTGGCCGAGAGCTGAGGGGCTCTCGGCTCGGGGCCGCCCGGGTCAGAGCAGGGAGCGCAGCCGCAGCATGTCGCGCAGCCCGGCCTCGAGCTTGACCCGGCCCGAGGCCCAGGCCGACCCGAAGGACAGCGAGCCGTCGGTGAGGGCCAGCAGGTCGTCGCTGGAGGTGGTGATCCGGATGTCGGCCTTGGGGACGGCCGGTCCGTCGGGCACCGCGGTCATGTCCTGCGCGCTGCCGTTGGCCAGCCGGCCCTGCACGACCTGCGACAGGTCGGTGATCCGGCAGGACACCGTGCGGTCCAGCCCGCTGAGCGCGGGATTGGCGGCGAGGTCGCCGACGAAGCCCTCCAGGGCGGTCATGCACTGCTCGAGCGTGGCCACGTGCCGTCGCCTCCAGGGGGTCGGGCCCGCCGACGGCGGGATCGCCCGGCACGCTACCGGTGGCCCCTGCGGCGACCTGCGCCGTCGGTCGCGGCCGGTAACCTCGCAGACGTCCGCCGGTCGACCGGCAGCACCCGACGGCGGGAGGAGGCAGCACGCGTGAGCACCCCGGTGGCACCGCAGCCCGGCCCAGCGCGCCCGGGCGGCTGGCTGCGTCCCGACGCCGCCCCGGCCGCACCCGCTCCGGCGCTCGACGGCGGGTCCGCGCTGACGGCCGCGCTGCGCGACCTGCCGGTGTCCGGGCACGCCGCCGTCCTGGCCGACGAGCACGACCGCCTGCACCGGCTGCTCGCCACGATCGACCAGCTGTGACCGTCCGCGCCCCCGGCCGGCCGCGCTGATGGCCCGCCGAGCCCGGCTCGACGCCGAGCTGGTCCGCCGGTCGCTGGCCCGCTCCCGCGAGCACGCCCAGGCCCTCATCGCGCAGGGCCGGGTCACCGTCGCGGGCCAGGCCGCGACCAAGCCCGCCACCGGCGTCGAGGCCGGCACCCCGGTCGTCGTCCGCACCGACCCGGACGAGCCGTCCTGGGTGTCCCGCGGCGCGCACAAGCTGATCGGCGCCCTGGACGGCCTGGGCGTCGACGTCGCCGGACGGCGGGTGCTCGACGCCGGCGCCTCCACCGGCGGGTTCACCGAGGTCTGCCTGTCCCGGGGCGCCCGCGAGGTGGTCGCCGTCGACGTCGGGTACGGCGAGCTGGCCTGGTCGCTGCGCACCGACGACCGGGTCGCGGTGCACGAGCGGACCAACGTCCGCACGCTGACCCCCGAGGCGATCGGCGGCCCGGTCGACCTGGTGGTCGCCGACCTGTCCTTCATCTCGCTGCGGCTGGTGCTCCCCGCCCTGCTGGCCTGCACCCGTCCCGACGGCGACCTGCTGCCGATGGTCAAGCCGCAGTTCGAGGTCGGCCGGGAACGGCTGGGCACCGGTGGCGTGGTCCGCGATCTCGGCCACCGGGCCGACGCGGTCACCGCCGTCGCCCGGGCCGCTCACGACCTGGGGTGGGGCACCGCCGGGGTCGTGGCCAGCCCGCTGCCAGGACCGGCGGGCAACGTGGAGTTCTTCCTCCACCTGCGGGCCGCCGCCCCGCCGCCCGACCCCGACGCCATCGCCCGAGCAGTCCAGGAAGGCCCCCAGTGACCGTCAGCCAGCCCCCCGAGACCAGCGCCTGCACCCCGGCCGACGGCGTCCGGCGGGTGCTCCTCGCGGTGCACACCGGCCGCGCCGACATCATCGCCCTCGCCCAGGCCTCGGCCCGGCGGCTGAGCGAGGCCGGCCTGGTCGTGCGCCTGCTGGAGGACGAGGCGGTCGACCTCGCCATCGAGGGCGCCGAGGTGGTCCCCTTCGGGCCGACCGCGGCCGAGGGTGCCGAGGTGGTCATCGTGATGGGCGGCGACGGCACCTTCCTGCGCGCCGCCGAGCTGGCCCGGGCCACCGACGCCGCGCTCACCGGCGTCAACCTGGGCAAGGTCGGCTTCCTGGCCGAGACCGAGCCCGAGACGGTCGAGGAGACCCTCTCGGCCATCGAGCAGTGCGAGTACTCGGTCGAGGAGCGGCTCACGCTCCAGGTCGACGTGTTCGACGCCGACGGCGTGCGCACCGGGGGCACCTGGGCGCTCAACGAGGCCTCGGTGGAGAAGGTGGAGCGCTCGCGGGTGCTCGACGTGGTCATCGCCATCGACGGCCGCCCGCTGACGAGCTTCGGCTGCGACGGCGTCCTGGCCGCCACCCCCACCGGGTCGACGGCCTATGCGTTCTCCGCCGGCGGACCGGTGGTCTGGCCCGACGTCGAGGCGCTGCTGCTGGTGCCCACCAACGCCCATGCGCTCTTCGCCCGCCCGCTGGTCACCTCCCCGGAGTCCGTGTTGACCATCGGCGTGCCGGCCGACGGCACCCGCGCCCGCGTCTCGGCCGACGGCCGCCGCACCGTGGAGATCCCGCTCGGCGGCCGGGTCGACGTGCGCCGCTCGGACCGCCCGGTGCGGATCGCCCGGGTGCACCCGCGCAGCTTCGGCGACCGGCTGGTGGCCAAGTTCGGGCTGCCCGTGCGCGGCTTCCGCGGCGCCCGCGGGCACGTCGGCCCGGGCCAGGAGCTGCCGCGCTCCCGCAACGTCCTGCTGCGCGACGACACCGCCGACGGCCCCGGGGGAGAGGTGCCCGGTGGCCAGGCGTGAGCCCGAGCGCGCACCCAAGCCGTCGTCCCCGGGGCCGGTCCGCAACGGTGCGCTGACCGAGCTGCACATCCACGGCCTGGGCGCCATCGACGACGTGACCCTCGACCTCGACCCCGGGTTGACGGTCGTCACCGGGGAGACCGGCGCCGGCAAGACCATGGTCGTGACCGGGTTGACCCTGCTGTTCGGCGGGCGGGCCGACCCGGGCCGGGTGCGGGCCAACGGCCGGGCCGGGGTGGAGGGGCGCCTCTCGCTGCCCGCCGACTCGCCGGTCTGGGCCCGGGCCGCGGACGCCGGCGCCGAGCCCGACGAGGACGGCACCCTCATCCTCGCCCGCACGGTGAGCGCCGAGGGCCGCTCCCGGGCGCACCTGGGCGGCCGCAGCGTGCCGGTCGGCGTGGTCGCCGAGCTCGCCGAGGACCTGCTGGCCGTGCACGGCCAGACCGACCAGCTGCGGCTGACCCGTCCGGCCGAGCAGCGCCGGGCGCTGGACCGCTACGCCGGTGCCGCGCAGCTGGAGCTCGTCGAGGCCCATCGGCAGGCCCATGCCCACTGGCGGCAGCTGGCCGAGGACCTGGAGCGCCGCCGGACGCAGACCCGCGAGCTGGCCCAGACCGCCGAGGTGCTGCGCCGCGGCCTGGAGGAGATCGCGGCGGTCGCGCCGCTGCCCGACGAGGACACCCAGCTCGACGCGCAGGCGGCCCGGCTGGGCGACGCCGACGCGCTGCGCGCGGCCGCGGACGAGGCCCGGTTGGCGCTGGTGGGGGACACCACCGGCGACCTGGGCGGGTCCGACGACGCACCGCAGGACGCCGTCACGGCGCTGTCGGCCGGCCAGCGGGCGCTGGCCGCCGCCGGCGACCCCGACCTCCGCGCCCTGGCCGGCCGGCTGGCCGACGTCGCCGCGGTGGTCGGCGACGTCGGGGTCGAGCTCGCCGGCTACGTGGCCGACCTGGACGCCGACCCGGCCCGCCTGGCCGAGGTGCTCGACCGCCGGGCCACCATCACCGCCCTGGTGCGCGCCTACGCCGACGCCGGCAGCGGCGTGGCCGGGGTGCTGGCCTGGGCACAGGACGCCGAGGAGCGGCTGGACCGCCTGGACGTCTCCGACGAGGCCCTGGAGAAGCTGACCGCCGAGCGCGACGCCGCCCGCGAGGCGCTGCGCGACCTGTCGGCCCGGGTCACCGCGGGCCGCACCGCCGCCGCCGAGGGCTTCGCCGCCGACGTGGGCCGCGAGCTCGCCGGGCTGGCCATGGCCGCCGCCCGGGTGTCCTTCTCGGTGGAGACCGACCCGGAGGCCCCCGGCCCCGAGGGTGCCGACGAGGTCGCCCTGCTGCTGGCTGCGCACCCCGGCGCGCCGGCCCGCCCGGTGCACAAGGGCGCCTCCGGCGGTGAGCTGTCCCGGGTGATGCTGGCCATCGAGGTGGTCTTCGCCGGCGCGGACCCGGTGCCGGTCATGGTCTTCGACGAGGTCGACGCCGGGGTCGGCGGGCAGGCGGCCGGCGAGATCGGCCGCCGGCTGGCCCGGCTGGCCGTGGAGCACCAGGTCGTGGTGGTCACCCACCTGGCCCAGGTCGCCGCGTTCGCCGACACCCACCTCGTCGTGGACAAGAACGCCGACGCGGGGGCCGGGGTCACCGCCACCGACATCCGCGCGGTGACGGGGGAGGACCGGGTCCGGGAGCTCGCCCGGATGCTGTCCGGCCTCACCGACAGCGACACCGGCCAGGCCCACGCCCGCGAGCTGCTGCAGAACGCAGCCGAGGCGCGCTAGGCCCGGCGCTTCGAGTAGCTGGCCAGGCCGAACTGCAGCAGGGACAGCCCGCGCTCGCCGCTGGCCCGCAGCTCGGCCACCAGGTCGCCGGGCGGGTCGGTGGGGGACAGCACGCGGTCGCGGGCCATCTCCAGCAGCGACTGGTACAGCCCCAGCACCGAGTGCGCGGCCAGCCACGGCTCGAGCTCGCCGGGGGCGGCGCGGGTCTCCAGGGTGATCTGCTCGGCGAGGGCGTCGGTCAGCTGGCCGAGGATCTCCCGCTCGCGCACCTGCAGCGTCCGGGACCCGCGGATGACCCGGGCCATCTCGGCCACCGTCGGCGCGGCCGCCGGGTCCCCGAGCCGGCTGCACGCCGCGACGATGAAGGTGCCGGCCGCGGCGGCGACCGACTCGCCGGCCCGGCGGCGCCGGACGGCGTCCAGCAGCGCGGCCTGCATCGGCGGGTCGGCCTCGAAGACCAGGCCCTCCTTGACCGGGAAGTGGTTGAACACCGTCTTCTCCACCACGCCGGCCCGCTGGGCGATCTCCAGCACGCTGACGTGGTCGAACCCGCGCTCGGCGAACAGCGCGGCCGCGGCGTCCACGATCGCCTCGCGGGTCTGCTGCCGGCGGACCTCCCGCAGGTTGACGCCCTTCTTCCGCTTACGTGCGGGCTGGGACGCCACGGGCGCGGGTGCGACCTGGACGGGGGCCGCGGGGGTGACCGGGTTGTCGGTCAGGGCCTGCTCGACCTCGTCGGGTGCGGCGGCGCGCGCCTGCGCCCGGGCCTGCTCGGCGACGACGTCCTCGGGGCGGGTGTCTGCGGTGGCTGCACCGGGCCCGTCGCCGGCGGGGTCGGTCCGGACAGTCGCTGCAGCTCGCCCTGCCCGGGCCCCACCAGTCACCCGAGCCACGCTAGAGGCCGTGCCGAACCGGCTCGGACGTGGCGTCGCAACCCCGCTCGGCGAGTCTCCGGGCGGCGGTGTCGCTCACGATGCGTGACCGGTTGCATGCCCTCCCGCCGGCGCCCGGGGGTGGCCGGGAGCGCGTCGGTAGGGGGCCTGCACGGGGGGTCGTGCGACGATCGTGACCATGCGTATCGGCTCCCTGCGGCGTGGGCGCGCCACCGAGACCGCCCCCGGCGTCACCGGGACCGTGCGGCTCGACCGCCGCACGAAGAACCTGACCAAGCGGCTGCGCCCCGGCGACATCGCCGTGATCGACCACGTGGACATCGACCGGGTCAGCGCGGACTCCCTGGTCTCCTGCAAGGTCGCCGGCGTGGTCAACGCCGCGGCCAGCACCTCCGGGCGCTACCCGAACCTGGGCCCGGGCATCCTGGCCGCCGCCGGCATCCCGCTGGTCGACGGCGTCGGCCGCGAGGTCTTCGCCGCGGTCAAGGAGGGCGCGACCGCCCGGCTGGAGGGCAACGCCCTCTACGTCGACGACGTCGAGGTGGCCACCGGCACCGAGCAGACCGAGGCCACCATCGCCGAGGCGATGACCGAGGCCCGCGCCGGGCTGTCCACCCAGTTGGAGGCCTTCGCCGCCAACACCATGGAGTACATGAAGACCGAGCGGGCCCTCCTGCTCGACGGCGTCGGCGTCCCCGACGTCACGACCGAGATCGACGGCCGGCACGTGCTGATCGTCGTCCGGGGCTACGACTACAAGGAGGACCTGGCGGCGCTGCGGTCCTACGTGCGGGACTACCGCCCGGTGCTGATCGGGGTCGACGGCGGGGCCGACGCGCTCATCGAGGCCGGCTACCAGCCCGACATGATCATCGGGGACATGGACTCCGTCTCGGACTCCGTGCTGCGCTGCGGGGCCGAGGTGGTCGTGCACGCCTACGCCGACGGCCGCGCCCCGGGCCTGCAGCGCGTGCTGGACCTCGGCGTCGAGGCGATCACCTTCCCGGCCGCGGCCACCAGCGAGGACATCGCGATGCTGCTGGCCGACGAGAAGGGCGCCACGCTCATCGTCGCCGTCGGCACCCACGCCACGCTGGTCGAGTTCCTGGACAAGGGCCGCGGCGGCATGGCCTCGACCTTCCTCACCCGGCTGCGGCTGGGCGGCAAGCTGGTGGACGCCAAGGGCGTCTCCCGGCTGTACCGCAGCCGCATCTCGACCCTCGCCCTCGTCCTGCTGGTGCTGGCCGCCTTCGTCTCGATCGGCGCCGCGCTCGCGGTGTCCACGGCCGGCCGCATCTACGTCGACCTGCTCGTCGACCAGTGGGAAAGCCTCGTGTTCTGGTTGGAGAACCTCTTCTCGTGATCGACTTCCGCTACCACCTCGTCTCCCTGATCGCGGTCTTCCTCGCCGTCGCGCTGGGCATCGTGATCGGCACGACCGCGCTCAACGGCGGTCTGCTGGACAACCTGCAGACCCAGGTCAGCGGGCTCCAGGAGGACAAGCGGTCGCTGGAGGACACCAACCAGGGCCTGCAGGCCCAGCTCGACTCCACCGGCGGCTTCGCCGAGGAGGTCGGCCCGGCGCTGGTCGCCGGCACCCTGACCGGTCGGTCGGTGCTGCTGCTGGTGGGCAACGAGGACGTCGACACCGACGCCGTCGACGAGGTGACGTCGCTGTTGGGCGACGCCGGCGCGACGGTCACCGGCACCCTCCGGCTCAACCCGGCCTACAGCGACCCCGAGACCTCCTCGAGCCTGCAGGGCTACCTGACCACCCCCGGCGCGCTGCCGCCCGGGGTCACGCTGCCCGAGGGCTCCGCGGACACCGGCGAGCTGGTCGCCAGCCTGCTGGCCCAGGTGCTGATGATCCCGCCGGCCGCCGAGGGCCAGCCGCAGGAGACCCCCGCCACCACCGCGACCGCCCAGGTGCTCGGCGGCCTGTCCACCCTGGGCGTGCTCACCCAGGACAGCTCGAGCGTGGCGCCCGCGGACTACGCGGTCGTGCTGACGTCGGGCTCGCTGACCGGCGAGGACGCCGTCGACCGCAACACCACCCTGGTCCAGCTGGTCGTCGCCCTCGACGAGCAGGGCTCGGGCGCCGTGGTGTCCGGGGACGCCGGTGCCGCGGCCGACGGCGGCCTGGTCGGCACCATCCGCGCGGACACCGAGGCCTCCACCCGGGTCTCCACCGTCGACAACGCCAACGCCCCGGAGGGCCGGATCAGCACGGTGCTGGCCCTGTCCGCCGAGGGCGAGGGCACCTCGGGCAAGTACGGAACCGGGGACGACGCCCAGCCGGTCCCGCCGGTCCCGGCCGCCGCCGCGAGCGGGGCCGGGAACTGATGACCTCCCGGCTCGCCCTCGCCGCCGCGGGGGCGGTCCTGGCCCGGGCCGGGCTGGCCGGCGCGCTCGCCGTCGCCGACCGGCCCGCGGCCGCGCGCTGGCGGCGGACCAACTACGCCGGGCGGCCCCTGACCCTGCTCGGCGGACCGGTGCTCGCCGCCGCCGCGACGGCGACGTCCGCCGCGGGCGCCCCGGCCGGCTGGGGACCGGCGGCCGCCCTGGTGGGCACCGTCTCTGGGCTGGTCGGCGGGTACGACGACCTGGCCGGCGCCCGCCCCGACCAGGCCCGGGACAAGGGCCTGGCCGGCCACCTGGCCGCGCTGCGCGCCGGTCGGGTCTCCGCCGGTGCGGTCAAGGTCGCCGGCATCGGGGCCGCCGGCGTCGCCGCCGCCGTCCTGACCCGGCGGGGGAGCGGGACCACGGCGGTGGTCGACGGCGTGCTCACCACCGGGCTGGTGGCCGGCACCGCGAACCTGGTGAACCTGCTCGACCTGCGCCCCGGCCGCGCGGCCAAGGCCGGGTCGCTGCTGGCCGCCGGCCTGCTCGCCGGCCCGGCCGGGCCGCTGGTGGCCGGCCCGCTCGGTGCCTCCCTCGCCGTCCTGCCGACCGACCTCGACGAGCGGGTCATGCTCGGCGACGCCGGGGCCAACGCCCTGGGCGCCGTCCTCGGTCTGCGGCTGGCGGCCGGGCGCTCCCGGGCGGTCCGGACGGCGGCGCTGGCGCTGATCACCGGGCTGACCCTGGCCAGCGAGAAGGTCAGCTTCACCCGGGTCATCGAGTCCACCCCGGTGCTGCGCGAGGTCGACCGGCTCGGCCGGCGCACTCCCTGAGGTGACCCGCCAGCAGGTCGTCCGGGGGGTGGCCGGCGCCGCGGCGCTGATCGCGGTGCTCACGGTGCTGTCCCGGGTCGCCGGGTTCGGCCGCAGCGTGGTGTTCACCAACACCGTCGGCGCGGGCTCGACCGGCGACACCTACCTGGCCGCCAACAACGTGCCCAACATCGTCTTCGAGGTCGTGGCCGGCGGGGCGCTGGCCAGCCTGGTCGTGCCGATGCTGGCCGGCGGGATCGCCGCGGGCGACCGCGAGCAGGTCCGGCAGACCGCCTCGGCGCTGCTGGGCTGGTCGCTGCTGGTGCTCACCCCGCTGGCGGTCGCCCTGGCGCTGCTGGCCCGCCCGATCGCCGGCGCCCTGCTCGGCGACGGCGCCGCGGACCCGGCCAAGGTCGAGCTCGCCGCCCGGTTCCTGGTCGTGTTCGCCCCCCAGGTCGTGCTCTACGGCATCGGCATCGTGCTGACCGGCGTGCTGCAGGCCCACCGCCGGTTCGCCGGCCCGGCCCTGGCCCCGCTGCTGTCCTCGGTCGTCGTCGCCGGGGCCTACCTGACCTTCGCCGGCATCGGCGGCGGCCGGGACGTCGCAGACCTGTCCCGGCCGGCCGAGCTGGTGCTCGGGGTCGGCACCACGCTGGGCGTGGTCGCCCTCGCCGGCTGCCTGCTGCTGCCGATGCGCGGGCTGGGCCTGGGCCTACGGCCCCGGCTGCGGTTCCCGGTCGGCGCGGCACCCCGGGTCCGCCGGCTGGCGCTGGCCGGGGTGCTCACCCTCGCCGGCCAGCAGCTGGTCGCCGTGGTCGCGATCCGGCTGGCCAACGCGGGTGCGGTGCCCGACGGCACCCAGGTCGTCTACTTCGCCGGCATGACGCTCTTCCTGCTGCCGTGGGCGGCGCTGGCCGTCCCGCTGGCCACCTCGGCCTACCCCGGGTTGACCGAGCGGGCCGCCGTCGGGGACGACGAAGGGTTCCGGCGGGCGCTGGCCCCGGTGGTCGTCCTGGTGGTGGCGCTGTCCGCGGTCGCCGCCGCCGGGCTGGTGGCGGTGTCGGGACCGATGGCCCGGGTGTACCTGGCCTCCCCGGCGGACGCGGGGTCGGCGGCCCTGCTGGCCCCGACGATCGTGGCCTTCGTGCCCGGTCTGCTGGGCTACGGCCTGGTCGCGGTGCTCACCCGGGCGCTCTACGCCCGCGGGTCGTGGCGGTCGCCGACGGCCTGCGTGGCCGGTGGCTGGCTGGTCGCGGTCGCCGCCGACCTGGTGCTGGCCGAGGTGCTGCCGGTCGAGGACCGCGCGGTCGCGCTGGCGCTCGGGCACACCATCGGGGTGACCGTCGCCGGTTCCGGACTGCTGGTGGTGGTCGCCCGGGTGGTCGGCGGCCGGGCACTGGCCGGGCTGCCCCGGGTGGGCTCGGTCGCGGTGCTGGCGGCCGTGCTGGGCGGTGCGGCCGGGCTGGCGGTGTCCCGGGCGCTGGGGTCGGACCCGGTGCCCACCGGTGGGGTGCTCGCCGCGATCGGCATCGGTGTCCTCGCCGGCGTCGTCGTCCTGGTCGTGGCGGGGGCGGTCATGATGGGGCTGGCACGCGGACCGCTGCTGGCGGCGGTGGCCGGCCTGCGCGGACCGGACGACGGGACGGCGGCCACGGCAGAGCCCACGGACGAACCCACGGCGGGACCCACGACGGCGGAGGAGGCACGGTGAGCGCAGCGGACCTGCAGGGACGACGGGTCGCGCAGGTGCTGGCCACCAGCACCGGGGGCGTCGGCACGCACGTGCGGTCCCTGCTGCCCACGCTGCTGCGGGCCGGTGCGGCCACCCGGGTGTGCGGGCCGGCCGCCACCGACGAGCTCTTCGGCTTCTCGACCACCGGCGCCGACTTCCGCCCGGTGCAGATCTCCGCGGTGCCCGGCGACCCGCGCGCCGTCGCAGCGCTCGCCCGGGCCACGGCCGGGGCCGACCTGGTGCACGCGCACGGGCTGCGGGCCGGCCTGGTGGCCGCCCTGGCCCGCCGGGTCGGCAGCGGTGCCGCGCCGCTGGTGCTGACCCTGCACAACGCGCTGCAGCCCGGCGGCGGACCCCGCCAGGCGCTGCTGGGCCGGGTGGAGGCCGCCACCATCCGGTCCGCCGACCTGGTGCTGGCCGCCTCGGGCGACCTGGCCGAGAACGCCTGGCGGGCCGGGGCGCGCGACGTCCGGGTCGCGCCGGTCTCGGCCCCGCCGCTGCCCCCGGCGGCCCGCTCCCGCGCCGACGTCCGCGCCGACCTCGGCGTGCCCGAGGGCCGCCCGCTGGTCGTGGCCGTGGGCCGGCTGCACCCGCAGAAGGGCTACGGCACCCTGCTGGACGCCGCGGCCGGCTGGTCCTCGGGCCCGTCCGTGGTGATCGCCGGGGACGGCCCGCAGCGGGCCGAGCTGGCGGCCCGGATCGCCGCCGAGCAGCTGCCGGTGCAGCTGCTGGGCCGGCGGACCGACATCGCCGACCTGCTGGCCGCCGCCGACGTGTGCGTGCTGCCCTCGGGGTGGGAGGCCCGGTCGCTCACCGCGCAGGAGGCACTCCGCTCGGGCACCCCGCTGGTGGCCACCCGGGTGGGCGGGATCCCCGAGCTGGTGGGCGACGCCGCCGAGCTGGTGCCGCCAGGCGACGCCGCCGCGCTGTCCGCCGCGGTGCAGGCCGTCCTCGCCGACCCCGAGCGCGCGGGACGGCTGGCCGCGGCCGGTGTCGCCCGGGCCGCCACCTGGCCCGACGAGGCCGCCACGGCCCGCTCCCTGGTCGCCGTCTACCGCGAGCTCCTCGGCCCGGCCGCGTGAGGGCGCTGCGCCGGGCCGCGGTGGGGCTGGTCGCCGTCCTCGCCGTGCTGGCGGGACTGACCGCGCCGGCCGCGGCGACCGACCCGCAGGCCACCGCCGAGCGGGTGGTCGTCGTCGGCGTCCCCGGCCTGACCTGGGCCGACCTCGACCCCGACGGCACCCCGGAGCTGTGGCAGCTGGCCGGGGAGTCCGCCATCGGCGCGCTGTCGGTGCGGGCCGCCCGCTCCACGACCTGCGTGCTCGACGGCTGGGCGACGCTGGGGGCCGGCAACCGGGCCCGGTGGGCCGGCCGGGCGGACCCGCTGCCGCCGGTGCCGCTGCCCGAGGACCAGACCGAGGGCGCCGGGACGGCGACCGACCCGCCCGGGTTGTTCGACACCGTCCCGGAGGACACCACGCTGTCCTACTGCGGGCTGCAGGAGCAGGTCGCGGCGGTCGGGCTGGCCGACCCGCAGGCCGCGGTCGCCCTCATCGCCGCCGACGAGTCCACCGTGCGGTTCGGCGCCCAGCCGGCCGCGCTGGCCGACACCGTCGGGTGCGCCATCACCGCCGGCCGGGCCGCCACGGTCGCCGCGGCGGGGGCGGACACGCTGCTGACCCAGCTGGACCAGCTGCCGGCCGACCCGGCGGCCGCGGCCGACCTGCTGGAGAACTGCCCGCTGTCGATGATCTCGCTGGACCCCCTCGTCGACGCGGGCATCCCGGGCGTCGACGAGACCGACACCGGCACCGACCCGCTGTCCCGGCCCGCCGCGCTCGCCGCGGTGGACACCTCGCTGTCCGCGCTGCGCGCGGTGCTGGACCGGCTCCCCGGACCCACCCTGCTGCTGCTGGAGGGCGTCTCCGAGGTCAACGACGGCCGGCCCCAGCTGCACGTGGCGATGGCCCACGGCCCGGGTCTGGACGGCGGCTGGCTCACCTCCTCGAGCACCGGCCGGGCACCGTTCGTCCAGCTCATCGATGCCGCACCGACCGCGCTGGCCGCCCTGGGCCTGGACCAGCCCGCGTCGATGAACGGCCAGCCCATGTCCACCGCCCACGGCCGGCCCGCAGAGCTGTCCGCCGCCGTGGCCGAGCTGGAGGACGCCAACAGCCGCGCGGTCGTGCACTACCGCAGCACCGGCGACTTCTTCTGGGCGCTGGTGCTGACGCTGGCCGTCGTCGTGGGCCTGGGCCTGCTGGTCGTCGGTGGGTGGCGGGCACCCCGCCGCACCCCCGAGCGGGTCCGGCGCTGGGCGGCCCGGCACCGGCCCGGTCCGGTCACCCGTCGCCGGGCGAGGCGGTTCCTGCGCCCGGTGTGCCTGGTGGCCGCCTCGCTGCCGGTGGCGACCTACCTGGCCTCCCTGGTGCCCTGGGAGGCCAGCGGGTCGCCGCGCACCGCGCTGGCCGGCACGGTGCTGGCCGCCACCCTCGTCGTCGCCCTGGTGGCCGGCGCCGGGCCCTGGCGGCGACACCGGACGGGTCCGGCCCTGGTGGTGCTGGGGGTGACCGCGCTGGTGCCGGTGGTCGACGTGCTCACCGGGTCGCACCTGGAGCTGGACGGGCTGCTGGGCTACGACGCGATCGTGGCCGGCCGGTTCACCGGGTTCGGCAACCTGACCTTCGGGCTGATGCCGGTGGCCGCGCTGCTGCTGGCCGCGGCCGCCGCCTGGTGGGCGGCCCGCCGGGCACCCGAGGGGCGCGGCGAGCGGCGGGCGCTGGTGACCGTGCTGGCCGTCGGCGTCCCGGTGGTGGCGCTGGTCGGCGCGCCGGGCCTGGGCCGGGACTTCGGCGGCGTGCTGGGCGCGGTCCCCGGCTTCCTGCTGCTGGCGATGCTGCTGGGCGGCATCCGGGTGACCGTCGGCCGGCTGGTCGTCGTCCTCGGGGTGGCCGTGGTCGCCGTCGGCGCCGTCGCGGTGCTGGACTGGAGCCGGCCGCCGTCCGAGCGCAGCCACCTCGGCCGGTTCGTCGCCCAGCTGCTGGACGGCCAGGCCTGGACGGTGGTCAGCCGCAAGGCCGAGGCCAACCTCGGCATCCTGCTCGGCAGCCCGCTGGCCTACACGCTGCTGGTCGCGGCGGTCGCCGCGCTGTGGCTGCTGCGCTCGGGCGGACCGCTCCGCGGGCGGCCCGGGGGACTGCCGGCCGACCAGGTGGCGGTGCTGCGGGCCGGCCTGCTGGCGGTGGCGCTGAGCCTGGTGGTGTCCGCCGCGGTGAACGACTCCGGGGTCGCGGTGCCGGCCACGTCGGCCACCCTGCTGGTGCCGCTGCTGGTGTGGCTGGTCGCCGCGCCGGTCGGCGGTCCGGGGGCCTCCGGTGACCGTGTTAGCGTGAGCGCCCGTGGGTCGACTGACTGAACCTCGGAATCTGCTCGCCAACTCAGCCCCGACGAAGTTCGTCTTCGTGACCGGTGGCGTCGTCTCCTCGCTGGGCAAGGGGCTGACCGCGAGCTCGCTGGGGGCCCTGCTGTCCGCCCGCGGTCTGCGGGTGACGATGCAGAAGCTGGACCCCTACCTGAACGTGGACCCGGGGACGATGAACCCGTTCCAGCACGGCGAGGTCTTCGTCACCGAGGACGGCGCCGAGACCGACCTGGACATCGGGCACTACGAGCGCTTCCTGGACAACGACCTGACCGGCCGGGCCAACGTGACCACCGGCCAGGTCTACTCCGACGTGATCGCCAAGGAGCGCCGCGGGGAGTACCTCGGCGACACCGTGCAGGTCATCCCGCACATCACCAACGAGATCAAGGCCCGGATGCTGGCCGGGGCGCAGGCCGCCGGCCGGGACGGCGACCCGGTCGACGTGGTGATCACCGAGATCGGCGGCACGGTCGGCGACATCGAGTCGCTGCCCTTCCTCGAGGCGGCCCGCCAGGTCCGGCACGAGATCGGCCGGGACAACTGCTTCTTCCTGCACATCTCGCTGGTGCCCTACATCGCCCCCTCCGGCGAGCTGAAGACCAAGCCCACCCAGCACTCGGTGGCCTCGCTGCGCAGCATCGGCATCCAGCCCGACGCGCTGGTCTGCCGCTCGGACCGCGAGATCCCCGACGGCATGAAGCGCAAGATCAGCCTGATGTGCGACGTCGAGGCCGAGGGCGTCATCTCCTGCGCCGACGCCCCCTCGATCTACGACATCCCCAAGGTGCTGCACACCGAGGGCCTGGACGCCTACGTCGTCCGCCGGCTGGGCCTGCCGTTCCGGGACGTCGACTGGACCGTCTGGGGCGACCTGCTCGAGCGGGTGCACAACCCCAAGCACACGGTCACCGTCGGCCTGGTCGGCAAGTACATCGACCTGCCCGACGCCTACCTCTCGGTCACCGAGGCGCTGCGCGCGGGCGGGTTCGCCCACCGCACCCGGGTGCAGATCCGCTGGGTGCCCTCCGACGAGTGCAAGACCCCCGAGGGCGCCGCGACCGCGCTGGCCGGCGTGGACGCCGTCTGCGTCCCCGGCGGCTTCGGCGTGCGCGGCATCGAGGGCAAGCTCGGCGCGCTGCGGCACACCCGTACCAACGGGATCCCCACCCTCGGGCTGTGCCTGGGCCTGCAGTGCATGGTCATCGAGACCGCCCGCAACCTGGCCGGGATCCCCGACGCCAACTCGGCGGAGTTCGACGAGGAGACCCCGGACGCCGTCATCTCCACGATGGCCGACCAGGTGGACATCGTCGGCGGCCGCGGCGACCTCGGCGGCACGATGCGGCTGGGCAGCTACCCCGCCGCGCTGACCAAGGGCTCGGTCGCCGCGGCGGCCTACGGGTCCACCGAGGTCACCGAGAGGCACCGGCACCGCTACGAGGTGGCCAACCGGTACCGCGACCGGCTCACCGAGGCCGGCCTGGTCATCTCCGGCACCTCGCCCGACGGCACCCTGGTGGAGTTCGTCGAGCTGCCCGCCGACGTGCACCCGTTCTACGTCGGCACCCAGGCGCACCCCGAGCTCAAGAGCCGGCCCACCCGGCCGCACCCGCTGTTCGCCGCGTTCGTCAAGGCCGCGGTCGACCGGCAGGAGTCCGGCCGGATCCCGGTGCCCACCGCCGACACCGAGATGGGGATCTGATGTACGAGGTCCTCGCCAGCGAGGAGATCTACACCGGCCGGGTGATCTCGTTGCGCAAGGACACCGTGGCCATGCCCGAGGGCGGCTCGTCCGTGCGCGAGATCGTGACCCACCCCGGCGCGGTCGGCGTCCTGGCGCTGGACGACGACGGCGCGGTGGTCATGCTCAAGCAGTACCGGCACGCGATCGGCGAGCACCTGTGGGAGCTGCCGGCCGGGCTCCGGGACGCCGACGGCGAGCCGCCGCTGGAGACCGCGAAGCGGGAGCTGGCCGAGGAGGTCGGGCTGGCCGGGGAGCGGTGGGAGCTGCTGACCACCTCGCTGTCCACCCCGGGGTTCTGCGACGAGCTGGTCGGGCTCTACCTGGCGCAGGGCCTCTCGCCGGTGGACCGGCCGGAGGGGTTCACCGTGGAGCACGAGGAGCTGGACATGACCGTCGAGCGGGTGCCCTTCGACCGGGCGCTGCAGATGGTCTTCGACGGCACGGTGCGCAACTCGCTGGCCGTCATCGGCATCCTGGCCGCGGCCGCGCACCGGTCGGCCTCACCGCAGCTGCGCGCGGTCGACACCGCGTTCTGACCTGGAGCTGCGCAGGCCCAGCCTGTGCAGCTCCAGGTCGGCCAGCGCGCGGACGGCGGTCGGCTCCCCGGCCCGCCAGGCCGCACCGGTGCCGGCCGGCAGCCCGGCCAGCGCCGGCAGCGGGGCGGTGGCCACGGCCCGGGCGGCCAGCAGCTCGAGGTCGGGGTCCAGCGTCCGCAGCCGGTCGGCCGCGGCGGCCTCCCGGGCCCAGCCCAGCCGCCAGCCGGCCCAGCGGACCACGGCCCAGCCGACCGGGATGACCACCAGCGCGACGGCGAGCACCCAGGCCAGGGTGTGCACGGCGTCCTGCAGCCCCTGGCCGGCGCCGGCCACGCCGTCCCCGGTCTCGCCGAGGGCCTCGAACGGCGAGGACAGGTCGTCCCCGACCAGCGGGACGTCGCCGGCCACCCCCGCGGCGTCGCCCATCGTCTCGCCGATCGAGCGGCCCAGGGACTCCAGCTGCACGCCGGGCTCGGCCAGCACGAGGACGGCGGCGTGCACGACCCGGGCGACCAGCACCCACAGCACCGCCCAGCCCAGCAGGAGCAGGTCGGCGGTGAGCTGGCGGGTGCGGAGGACCGGGCGGTCGGCGTACAGGCGCATGGGGGCGATCCTGCGGGTGGTGGACCGCTCGCACCGGGTGATCACCAGGACCGGCCCGGCGTGTCAGGTGCACGACCCGCCGGTGGTCGGGTGGAGTGGGGCGATGACCTCGCTGACCGCGCGTGCCCCCGGGCCGCCGGTGGCGCGCGTCGTGGGCGGCTACCTGGACCACCTGACCGTCGAGCGCGGGCTGGCGGCCAACACGATCAGCTCCTACCGGCGGGACCTGCGCCGCTACGCCGACTTCCTCGAGGCCGGCGGCGTGCGCGGGTTCGGCGAGGTGGGGGAGTCCGACGTCGCCGCGTTCCTGGTCGCGCTGCGCAGTGGGGACGACGAGCACCCGGCGCTGTCGGCGTCCTCGGCGGCGCGGGCGGTGGTCGCCGTCCGCGGGCTGCACCGGTTCGCCCTGCTCGACGGGCTGGTCCCCGACGACGTCGCGGCCGAGGTGCGCCCGCCCACCCCCGCGCGCCGGCTGCCCAAGGCGATCACCGTCGAGCAGGTCGAGGCGCTGCTGGACGCCGCCGGCTCCGGCGAGGGCCCGCGGCCGCTGCGGGACCGGGCGCTGCTGGAGGTGCTGTATGGCACCGGCGCCCGCATCTCCGAGGCCGTGGGGCTGGCCGTGGACGACCTGGACGCCGGTTCCTCGGTGGTCCGGCTGGCCGGCAAGGGCGGCAAGCAGCGGGTGGTCCCGGTGGGCAGCTACGCCGTCCGGGCGGTGCAGGACTACCTGGTGCGGGCCCGGCCGGCGCTGGCCACCGGTCGCGCCGTCCGCGGGGCGCTGTTCCTCAACAGCCGGGGCGGGCCGCTGTCCCGGCAGTCGGCCTGGGCGATCCTGCGGACCGCGGCCGAGCGGGCCGGGCTGGCCGACCTGGCCGACCTCTCCCCGCACACGCTGCGGCACTCGTTCGCCACGCACCTGCTCGACGGCGGTGCCGACGTCCGGGTCGTGCAGGAACTGCTCGGCCACGCCTCGGTGACCACGACCCAGGTCTACACGCTGGTGACGGTCGACCGGCTGCGCGAGGTCTACGCAACGAGCCATCCCCGCGCACTGCGCTGACCACGTGCTTGTCGCTCGTGGGACGGGCGGTGCAGGAAGGGGTCACACCCACGGCGACAACTGCCGATGGATGGGTCGTAGGGCGACAAGTCGACACGGCGCCGGGGAAGCGCCGGGGTCGGGACCGCCCCAGGACCGGATGTTCGACCAGGGAAGAGGCACCGAGGATGGCGACACCCGTCGTGACGAGGACCGCGACCGCGCGACCGCGCGCGGAGGCGGCGGATGTGGAGATGGGCGTACCGGCCGGACGCGTCGACCCGGCCAAGGCCCGGCAGCGCCCGCTGCCCACGCCCAAGCCGCTGGACCGGCACGGCCCCGCCCGCATCGTGGCCATGTGCAACCAGAAGGGCGGGGTCGGCAAGACCACGTCCACGATCAACCTGGGGGCCGCGCTCGTCGAGCACGGCCGCCGGGTGCTGCTGGTCGACCTGGACCCGCAGGGCGCGCTGTCGGTCGGGCTGGGCATCCAGTCCCAGCAGCTCGAGCGCACCGTCTACAACGCGCTCATGGAGCGGCACACCACGCTGCGCGACGTCATCGTGCGCAACGTCGGCCACGTGCGCGGGCTGGACCTGGCGCCGTCCAACATCGACCTGTCCGCCGCCGAGGTGCAGCTGGTCAGCGAGGTCGCCCGTGAGCAGTCGCTGCTGCGGGTGCTGGCCGAGGTGCGCCAGGAGTACGACTACGTGCTCATCGACTGCCAGCCCAGCCTGGGTCTGCTGACCGTCAACGCGCTGACCGCCGCGCAGGGCGTGATCATCCCGCTGGAGTGCGAGTTCTTCTCCCTCCGCGGCGTCGCGCTGCTGGTGGACACCATCGACAAGGTCAAGGAGCGGCTCAACCCCTCCCTGGAGGTCGACGGCATCCTGGCCACGATGTACGACTCGCGGACCGTGCACGCCCGCGAGGTGTTCAGCCGCGTGGTCGAGGCGTTCGGGGACACCGTGTTCCAGACCGTGATCACCCGCACCGTGCGGTTCCCGGAGACCACCGTCGCCGGGCAGCCGATCACGACCTGGGCCTCGACGTCGGTCGGCGCGCAGGCCTACCGCGACCTGGCCAAGGAGGTCCTCGCACTGTGACCCGTCGTCCCGTCCTCCCCGGCGCGAGCGAGCTGTTCTTCCGGCGCACCGACGCCGCGTCGGACGCCGAGTCCGCCGCCCCGGTCTCGCAGCTGCCCTCGCTGGCGGCCGCCGCGGCCAGCCCGTCGCTGCGCGGCAACTCCTCGCGGCGGTCCTCCGAGCCGGTGCTGCCGGCCGAGGACGCCGTCCCGACCACGTCGCTGCAGCTCATCCACGGCGACGCCGGGTCCCGCGACGAGCTGGCCAACATGCGCTCGCTGCCCAACAGCTCGCGTGCGCGCACCCGGGTCAAGCACGAGGAGAAGATCACCGTCTACTGCTCGGCCGAGGAGCTCCTCGCCCTGGAGACGGCGCGGCTCACCCTGCGCGGCGACCACGGCGTGGTGGCCGACCGGGGGCGGATCGTCCGCGAGGCGATCGCCGTCCTGCTGGCCGACCTCGACGCCCACGGCGAGAACTCCGTCCTGGTCAAGCACCTGCAGAAGTAGGAGAAGGACCCCGGTGCCCCCCACGACGTGCTCCGCACGCCGCGGGACCCTGCACCGGGGCCGAACCGCCAGGTCAGGAACTAATCTTGTCTGGTGACCAGCCTCGCCGAACCGCCCGTCGCCGATGCCGGTGACGGGCGGTTCCGCGTCCGGCTGACGAACTTCGAGGGGCCCTTCGACCTGCTGCTGCAGCTGATCGGCAAGCACCAGCTCGACGTCACCGAGATCGCGCTGTCCCAGGTGACCGACGACTTCATCGCCCACCTGCACTCCCTGGGCGACGAGCTCGACCTGGACCAGGCGTCGGAGTTCTTGCTGGTCGCCGCCACCCTGCTGGACCTCAAGGCGGCGCGGCTGCTGCCCGCTGCCGAGGTGGAGGACGAGGACGACCTCGCCGTCCTCGAGGCCCGCGACCTGCTGTTCGCCCGGCTGCTGCAGTACCGGGCCTACCAGCAGGTGGTCGGGTTCCTGCGGGAGCGGGAGACCGAGGCGGCCCGCCGCTTCCCCCGCGCGGTGGCCCTGGAGCCGCGGTTCGCGGCGCTGCTGCCCGAGGTGCTGCTGGGCGTCACCCCCGAGCAGTTCGCCGACCTGGCCCGGCAGGCGCTCACCCCCCAGCCCCCGCCCACCGTCGACGTCACCCACCTGCACACCTCGGCCGTCGACGTCGGCCAGCAGCTGCTGCTCGTGCGCCGCCGGGTCGCCGAGCGCGGCCGGGTCACCTTCACCTCGCTGACCGCCGACTGCCAGCACACCCTCGAGGTGGTGGCCCGGTTCCTGGTGCTGCTGGAGCTCTACCGGCAGCAGCTGGTCGACGTCGCCCAGGAGACCCCGCTCGGCGAGCTCACCGTCTCCTGGACCGGCCCCGAGCTCGTCGACGGCCGGCTCCCCGGCGAGGACGACGACGCCGTGGCGGCCGCGGCCGCGGAGTACGCGTGAGCGACGAGCCGCGCCGGCCCATCTCCTGGGACCAGCTGGCCGCCGAGCTGGCCGCGGTCGAGGAGGCCGAGGGCGCGGCCGAGGAGCCGGCGCCGAAGGACTGGGACGCCGTCGCCGCCGCCCTGGCCCGGACCTTCGACCCCCCGGTGCCCGCACCCGCACCCGCACCGGCCCCGCTCACGCCGGTCGGATGGCCCGCGGACCCAGAACCGGCCACCCGGCACACGGAGGTCCAGGAGGACGACGTCCCGCTGCGGCCGCTGGACGAGGTCCTGGTCGAGGAGGCCGCGCCGGAGCCGGCGGACGAGCCGGACGACGAGGAGCCCGTCGCCGACCCGGTCGCGCTGCGCGGTGGGCTGGAGGCGCTGCTGTTCGTCGTGGACTCCCCGGTCGACGAGGTGACGCTGGCCGAGGCGCTGCGCTGCACGGTCGGCCAGGTGCGCTCCGCGCTGACCGCGCTGGGCGGGGACTACGACGATCGGCGGGCCGGCGTCGTGCTCCGCCGGGTGGGGGAGGGGTGGCGGCTCTACACCCGGGAGGAGCACGCCGCGGTGGTCGAGCGGCACCTGCTGGAGGGCCAGCGGAGCCGGTTGACCCAGGCGGCGCTGGAGACGCTGGCGGTCATCGCCTACCGCCAGCCGGTCACCCGGGCGCGGGTCTCGGCCATCCGCGGGGTGGGCGTGGACGCGGTGGTGCGTACCCTGGCCTCCCGGGGACTGGTGTACGAGTGCGGCACCGACCCCGACAGCGGTGGCGGGCTGTACGCCACCACCCCGCTCTTCCTGGAGCGGCTGGGCCTGACCGGGCTGGACGAGCTCCCCGAGCTCGGCCCGCTGCTGCCCGAGACCCGCGCCGTGATCGCCGAACGACCACAAGCCTGATCCGAAGCATTGAGGTACCGATGACCGACAGCACGCCCCCGACCGACGAGCCCGCCGACGGCACCGCCGACGAGACCGCCGCCCGCCAGGGGGACGAGCACGGCGTCTGGTCCGAGGACATGGAGCTGGCCCCCGCGCACCCGAGCGACCGGGAGACCACCCCGGTGGCCGAGGGCGAGGGCGAGCGGCTGCAGAAGGTGCTGGCCCGGGCCGGCGTCGGCTCGCGGCGGGTCAGCGAGGACATGATCGCCGAGGGCCGGATCACCGTCGACGGCAAGGTCGTCCTCGTCCAGGGCATGCGGGTCGACCCGGCCACCGTGCAGATCGCGGTGGACGGCGTCCGGATCGAGATCCGCAACGACCGGGTCACCTATGCGCTCAACAAGCCGTTCGGCGTGCTGACCGCGATGAGCGACGACCGCGGCCGCCCGTGCGTCGGCGACATGGTCGGCGACCTGGCCAAGGGCCTGGTGCACGTGGGCCGGCTGGACCAGGACACCGAGGGTCTGCTGATCCTCACCACCGACGGCGAGCTCGCCCACCGGCTGGCGCACCCCTCCTACGAGGTGTCCAAGACCTACATGGCGCAGGTGTCGGGCACGGTCGCCCGCGACCTGGACCGCCGGATGCGCGAGGGCATCGAGCTGGAGGACGGCCTGGTCAAGGTCGACCACTTCGAGCTCATGGACCAGCACGCCGGGCAGTCCGTCGTCCAGGTCGTGCTGCACGAGGGCCGCAAGCACATCGTCCGCCGCCTGCTCGCCGAGGTCGGCCTGCCGGTCTCCCGGCTGACCCGCACCAAGGTCGGGACGCTGGAGCTGGCGCGCATGCGCACCGGAGTCATCCGCAAGCTCACCCGCGCCGAGGTCGGCCAGCTGCAGGAGCTCGTCGGCCTCTGACCGAGCGCCCGACACCACCGATCGAGGTCCCGGGAGGGACCGCACAGGACAGGAGTGAGCCCGTGGCCGTCCGAGCCATCCGCGGCGCGACGCAGGTCGACGCCGACGAGCGCGAGCAGGTGCTGGACGCGACCCGCGAGCTGGTCGCCGAGGTCATGACCCGCAACGGTCTGACGTCGGAGGACCTGATCAGCATCCTGTTCACCGCCACGCCGGACCTGGTCAGCGAGTTCCCCGCGCTGGCCGCCCGCGAGCTCGGGCTGGGCGACGTCCCGCTGATGTGCGCCACCGAGATGGCCGTCCCGCATGCCCTGCCCCGGGTGCTGCGGCTGATGGCGCACGTGGCCACCGACCGGCCCCGTGCCGAGGTGGCGCACGTCTACCTCCGCGGCGCCGTCGCCCTCCGCAAGGACATCGCGCAGTGACGGGCTTCCGCGGCCAGGTCACGCTCGACGGACCGTCGGGGACCGGCAAGTCCAGCGTCGCCCGCGCCGTCGCGCTCGAGCTGGGCGCCGCCTACCTGGACACCGGCGCCATGTACCGGGCGGCCACGGTCGCCGTGCTGGACGCCGGGGTCGACCTGGACGACGCCGACGGCATCACCCGGGCGGTCGGCGAGGCCGCCATCGGCATCGGCACCGACGCCGCCGCCGAGCAGGTCACCGTGGACGCCGTCGACGTCACCGACCGGATCCGCGGCACCGAGGTCACCCGCGCGGTGTCCCCGGTGTCGGCCGTGCCGGCGGTGCGCCGGCTGCTGGTCGACGCGCAGCGCTCGCTGGTGGACGGCGCCCCCGCCGTGGTCGTCGAGGGCCGCGACATCGGCACCGTCGTCCTGCCCGACGCCACGCTCAAGGTCTACCTGACAGCCGCGCCCGAGGCCCGGGCGCAGCGGCGGGCCGCCCAGCTGGGCGTGACCGACCCGGCCAAGATCGCCGCCATCGCCGCGGACCTGCGGCGCCGCGACGAGCACGACAGCACCCGAGCAGACTCCCCGCTGCGCCCGGCGACCGATGCGGTCACCGTGGACAGCACCCACTGGGAACGGCACCAGACGATCGCCGCGATCGTCGAGCTGGCCCGAGAGAGAGCGAACACGTGAGCACCACACCCACCGGACCGCTGCCCGTGGTGGCCGTCGTCGGCCGCCCGAACGTCGGCAAGTCCACCCTGGTCAACCGGTTCATCGGCCGCCGCGCCGCCGTCGTGCAGGACATCCCCGGGGTGACCCGCGACCGGATCGCCTATGAGGCGCTGTGGAACGGCAAGACCTTCACCGTCGTCGACACCGGCGGCTGGGAGCCCAAGGCGTCGGGCATGGCCGCGGCCATCGCCCGGCAGGCCGAGTACGCGATGAAGACCGCCGACGTCATCGTGCTGGTCGTCGACGCCCAGGTCGGGGTCACCGAGACCGACCTGGCCGCCGCGCGCGTGCTGCGCCGGTCGAAGACGCCGGTGATCCTGGTGGCCAACAAGGTCGACGACGAGCGCGCCGAGGCCGGTGCAGCCGAGCTGTGGTCGCTGGGCCTGGGGGAGCCGTTCTCGGTCAGCGCGCTGCACGGGCGCTCCGCCGGTGACCTCCTGGACCTGGTGCTCGACGCGATGCCCGAGGCGCCGCGGGAGTCCCTCGAGGTCGGCGGCCCACGCCGGGTGGCCCTGGTGGGCCGGCCCAACGTGGGCAAGTCGAGCCTGATCAACCGGCTGTCCAAGGAGGAGCGCTCGGTCGTCGACTCCGTCGCCGGCACCACCGTGGACCCGGTCGACTCGATCGTCCGGCTGGACGGCGAGGACTGGAAGTTCGTCGACACCGCCGGGCTGCGCCGCCGGGTGGGGACGGCCAGCGGCACCGAGTACTACGCCAGCCTGCGCACCGAGGCCGCGATCGAGGCCGCCGAGGTGGCCATCGTGCTGCTGGCTGCCGACGAGGTGATCAGCGAGCAGGACCAGCGGGTGATCACCCAGGTGATCGAGGCCGGTCGGGCGCTGGTCATCGCGATCAACAAGTGGGACACCCTCGACGAGGACCGCCACGCCCAGCTGGAGAAGGAGATCGAGCGCGACCTGGCCCGCATCCAGTGGGCGCACCGGGTCAACATCTCCGCGCTCAAGGGTCGCGGCGTGACCAAGCTGGCCGACCACCTGCGCGGCGCGCTCGCGTCGTGGGAGTTCCGGGTGCCGACGGCGGAGCTGAACAACTACGTGCGGGCCCTGGTCCAGGAGACCCCGCCGCCGCCGCGCAGCGGACGGGCCCCGAAGATCAAGTACGTCACGCAGGCCGACGTCCGGCCGCCGCGGTTCGTGGTGTTCTCCACCGGGTTCCTCGAGGCCGGCTACCGGCGGTTCCTGGAGCGCAAGCTGCGGGAGAAGTGGGGCTTCGAGGGCAGCCCGATCGAGGTCTCGGTGAAGGTCCGCGAGTCCAAGGCCAAGGAGTTCTACACGAAGTGACCCACCCCCGGGGGAGCTGATCGGCGTCGGGTAACCTTCTCGACGCAGCTCACCGGCGCCACGGCGTCGCGAGCTCGGGCTGTAGCGCAGCTTGGTAGCGCACTTGACTGGGGGTCAAGGGGTCGCAGGTTCAAATCCTGTCAGCCCGACAGAGAAGTTGCAGGTCAGAGGCGAGTCGTCCCATGCGGGCGGCTCGCCTCTCGCATGAGTACAGCAACCGGTACAGCAACGGGACTCGGCGAGCCGGTCCAGGCATGCGCTGACGCCGATGCTGCCGTCCTGGGCCAGCGGGCCTGGCCGGGCGCGGCAGGCCCGCCTGGATGAGGCTCTGCTCGGTAGCCGGAGCCAGGAGCCGCCGGACAACGATGGACTCCCCGGGCGGCGCTCAGGCCTGATCGGGTCCTGTGGGCCCGCCTGGCTGTAGCCGGTCACCCCTGCTGCTCGCACTCATGCCTGCGCAGGGAACGGTTGGCCGCCTTACCTGTCGCAACGAGTGCGGACAGCCGTGATGCAGGAGGTGTGTCGGATGTGGTTCTTCGTGCGAAGGCGTGGGTGCACAAGGGCACGGTGCGGAGCAACTGGATGTCTGAGGCGGCAGCGCCTCATCCGAGCCCGCAGCCGGAGCCGGAGCCGGAGCCGGAGCCGTCCGAAGCACACCGCCGCTGGGAGCCCGCGGCAACCCGGTCGGTTGCCCACCATCGCGCGAGGTCGAGAAATGAGGCCCGAGCATCGAGGTACCCAGCGCTGCCGGCCAATCGTCCTGGCCGCCAAGTCAGGCAGACCGGTCACGAGGGCGGGAGCGCAGGGGCTCATCCAGCAGTGACCCGCGCCCAGCGCGACGGATACCTCCACGCAGCCATCTCCCACACCGGATCTTTTCGTGTTGGTCGAGGGTCGATGCCGGACGACGAAGCACCAGGTGGCGGCGATGACCGAACCTGGGCGACTGCCGGTAGCGAGCTTCTTCACTGCCGACAGCGGGCCCTGTTCTGGACCACCTTCGACGCTGCCAGGTGGACGAACCTTCCGCACGCTGCAGCTGGAGGAACACAGGGGTGAGGACGCCCACGGTGCCCCGAAGGCGGCGGTCGGTCGGCGGGCACCGGTTCGGTCTGCCCGCGGCCCGTCGATGATCGACCGCGCACCCCACCAGCGGTACGGGGACGGGGGTGGTCGTGGCCGTCGCAGATCTTCCTCAGGGGCGAACGAGGATCTTGACCTGGGTGTCGTTGCGGTGCACGAGGGTCTCGAACCCCTGCTCCACCAGATCGGCCAGGTCGATGTGGGCGGTGATGAACGGGGCCAGGTCGACCTGGCCGCTGCGCACCAGCTCGATCGTGGCGGGGTGGTCGCCGGCGTAGGCGATCGTGCCGCGCAGGTCGATCTCCTTGAGCACCAGCTTCTGCAGGTCCACCACCGGCTGGTGTCCCCAGATGGAGACGTTCACGACGACGCCACCGGGCCGGACCGCGTCGAGCAGGGTGTCCAGGACGGCGTCGACGCTGGAGCACTCGAAGCCCACGTCGGCACCCCGCCCGCCGGTCAGCTCGCGCACGCGTGCGGCGACGTCGCCCTCGGTGGGGTCGAGCACGTGGGCGGCGGCGCCGGTCTCGACGGCCTTGGCCTTGCGGGCGGCACTCACCTCGGTCATGACCACCGTCAGGCCCTCCGCGGTGAGCAGCGCCCCGAGCAGCAGCCCGATCGGGCCGGCACCACCGATCAGCGCGACGTCCCCCGCGCCCGCTCCGCTGCGCACGAAGGCGTGGTGGCCGACCGCCAGCGGCTCGACGAGGGCGGCCTGGTCGAGCGGGATGTCCTCGACCGGGTGCACCCACCGGCGCGGGACGACCACCTTCTCGCTCAGGCCGCCGCCGCCCCCGCCCAGGCCGATGAAGTTCATGTCGTGGGAGAGCTGGTAGGGCTGGCCCGGCGTGGTGTCGACGTCCTCGGCGATCAGGTAGGGCTCGACCACGACGGACTCACCGACGGTCAGGTCGTCGACCCCGTCGCCGAGGGCGGTCACGGTGCCGGAGAACTCGTGGCCCATGACCACGGGGGCGGACTCCCCGGAGACGGGGTGCGGGTGGCCGTGCGGCGGGATGAAGATCGGGCCCTCCAGGTACTCGTGGAGGTCGCTGCCGCAGATGCCGCACCAGGCGATGTCGATGGCCACGGTGCCCGGCCGCAGCTGCGGCTCGGGCACCTCCTCGATCCGGATGTCCTTGCGGCCGTGCCAGCGGGCGGCTCTCACGATGCTTCCTCTCGATGGGGGAGGTCGTCCGACGACCGGACGACGACGGCGCGGACCCCCGGCACGGTGCGGGCCAGGGAGTCCAGGGCGCGGTGCTCGGTCGCCGGCGAGACGGCCGGGGTCCCGCGGGTGCGGGCCACCGTGGTCGCACCCGACAGCACCTCGACGTCGAAGGTGTCCCGCTCGCCGGTGTAGCGCTCCAGCAGGTCCAGTACCTCGGCGCGGACGGACTCGTCAGTGCGGATGAGGGTGCCCAGCAGGTCGCGCCGGCCGAGGATGCCGACCATCGCGCCGTTCGCCATCACCGGGACGCTGCGCAACCGGCCCTCGACCAGCAGCGTGGCGACGTCGGACAGGTCGTCGTGGTGACCGACGGTGCGCACCGGGGTGGTCATCACGTCGGCCACGACCCGTGGACGGGGTCGGGGGGAGGCCACGTCCCGACCCAGGTGCAGGCGCGGGTCGGGGGGCACCTGGTCGCGGAGCAGGTCGCCCTCGCCGACGATGCCGACCAGCTGCCCGTCGGCGTCCACGACCGGGAGGGCCGCGACCGCCCGGGCGGTGATCGCCCTCCCGGCGTCCTGCACGGTGGTCTGCGGTCCCACCGTCGTGACCTCTCGGGTCATGACGTCCATGGCCTGCACGGTTCCTCCTGCCGGGTCGTCGTGGTGGGTGGGACCCCGCTCAGGTGACGTGCCCCTCGACGAGGCAGGTCGCACCGGCGACGTGGGTGCTGGTCACCGTGAGGTGATCGTGCAGCGCGGCGACGAGGTCGCTCTCCTCGTGCGGGACGGTGGCCAGCACCCGCTGCCGGGGCACCAGGGCCGCGTGGGAGAAGGCGGTGCGGAGCAGCTCGGCGCGTGTGTCGGCGGTGAGCGAGTGGCTGGCCACCCAAAAGCGGAGCACGACCTGCGGGCCCGGGACGACGTCGGCCTGCGCCACGGTCACCCCGCCGCTGACCACGGTCACCTGGTCGGGGCCGGTGAGGGTGACGCTGCTGGTGGGGGCGGACTCACCGGTGGCGAGGGAGTCGGTCGCCCGGGTGCGGGGATCGGTCCAGCGGTGTCGGTCGTCGGTCTGCCGGGTCATGTGCTCGAGGCTGCCGGGCGGGCCGCCGGCCCGGGAGGGTCCGACGTCCCGACCCGGACGCCGTTCGGCCCGCGGTCGGCTCGCCGCCGACCCCGCACGTGCTCGTCGACGGCGACGACGGCCCACGCGACGGTCGCCAGGACCGCGATGCGCAGCCAGGTGCCGGCGTCGACGGGGGCGGTCTGGAACAGGTCGTTCATGGCCGGCAGGTAGGTGATGGCGAGCTGGGCGACCACCTGCAGCAGCACGCCGCCGACGAGCCACCGGTTGGTCAGCAGCCCGACCCGCCACGACGGGCCGACGAGGGACCGGCAGCTGAAGAGGTAGAGCACCTGCACCGCGACGAACAGGTCCATCGCCGCGGTGCGGGCCTCAGGCAGCGTGGCCCCGGCGTCGACCTGCTGCTGGAAGAGGTACCAGGTGCCGGCGACGAGGACCGCGGAGACCAGCAGCACCCGGGACACCAGGGACGCGGTCAGCAACGGTGTACCCGGGCGGCGCGGTGGGCGCGTCATGGTGTCGGCCCCGTGCGGCTCGAAGGCCAGCGTCAGCCCGAGGAGGACGGCGGTGGTCATGTTGATCCACAGGATCTGCGTGGGCAGGATCGGCAGTGCCGTCCCGAGGACGATCGCCACCAGGATGACCAGGCCCTCGGCCGCGTTGGTGGGCAGCGTCCACACGATGAACTTCGAGATGTTGTCGAAGACGCCGCGGCCCTCCTCGACCGCGGCCTCGACGGTGCCGAAGTCGTCGTCGGCGAGCACGACGTCGGCGGCCTCCTTGGCGACCTCGGTGCCGCCGCGCCCCATGGCCACGCCGATGTCGGCCTGGCGCAGGGCCGGGGCGTCGTTCACCCCGTCACCGGTCATCGCGACGACGGCGCCGGCGTCCTGGAGGGACTGCACCAGCCGCAGCTTCTGCTCGGGGGACACCCGGGCGAACACCGCGGCCCGGCCGACGGCCCCGTCGAAGGCGGTCGGAGAGGACGCGGTCAGGGCGGTCAGGTCGGCGCCGGTCAGCACGTCGCCGTCCGACCGTGCCCGGAGGATGCCCACCTGGACGGCGATGGCCGTCGCGGTCGCGGCGTGGTCGCCGGTGATCATCACGACCCGGATGCCTGCCGTGCGGCAGCTGGTGACGGCGTGCACCGCGGAGGCGCGCGGGGGGTCCAGCATGGCCTGCAGGCCGGTGAACACCAGGCTCCCCGGCAGGTCGACCTCGGCCAGCCGGTGGTCGGCGTCCACCGTCAGCGCGGCGGTGGCCAGCACCCGCAGGCCGGCCGCGGCCAGCCGGTCGGACTCCCGCGCGATGCCGGCGACGTCGAGGGGCACCCGGTCGCCGTCGGGCCCGAGCTGGGACCCACAGAGGGCCAGGACCGCCTCGACGCCGCCCTTGGCCAGCACCACCCGGTGGTCGCCGTGGTCGTGCAGGGTGGCCATGTAGCGGCGTCCGGAGCTGAACAGGACGACGTCCACCCGCGGGAAGTCCTCCGTGTCGATCCCGGCCTTGCCGGCCGAGACCAGGAGGGCGCCCTCCGTGGGGTCGCCCACGACCTCGGTTCCCCCGCCGTCGGGCCGGCGGCGCAGCACCGCGTCGTTGCAGGCGGCCCCGGCCAGCAGCGTCCAGCGCAGCGCCTCGGGCACGGCCGTACCCAGCAGCACGGTGCCCGCGGGATCGAGCACGTCCCCGGTGGGCGCGTACCCCGAACCGGTCACCTCGTGGTCACCGGCGCAGGTCCAGACCACCCGGACGGTCATCTGGTTCTCGGTGAGCGTGCCGGTCTTGTCGGTGCAGATGACCGTCGTGCTGCCCAGGGTCTCCACCGCGGGCAGCTGCCGGACGACGGCCCGGCGCTTCGCCATCCGGGCGGCGCCGATGGCAAGGGTGACGGTGACTGCGGCGGGCAGCCCCTCCGGGATGGCACCCACGGCGAGCGCGACGGCCGAGGTGACGACCTCCCCGGCGTCCAGGCCACGGAGGACGCCGACCACCGAGGTCGCCGCGGCCAGGCCGAGGATGACCACCGTGAGGATCCCGCTGAAGCGACCGAGCTGACGGGTGAGCGGGGTCTCGAGCGACACGACCCCGCTGACCAGGCCGTCGATGCCGCCGAGCTCGGTGTCGGCGCCGGTCGCCGTGACCACGCAGGCACCGGCCCCGGCGGTGACCAGGCTGCCGGCGAACACCGTGTTCCGCTGGTCGGCGGCGGCCGTGCCGACCGCGAGGACCGCGGGGTCCTTGGCCACCGGTGCGGACTCACCGGTCAAGGCCGACTCGTCGACCCGCAGCTCCCGGGAGCGGAGCAGTCGGCCGTCGGCCGGGACGGCGTCCCCGGCCTCCACCAGCACCAGGTCCCCGACGACGAGGTCGGCCGACGGCACCGAGCGGGTGGCCCCGTCCCGCACCACCCGGGCGTCCGTGAACACCAGGTCCTGCAGCGCCCGCAGCGCGGACTGCGCCCGGGCCTCCTGCACGTACCCGACGACCGTGTTGGCCAGGACCACACCGAGCACGACGACGGCGTCCACGTACTCGCCGAGCGCGAGGGTGACCGTGCCCGCGACGAGCAGCACGACCACCAGCGGGTTGGACAGCTGGCGCAGCACCCGCACGAACCGGCTGTCGGGCGCAGTGCTGGGCAGCAGGTTCGGACCGTCCGCGGCGAGCCGCCGGGCTGCCTCGGCCACCGGCAGGCCCCGCTCGGCGTCGGTGCCGAGCTCGCCGACCACGTCTTCGGCCGACTGGGCACTGCGCAGGGAGACGCCCACCGGTCAGCCGGTCCAGGTCCAGTCGCGCACCTCGGGGAGGTCCTCGAAGTGCTCGCGCACGTACGCGTGGTGCCGGGCGAGCTGGTCGCGGCACGTCGCGGCCAGCTCGTCGGCGCCGGCGAGGCCCGACGGGGCGTGGGCGAGGGCGAGCAGCACGAGGTGGTACCGGCTCATCCGGTTGAGCACCACCATGTCGAAGGGCGTCGTCGTCGTCCCCTGCTCCTCGAACCCGCGCACGTGGAAGCGGGCGGTGCCCGGCCGGCCGTGCAGCAGCTGGTGCACGGCCCGCGGGTAGCCGTGGAAGGCCACCACCACGTCGGCGGTGTCGGTGAACAGCCGGCGGAAGTGGTCGGCGGAGAAGCCGTGCGGGTGCACGTCGGACGGGAGGAGGCCCATCAGGTCGACCACGTTGACCACCCGCAGCGCCAGGTCGGGCACGCCGTGCCGGAGCAGCTCGGCAGCGGCCAGCACCTCCAGCGTGGGCACGTCCCCGGCCGCCGCGAGGACGACGTCCGGGTCGCCGGTGACGCGCTCGGTCCCGGCCCAGTCCCACACCGACGCACCGGCCGCGCAGTGCGCCTCGGCCTCAGCCAGGGTCAGGTACTGCAGGTGCTGCTGCTTGTCGGCCACGACCAGGTTGACGTGGTCGGTGCTCTGCAGGCAGTGCCGGGCGATCGAGAGAAGGCAGTTGGCGTCCGGCGGCAGCCAGACCCGCACCACCTGGGGCGACAGCGGCAGCACCGTGTCGATCAGCCCGGGGCCCTGGTGGCTGAAGCCGTTGTGGTCGTTGCGCCAGCAGGTGCTGGTCAGCAGGATCGTCAGGCTGGACACCGGCTCCCGCCACGGCACCTCGGCCGCGTGCTGCAGCCACTTCACGTGCTGCACCACCATCGAGGCGCTGACCATGGCGAAGGCCTCGTAGGTGGCGAACAGCCCGTGCCGGCCAGACAGCAGGTAGCCCTCCAGCCACCCCTCGCAGAGGTGCTCGCTGAGCACCTCCATCACCCGGCCGTGCGGGGAGAGGTGGTCGTCGGTGGGCAGCACCTGCGCCTGCAGGCAGCGGTCGGTCACCTCGAACACCGACTGCAGCCGGTTGCTGGCGGTCTCGTCGGGGCTGAAGAGCCGGAACGTCCCGCCGCCGTCGGGCGTCGTCGTCCGTCGGTAGATCTCGGCGAGCAGCTCGCCGAGGGGGTGCGTGGTCTCCGCCGAGACGGTCCCGGGGGAGGGGACGTCGAGGGCGTAGCCGGCCAGCGCCGGGAGGTCCAGTGGACGACGGAGCCGGCCACCGTTGGCGTACGGCGTGGACCCCATCCGCAGGTCGCCGACCGGTGCGAGCCCGGCGAGCTCGGGGGCCAGCCGGCCGCCGGGGAACTGCTGGTCGGGCTCGTAGCTGCGCAGCCAGGTCTCCAGCAGCGCGAGGTGTGCGTCGTCGGTCTGCACCCCCGACAGCGGCACCTGGTGGGCGCGGAAGGTGCCCTGCACCTGGACGCCGTCCACGACGTCCGGGCCGGTCCAGCCCTTGGGGGTGCGCAGCACGATCGCCGGCCACCCCGGGCGGAGGTCGTCCCCGCCGCTGCGGGCGTGGTCCTGGATCTGCCTGATCCGGGCGTGCGCGTCGGTCAGAGCGGCCTGCAGGTCGGTGAACACCAGCCGGGGGTCGTCGCCGGCGACCACCACCGGCGCCCACCCCTGGCTCCGCAGGTACCCGCAGACCTCCTCGTCGGAGGAGCGGCCCCACACGGTGGCCCCGCTGATCTTGTAGCCGTTGAGGTGCAGCACCGGCAGCACCGCGCCGTCCCGGCGGGCGTCCAGGAACGCCGGGACCTTCCAGGACCCGGACAGCGGGCCGGTCTCGGCCTCGCCGTCGCCGACCACGCAGGCGACCAGCAGGTCGGGGTGGTCGAAGGCGGCCCCGGCGGCGTGCACCAGGGCGTACCCGAGCTCGCCGCCCTCGTGGATCGACCCCGGGGTGGGGACGCCGACGTGGCTCGGGATGCCGCCGGGGGTGGAGAACTGCCGGAACAGCGCCCGGACGCCGGCCGCGTCGGGCCCGACGGCGGGGTAGAGCTCGCTGTAGGTGCCCTCCAGCCAGGTGGCGGCGACCAGCGCCGGCCCGCCGTGGCCCGGTCCCGTGACGTACAGGACCTCCTGCCCCGTGCGTCGGATCAGCCGGTTCAGCTGCACGTACAGGGCGGCGAGGCCGGGGGAGGTGCCCCAGTGGCCCAGCAGTCGCGGCTTGACGTCGGCGTGGGTGAGCGGGCGCTGCAGCAAAGCGTTCTCGGTGAGGTAGATCTGCCCGACCGTCAGGTAGTTGGCCGCGGCCCACCAGCGGAGGTCCAGCTCGAGCTCCTCGACCGGGTAGTGGTCGACGGGTGCGAGTGCGGCGGGCACGGCGGTGGCGGCGGGCATCCCTCGACCGTGCCCGATGCCGTCCAGGGGCGACGGGGTCGCAGGTCCCGCACCCGTGGGTCGTCCGGCATGCGTCGGCAGCCGGGGTGGGGTCGGAGGGCACTGGTCCGCCGGGGCGCGGGCTCCCAACCTGGGGAGCGGTCGTCACCCGCCGACGGCCGCGAGGAGCGTCGATGACCGCACTGGCACCCCCCGTCCCGCGCGCCCCCGCCACGGCCGTGGCCGATGCCGCGACCTGGGACACCGTCTCGACCCTGCGCGCGATGCACGTCGACGCCGCCGTCGGGGTGACCGACGACCTCGCGGGGCGGCTGGCCCGGTCCGGGCCGAACGCGGTCACCTCGCACCGGGCCCGGGTGCTGCCCGCGCTGGGGCACCAGCTGGCATCACCCCTGCTGGGTCTGCTCGTCGTGGCCGCCGTGGTGTCCGCCGCGGTCGGTGAGCGCGGCGGGGCGGCGACGATCGCGGTGGTCGTGGTGCTGTCGGTGGGCCTGGGCTTCGGCAACGAGTACCGGGCGGAGAGGGCGGCGCAGGCGCTGCACGACCAGGTGCACCACACCACCGTCGTGCTGCGCGACGGCCGTCGGCAGGAGGTCGACGTGACCGGGCTGGTACCCGGGGACCTCGTCGACATCGCGCTCGGGGACGTCGTGCCGGCCGACCTCCGCCTGCTCGACGTGACCGGCCTGGAGTGCGACGAGTCCGTGCTGACCGGGGAGTCGGTGCCGGCGATCAAGGACACCGGGACGGTGCCGGCCGGGACGCCGCTGGCCGAGCTGACCGGGTGCGCCCTGATGGGCACCGTCGTCGCTGCCGGGAGCGGGCACGGCATCGTGGTCGCCACCGGCGCCGCCACCGAGTTCGGCGGTGTCGCGGTCGGCCTGGACACCCACCCGCTGGACACGCGCTTCCAGGTCGGCCTGCGCAGCTTCTCGGTGCTGCTGGCCTGGGTCGCCGTCGTGCTGACGACCGCGGTGCTGGTGGTCAACGTCGCCCTCGGCCGCCCGCTGCTGGACGCGGTGCTGTTCTCCCTGGCCATCGCCGTCGGCATCACCCCGCAGCTGCTCCCCGCGGTGGTGTCCAGCAGCCTGGCTGCCGGGTCGCGGCGGCTGAGCAGACGGCACGTGCTGGTGAAGCGACTGGTCTGCATCGAGGACCTCGGTGATGTCGACGTCCTCCTCACCGACAAGACCGGCACCCTCACCGAGGGCCGCCCGGTGTTCCTGCGCGCCGTCCCGACCGGCGACGACCGCCCCGAGGACGTGCTCCGCTGGGGGCTGCGGGCCACGGAGACCACCGACGGCACCGGGGGCAACGCCCTGGACCGGGCGCTGCGGGCGGCCGAGCCGGCCGGGTCCGACGACGCCGTCCGGCTGGCGCTGCTGCCCTTCGACCACGAGCGGCGGCTGGTCTCGGCCCTCGTGCGCACCGCCGACGGCACCTGCGTGGTGGTGACCAAGGGCGCGCCCGAGGCGGTGCTGGACCGCTGCGTCGACGTCCCCTCCGGGGTGGCCCACGCCCTGGCCGCGGAGTTCGCGGCCGGCAACCGGGTCGTCGCCGTCGCCACCCGGACGGTGCCGGGCGGCCACGCGTTGACCGTCGACGACGAGCACGGCCTCACGGTGCGCGGCCTGCTGGTGGCCAGCGACCCGCCCAAGGACGACGCCGCGGACGCGCTCAGCCGGCTGGCCGACCTCGGTATCACGGTGAAGGTGGTCACCGGGGACGCCGCGCCCGTCGCCGTGCACGTCTGCCGGCAGCTCGGCCTCGGCGACACCGTGCTCACCGGCGCGGACCTGGCGGTGCTCGACGACGACGAGCTGGCCGCAGCGCTGGCCACCACCAGCGTGTTCGCCCGGGTCAGCCCGCAGGACAAGGCCCGCATCGTCGCCGTGCAGCGCCGTACCGGCGGGGGAGTGGCGTTCCTCGGCGACGGGGTCAACGACGCGCTGGCCCTGCACGGCGCCGACGTCGGGATCTCCGTGGAGTCTGCGACCGACGTGGCCAAGGACGCCGCCGACGTGATCCTGCTGGAGAAGGACCTGGGCGTGCTGGCCGACGGCGTCACCGAGGGGCGGCGGATCTTCGTCAACACCATCAAGTACGTGCTGATGGGCACCTCGAGCAACGTCGGGAACATGGCCTCGGCGGCCGGGGCGTCGCTGTTCCTGGGCTTCCTGCCGATGCTGCCCAGCCAGATCCTGCTCAACAACCTGCTCTACGACACCAGCCAGCTGGCCATCCCCACCGACCGGGCCGACGACGAGCAGGTCCGGCGGCCGGCGCACTGGGACATCGCCTTCATCCGGCGCTTCATGCTGGTCTTCGGCCCACTGAGCTCGCTGTTCGACGCGCTGACCTTCGTCGTCCTGCTGACCGTGCTGCACGCCGGGCCGACGGAGTTCCGCACCGGCTGGTTCGTGGAGTCCCTGGCCACCCAGACCCTGGTCGTCCTGGCGATCCGCACCCGCCGGGTGCCGTTCTGGCGCAGCCGGCCCTCCCTGCCGCTGGTGCTGGCCGCCGTCGGCGTCGTCGCGGTCGGGGCGGTGCTGCCGGCGACGCCGCTGGCCCGCTCGCTGGGCTTCACTCCGCTGCCGGCCGTCTACTACCTGGTGCTGGTCGGGTTCGTCGTCGGCTACCTGCTGCTCATCGAGGTCGGCAAGGCCGCGTTCTACGCCACCGCGAGCCGGGCGACCGCCGTCCGGCCGCGCGACCCGCACCGGCACCTCCGCCGCCGGGCAGCCCGGTTCTCCGTCGTCCACCGCTCCACCCGGTGACCGACGTCCTCGCCGGCGCGTGGACGGGCCGGTCGGTGCGGCGACGGGCGACGAGGACGGGACGCGGTTCAGGGGCCGGCGACAGCCACCCGCCCGAGGCCGTGGCGCCACAGCACCCAGGCCGCCAGCCCGAGCGGGATGGACACGAACCAGGTCAGGAAGCGGAAGACCAGCACGGCCCCCGCCGCCTCGCCGGCGCCGACCCCGACCGCGGTGAGCCCGGCGACGTAGCTGAGCTCGGCGACGCCGAGGGCGCCGGGGGTGACGGGCAGGATCGTGACCAGCCGGGTCACCGAGAAGACCGCCAGCGCCACCACCCAGGGCAGTTGGGAGGCTGCTCCGCCGATCGTGCGCAGGCACGCCAGCAGGACGAGGAACAAGGCGACGTGGCTGCCCAGCGCGGCCAGGCTCAGCCGCCCCCAGCGGTGTCGCAACAGCTCCAGGGAATCCACCCGGAACCGGTCCAGGCGTTCGGCCCAGGCGGTGGGTGCGGTGCGTCCGACCCGGCCGGCGGCCCACCCGGCCAACCGCTGGGCCCCGCCCGCGAGACGGTCGCCGGACCGCCGGTGGGTCAGCGCGGCCACCAGGACGCCGACGCCGGCCAGCAGGGCGGCACCGCCCAGGACCGCCGCCACCGCGAGCCCACCGGATGGGTGGCCGACCAGCAGGACTCCGGCCAGGGAGAGCACCGGCATCGTCAGCTTGACCAGGCTGTTCCAGATGCCGGTGAGCCCGATGGAACGCGTGGTCACGGCGGGCGAGAAGCCGAACGAGGAGAACATGGCCGCCGTGGTGCCCACGCCGAAGGCGAACCCGACGGGCACGGCGTTGGCGACGGCGGTCGACGCCTGGTCGGCCAGCAGCGCGCGCCCCCAGGTGAGGCCCGGCGCGGAGGCCACCCACAGCGGGGCGAACGACACCAGGTTGACCACCCCGACGACGGTCAGCAGCACCACCTCGGACCCGGTCAGGGACGTCACGAGCCCCCAGGCCTGCCCGTAGTCCGCCACCTGGGGCATGACCCCGGCGAAGACGACGACGACGACCGCGACGGTCAGCGCGAGCCGGCCCACCTGCCCGCCGAGGAGGTGCCGCACGGTGGACGTCAGCCCGGCCCGGGGACCGCGGCGGCTGACTCCCGGGGGGCAAGACCGGCCACGTCCTCGGCGATCTCCGCTGCCCAGCTCCCGACGGCCGGCCAGTCGCGGAAGTCGCCGGTCGGTGCGCGCATCGCGATGACCACGGCCAGCTCCTCGGGGCCCAGCAGGTCCTCGTGGAGCCGGCCGGGGAAGACCCGGTGTGACCGTGCCCCGACCACGGCGGCGAGCGGTTCGACGTCGTACGGGTCGGCAGGGGGGAACGGCCGCGGGCCGATGGGGCCGCTGCTGAACAGCCACACCGGCAGCCCGCGCAGGCCGGAGGCGTGCTCGGTGGCGTAGTGCCGGGCCGACTCGAGCCAGCGGCCCGCGTAGACGGCGCTGCCCAGCACCACCGCGTCGAACAGCGCGGGATCGGGTTGCCGCTCGACCGGGATCGCCACCGCGCGCAGCCCGCACCGCAGTCCTGCGGGGGAGACCTGCAGCAGGTGGACGAGGCGGTCGGCGATGCCCGCGGTGGCGCCGTGCCTGCTGGCGGTCGCGACCAGCACGTGCGGCCCGGCGGACCGGTTCGGGACCAGCAGTTCAGCCGCACGGCTGGCGTGCACCAGGGCCGGTCCTGATCGCCCCACGGCGACCGGGAGCGTCACGCCTGCCCCGTGCTCCGCTGCAGCGGTGCCGGGCCGACCCGCAGGATGCTCTGCGGCCATCGTCGGCCGGTCAGCACGCCGCGCAGCTCGTCGCGGGTGGGCCGGTCCTGGACGGCCTGGCTGAAGGGGGTGGCGACCCACTCGGCGCGCGCGACCTCGAGCAGGACCCGGTGGAGAGCCTCGCCGGCCCGCAACCACGCCAGCTCGTCGTCCCGCGCGGTGGTCAGCACAACCACGGTGGCCTCGGCGCCGTCCCGGACGGTGGCCGGCCGCGCACCCCCAGCCACCTCCGTCGGTCCGGGGCCGAGTCGGTGAAGATCGGCCCGCCCGACGGGCGCCAATTCGGCGTCCTCGGCGAGCGCCGCCGCACGGAAGAGCGCGATGTCGGCCAGGCCTGCGGCGCCGGGCCCGAAGCGGGGGCGGTCGGTGTCGCGCAGGCCGAGCAGGTCCACCAGCGGGGCGATCCCGCCGTCGGGCGGCCCGGCGACGAGGTCCACGACGGCGAGCAGGTCGGGGTCGGCCGCGTCGGGGCACCGGCGGGTGCTGGTCGCCCAGCCGGCGGCCGCCAGGGCGACCCGCATGGTGAACAGGGCGGCACCCACGCTCTGCACCAGCGCGCGGCCGGTCGGGTCGAGCGCCGTGAGCTGCCGGCCCCGGTCGGCCCGGACGTCGATGCGACGTGGCCGGTCGACCGGGTGCAGCCGGAGGGACCACGGCCGGCTGGTGTGCAGCGACGGTGCCAGGACGGCCCGGTGGACGGCGTCGGTCAGTGCCTGCGCGGCGTCGCGGCCGGGGGGCGGGGCCGTGCTGGTGTGCGTGGGCTGGGCCATCGGTGCTCCTGGCGTGGGGAGCCCCCAGCCTCTGCCGGATCCGGTCGCCGGGACCGGGTCGGCGGTCCCGGGGCGGCTGCCGAAGGTCCCTCCCGAGGGACGTTCGACCCGCGGTCCGGGGTCCGACGGCCGCGTCCGGCCACGCGCCCGGGGACGACGATGCAGGTACCGGCCGGCCCGGCCGGGACCCGACCGAGGAGCACCCGTGGCTGCAGCACCCCGACACCGGCACGCCGACCCCACCACCGACCTGGTGACGCCGCCGCAGGTGCTCGTCGGGGTGGACGGGTCGACCGGCTCGCGCGCCGCGGTGCGCTGGGCGCTGCACTGGGCGGCTCGGCACGCGGCCGAGGTGCAGGTGGTCGCGGCGTACCCGGCGGTGGGCTCGATGGGGTGGCTGGCGATGGGTGAGGTGACCGATCTGAGCGCCCTGGACGCCCTGCACGACGACACCTGGTCGGCGGCCCGGGAGACGGTGGACCAGGTCCGCGAGGAGGACGCCGCCCTCCTCTCCGTCCCGGTCGCGATCCACGTCGAGCCGGGACCGCCGGCCGAGCTGCTCGTCCACCGCTCCCACGATGCGGATCTGATGGTGGTCGGCACCCGGGGCCGGGGATACGCGGCCAGTGCGGTGCTGGGGTCGGTGGCCCTGCACTGCGTGAGCTCGTCGGCCTGCCCGGTGGTGGTGGTGCCCGAGCCCGGTGGCTGGGCCGATCCCGGCCCGGGGACGGTCGTCGTCGCCGGGGTCGACGGGTCGGAGCGCTCGGCCGCCGCCGTCGCCTGGGCGATGGAGGAAGCCGGCCCCCGAGGTCAGGTCACCGCTGTCCGGGCCTACGGGGTGGCCGACCTGTGGTTCGACCAGTACGCAGCCGTCGCCCCGACCCCGGCCGAGCGGGACGCCGCCGAGCTGGCTGCGCTGGAGCAGGGCCTGACCACGCTGCTGCAGGCCACGCGTGGGGAGCATGCCGACGTGCACCGGCTCGCGGTCGGGGGCGAGGCCGGTCCGGCGCTGGTCGACCAGGCGGCAGGTGCCGACCTGCTCGTGGTCGCCAGCCGAGGTCGAGGCGAGTTCCGGGGTCTGCTGCTGGGGTCGGTGGCTCTCCACTGCGTCCTGCACGCACCGTGCCCCGTGCTCGTCGTCCGCCCGACGAACCGGTCCTGGGCTCCGGGGCGGCTGCGGGCCGACGGCGTCGTCGGCGCTGTCGGCGCCGGAGCCCCCGGATGACGCGCCACCCCACCGGGCCGGGTGCACCTCCATGAGGCGGGTCCGCACCCGGCGCCGCCCCGGACCGGCCCGGCGCACGACGGCACAGCCGTCCGCCGACACCGGGGCCGCGGCCCGTGCCTGGTGCGGACCCGGGCACGGCCTGGAGTGGACGTCGCCCCCCGGTGAGGTGCCGGCCGGCCTGGTCGAGTTGTCCACCGCCGTGGACGGGGAGTGGTCGTACCGTCTGGCCCTGCACCCGGTGACCCAGCATCCGGCGCGCGACCACCAGGGCCGCCTGGTCTACCTCCCGGTGGCCCGGCTGCCCGCCGACCCGCTGCCGTGACGGGTGAGGGCGTGGACCTGTTCTGGCTCCCGCTGGGCGCAGGCGGCTGGTCGGTGCGCCGCAACGGCCGCGTCCTGGAGGCAGTCACCTCCCGGCTGGCCGGGCGACCGGCGCAGGCCCTGGTGCACTCGGCGCTGGTCGTGCGCCGTGCGGGTGTTCGATCGGTGATCGAGATGGGGCCGGTCTGGAACGTGCCCGGCACGCCCGCGGAGCGCGGCAGCGTGGGCACCGGTGCGGTCGGGATCCGCTGGCTGGGCCGCAGCCGCTGGTTCCGGTACGAGGTGAGGTGCTGGCCGGGTGGGGTGCTGCCCGACGAGGCCGAGGCGTTGGGGGGCCCGCGACCGACGACGGCCGACCCCGCGCTCGTCCTGCGCGCCGTCCGCACCGTGCCGTTCCCGACCTGGGGCCGCGACGACCTGTGCACCGGCGGCGTCTGGAACTCGAACTCCCTGACCTCGTGGCTGCTGGGCCGCTGCGGCCAGGACACCGAGCTGGTCCGCCCGCCGTCGGGCTGCCGCGCGCCGGGTTGGGACGCGGGCCTCGTGCTGGCCTCGCGGCAAGCGCACTGATCACCCCGCCGAGGCTGCCCGCCGGGCGATCCCGCGCAGCATCGTCGCCTCCATCAGCAGGTGCACCGGCTCCAGCAGCGGTGGCACGGCGAGCCCGACCACCCGCGGGGACCAGGCCGCCCGCACCCGGACGACGAGTCGACTGCCGTGCGGGCGGGGCGCCAGCACGAAAGCCCAGGTCCAGTCCAACCGGGCCCGGTCGCCGACGGCGCTGGGGGTGCCGTGCACCGGGTCCATCGCCATCTGCAGCACCAGGGCCCGGGGTGCGTCCACGACGACCGCGGTCAGTGCTGTCCCCGGGCCCAGCGGGACCGGGTCGCCCACCGCCAGGCCCTGGAACCTGGGGAGGACGCCGTCGGCGGACCCACCCTCGGCGAAGTCGCCGGCACCGACGAGCCGTTCCAGGGCGTCCAGGCTGTACCACCCGGCGCGCTGCCAGCCCAGCTGCACGAGGAGGGGCCACACCCGTTCCACCGGGGCGGCGATCGTGACGCCGCGCGTGGTCTGCCACCGGGCCGGCACCAGGTCGTCGCCGGGCACGGGGGCCAGTGCCGGTACGGGGGTCGCTCCCCAGGTCTGCAACCGGGGTCGGACCAGGCCCGCCCAGGCCGCCGAGGCACCCAGGGCCGGCGCGAGCCGGATCACCTGCCGCGACCGAGCAGCGGCCGGCCCGATGGCAGCGGGAGCGCAGCCGGAGGAGCGGCGGGTGTCGACGCACGGGGCAGGACCACCTGGTCAGTCTGCGTCGTCGGCGGCGCATGGGGAGGTGCCGCAGTCCCGGACCGTGCGGGCCTTCCGGCACTGGTGCCGCACGAGCGTCCGCGGGCCACTGGAGCAGCCACATCCAGCGATCCGAGGGAGCAGACGTGACCACCACCGACAGCCCGGCCCCACCGACCGGTACGGCCTCCGAGACCCTGAGGGTGAAGGGCGAGGTCCTCGCCGAGCGGGTGGGTGCACTCCTGCACCAGGGCAACGTCCGCCGCGTCGTGGTCAAGGACAAGGCAGGCAACACCGTCATCGAGGTCCCGGTCACCGCGGCTGCTGCCCTCGCCGTGCTGGCCCCGGTGGTGACGGGGGTCGCGGCGTTCGCCGCGCTGGCCGCCGACTGGCACGACGACGTCCACCGGCACGCGGCCCCCTCCCTGGCGGAGCAGTGACCTCGACGCCCGGTACCGACCCGGGCCGGCCCCGCGTCGTCATCGGCGTGGACGACTCGCCCGGTGCGCGGGCGGCCCTGGCCTGGGGTCTCCCCGAGGCGGCCCGCCGCGGGGCGTGCGTCCAGGTGGTCACCTCGTTCCCCGTCGACTACTACACGGCCGGCTCGTACATGGCCGCCGCGTTCCCGTTCGAGGAGATCCGGCAGGAGACGGCCCGGCAGACCGGGCGTCTGCTGGAGGAGGTCACCGCCGAGCTCGTCGCCGCCGGGGTGACGGGGATCGAGGAGCTCCCGGTCGAGGTGCTCGCCGTGGCCGGCTCCCCGGCCATCGACCTGGTCGAGCGGTCCCGCGGGGCCGCACTGCTGGTCGTGGGCAGCCGCGGCCGGACCGCGATCCGCAGCCTTCTGCTGGGCTCGGTGTCGTTGCACTGCGCCGGGCACGCGCACTCCCCGTTCGTCGTCGTCCCGGCCTCGGTCACCCCCGCCCCGCGCGCGGCCCGCCGCAGGGTGGTCGTCGGCGTCGACGGCTCGCCCACCTCGGCTGCTGCACTGCTCGCCGCGATCGCGGCGGCCGGACGCGTCGACGCGGTGGTGGACGTCGTCGTGGCCTTCGACGACGGGCTGGCCCGGACCAGTTCCGTGGTGTCGCCACCGCCGGCCGCGGACCTGCAGCGTCGAGCAGCAGCAGGTGCCGACCGCGTGCTGGTCGAGGTGCGGGCGGCCGCGGCCGAGGCGGATCTGCCGGAGGTGCCGGTGCAGCTGCACGTGCTGGCCGAGCAGCCCGGTCAGGCGCTCGTGGCCCGGGCGGCCGGTGCCTCCCTGCTCGTGGTCGGCAGCCACGGCGCCGGCCAGCTGATGGGGATGGTGCTGGGCTCGGTGGCGCTGCACTGCGCCCTGCACGCCCCGTGCCCGGTGCTGCTGCAGCGCGTGGGCGACCGCCCGGGGGTCGGGCACGTGACCCACCCGCACCTGGCGGCCACCGTCCCGGTCTGAGCGGCCGGCCGCGCACACGGGTGGGACCTCGGACCCTGGCGCCGGCGTCCCCCCGGGACGAGGATCGGCGCCGGGCCCTGGCCGGGGCCGGACGCGATCCGAGGAGACCCGTGGGCGACGTACGTGAGCATGCCGAGGTCACCGGCGGGATGGTCGTGGGGCACGACGGCTCGGCCGGCGCGCAGGAGGCGCTGACCTGGGCGCTGCGCGTGGCGGCGCGGGGGCACTGGCCGGTGCACGTGGTGCGGGCGTGGTCGCTGACCACCGCGCCGAGCCCGGCCGCGGCGACCGGCGGCTTCATCCCCCCGATGGAGGAGTGGGAGCAGGCGGTCGCCGACCAGCTCCGGCAGCACGTGGCCGAGGTGGCCGCCGCCGGGGTCGACGTGACCAGCCACGTGGTGCACGCACCGCCGTCCCGGGCGCTGGTGGAGGCCTCCGACGCGGCCGACCTGGTCGTCGTCGGCGCGCGCGGGCAGGGTGGGTTCCGCGGACTGCTGCTGGGTTCGGTCAGCAACCAGGTCGTCGAGCACGCGCACTGCCCGGTGACGGTCGTGCGCGCGGGGACCGGCACCCCCGGGTGACCCGTCCGACCGATGCCTGACGACGCCAGGACCAGCCCGGACGTCGACGTCCGGCTGGCGGCGCTCGCCCGGGCGCAGCACCGGCTCCGCAGCCTGCTCACGGCCTTCCTCGACGTCCAGGAGGGGGTCGACCTCGACGACACCCTGCACCGGGTGGTCGAGGTCGCGGTCGACCTGGTGGACGCGCGGTACGGGGCGTTGGGCGTGCTGGACCCCGGCGGCGGGCTCGCCCGGTTCATCCACGCCGGGCTCGACGACGAGGCCGTCGCCCGGATCGGGTCCCTCCCGCAGGGCCTGGGGGTCCTGGGCCAGCTGGTGACGAGTCCGGTGCCGTTGCGGACCGCCGAGCTCGGTGCGCACCCGGCCTCGGTGGGGATGCCGCCCGGCCACCCGCCCATGCGGACGTTCCTCGGGGTCCCCGTCGCCGTCCGGGGCGAGGTGTACGGGAACCTGTACCTGACCGAGAAGCACGGCGGGCCGTTCACCGCCGAGGACGAGGAGCTGGTCACGGCCCTGGCCGGGGCCGCGGGCATCGCCGTCGACAACGCCCGGCAGCTCGCCGACGAGCAGGAGCGGCGGCGCTGGGCCGAGGCGGCGCACGCCGTCCGCGAGCAGCTGCTCGGGGGTGCGGCACCGGAGCAGGTGCTGCGGCTGATCACCGACGCGGTCCGCGAGCTGACCGACGCCGACGCCGTCCACCTCATGGCGCCCCTCGACAGCCCCAGGACCTGGACGACCCGGGCCCAGAGCGGACCCGGGCTGGCCGACATGACCGGTGTCCCCCTCACCCCGGAGTCCTCTGCCGTGGTGGAGGCGCTGGTCCGTGCCGAGGGCGCCGAACCCGTCGTCCAGGACCTGGGTGGCCGGCCCTGGGGCGACCCGGCCGACGGTGTCGACTGGGGCCCGCTGCTCGGTGCCACGCTGCACACCGCCGACGGCAGCGAGGCCGTGCTGGTGGTGGCCCGGCGGACCGGGTCGCGGCCCTTCGGCCTCGGGTTGGTCCCGCTCCTCCGGTCCTTCACCGACCAGGCGGCGCTGGCCCTGGACATGGCCGCACGGCAGCGGCTGGCTCGCAGCCTGGACCTCTACGCCGACCGCGACCGCATCGCCCGCGACCTGCACGACAACGTGATCCAGCGGTTGTTCGCCGCCGGGCTGACGCTGCAGGCGACGCTGCCGCAGCTGGCTGCCGACCGGGCCCGCCAGCCCGTCCTCGACGTGGTCGAGCAGCTCGACGTGGTCATCCGGGACATCCGCTCCACCATCTTCGACTTGAACACCAGCGCCGGGGACAACCGGGACTCCAGCCTCCGCCGTCGCGTCCTGGACGCCCTCACCGAGTCCGCCGGGACCCTGACCACCAGCCTGCGCACCGTGGGCCCGGTCGACGCCCTCGTCACCGCGCCGCTGGCCGCCGACATCGAGGCCGTCGTGCGCGAGGCGGTCTCCAACGTGACCCGGCACGCCGCAGCCCGGTCGGTGACGGTGACCGTGGCGGTCGGCGCCGAGGTGGTCGTGGAGGTGGTCGACGACGGGACCGGGGTGGCCGCATCCGCCCCGCGCAGCGGGCTGGCCAACCTCGCGGCACGCGCCCGGGCGCGCGGGGGCGCCTTCGACCTGTTCCCCGTGGCCACCGGCGGCACCCGGCTGCGCTGGAGCTCACCGCTGGGGTGAGGCCGCCCGCAGCTCGGTGGCCAGGATGGCGACCTGGGTGCGGCGCTCCATGCCCAACTTGGCCAGCAGGTGGGAGACGTAGTTCTTCACCGTCTTCTCGGCGAGGAACATCCGCGCCCCGATCTGGCGGTTCGTCAGACCCTCGCCGATGAGGTCGAGCACCGTGCGTTCCTGCTCGGACAGCTGGTCGACCGGTCCGGCGGCCGCCGGGGGGCGACGCATCCGGGCCAGGACCGCGGCCGTGGCAGCCGGGTCCAGGAGCGAGCCACCGGCGGCCACGGTGCGCACGGCGGCGACCAGGTCCTGGCCGAGGATCTGCTTGAGCAGGTAGCCCGAGGCGCCGGCCAGGATGGCGCTGAAGAGCGCCTCGTCGTCGCTGAAGCTGGTCAGCATCAGCACGCGCAGCCCGGACACGGTCGAGAGGAGGTCACGGCAGACGGTGACGCCGTCGCCGTCGGGGAGGCGCACGTCGAGGACCGCGACGTCGGGCCGCAGCGCCGGGATCCGCACCATGGCGTCGTGCGCGGTGCTGCCCTCGCCCACGACCTCGATGCCGGGGTCGGTGGCGAGGACCGCGGCGATCCCGCGCCGGACCACCTCGTGGTCGTCGAGCAGGAAGACCCGCACCGGCCCCGTGCGCTCCGCGGCACCCGCGGTCACGGGTGCGTCGTCCCTCGTGCGGTCCGCCTCATCGTCCGAACCTAGGCCCTGCCGGCCGCCGCCGGCAGGGCCGGAGGTCCCACCCCGTCGGGGTCGTCCGGCCGGTCCGCCGGTGGAGCGGAACGTTCCACGGCCACCAGGAGCAGGGAGCACGGGGCCCGCAGCAGCAGGGTCGTCCCGGTGCCTGAGGACCGCCGCTCGGCGGAGGAGGGACGGCGCCCGAGCACGAGCAGCTGGGCCCCGTCCGCGGCGTCGAGCAGCAGGGAACCCGCTCCCTCGTGCCGGACCTGGAGGTGCACGACGAGACCGGGCCGGGGCAGCTGCGCGCGCGACACGAGGCCCTCGAGCAGGGCGCGCTCGGCGTCCAGGATGCCCGAGCCCGGCCGACGCGAGGTCCTCCCGTGCACCACGTGCAGGACCGCGCCGCGCGCCACGGCCTCGTCGGCGGCGGCGTCCAGCAGCTCCTCGGTGCCCGGCAGGCAGTCCACCCCCACCACGACGCCACCGGCCGGACGAGGACCCCGCCGGTGGAGGAGGACGGGGGAGCGCGCCCGCCGGACCACCAGGTCGATCACCGAGCCCAGCCCCCGACCCGCTGCGTGCTCACCGAGCACGACGCGTTCGGCCGTCCTGGACGCCTCGACCAGCTCGTCCCCGGCCCGCCCGCGCCGCACCACGGCGGTGACGGCGAGGTCGGGCGCGACCGCGACGAGCTCGCGCCGCAGGACGTCGAGCTCGCCGGCGGCGGTGTGCAGGGCGACCCCGCTGCCGCGCTCGTCCACCGGGTCCTCACTGGGGAGGGCTAGCACCCGGACCAGCTCGAGGCGTGCGCCCAGCTGGCGGGCGGTCCGGGCCGCCGCGTGGGCCGCTGCACCCGATGCGGGCGACCCGTCGACGGCCGCCACGACCGGGTGCGGTGGCGGGGGGCGGGACACGGCCGGCGACGGGGTCACGCAGGCACCGGGACGTCGGCCGTGGTGGCCAGCGGGACGACCAGCACCGGGCACCCGGCCCGCTGGGACACCTGCCGGGTCGTGGCCCGCATCTCGTGGTCCGGGGAGAGCTCGGGCCGGCCCACGACGACCAGCTCCGCGGTGTGGCTGGCCCAGACCAGGACCTTGCCCGCTCGGCCGCCGACGACCGCGGCGTCGACGGCGGGGACGTCGGACCGCAGTCGCAGGGCGCCGACCAGCTCGGCGACGACGGCCTGCTCGGCGGTGGTCGTCGTCGCGGGGTCCAGCCGCCACTTGACGGGGGTGCCGGCGTCCTCGGTGAGCTGGGGCCAGGTGTGCAGCACCTTCAGCGTGGTGGCCCGGAGGCGCGCCTCGGCGGCAGCGGCATCCAGCAGCTGCGCGCTGCCGGGTCCTCCGTCGATGCCCACGACGACCCCTCGGTGGGGTTCGCCGAGGGCGGGCTCGTGCCGGTGCACGAGGACGGGGCAGGACGCCCCCCGGACGACCCCGGCGGCGATGGACCCGAGCGTCTCGCCGCTGCTCCAGGCCTGGCCGTGGGCGCCCACGACCAGCAGGTCGAGGTCCTGCGAGCGGGCGCGGAGGACGTGCACCGGGTCGCCGTCGACCACCTCCCCGGTGATCCGGTCGACGGGGAGCCACTGGGCCAGGCGGGCCACGAGCCAGCGGACCTGCAGCTCGGCTGCCGCCCGGGTCGCCGACCGGCCGTCCAGGTCCGGCGGGAGCCCGGCGATGCCGGCCTCCGGCCAGTCGACGACCCGCAGCACGCACAGGGTCGCCCCCCGTGCCGCGGCCGCCTCGGCTGCGGCCCGCGCGGCGGCGTCGGCGCCGTCCGAGCCGTCGACCCCGACCAGGACGGTGGGCGTGGGAGGGATCGTGGGCGTGGTCATGGGTGGTCCTCCTGGACGTGCGTGCGGGGCGTGGGTGGCTGGTCGATCACGGGCGCCCGTCGTCCACGACCACCTCCTCCTGGGGGCGGCGGGGGGTCGCCGGGGTGGGCGGGGCGTGCCCGACCCGGAGCAGGCTCTGCGGCCAGGACCCCCAGGACACCTGGGTCCGGAGGGCCTGCCGGGTCTGCGGGTCCTCCAGGACCTGGGTCAGCGGGCTGGCCACCCACCCGGTCCGGGTCAGCTCGAGCAGCACCCGCTGAAGGGCCTCACCCGAACGCAGCCAGGCCGCCTCGTCGTCGTCGACCGTGGTGAGCAGGAACAGCCCCACCTCGGCGCCGTCCCCGCTGGAGGGCGGCAGCCCGCCGTCCCCGCGGGTGTCGAAGTCCCGGCCCGGGAGGTCCTCCCGGGCCGCGCCCACCACCCGGGCGACGGCGGTCGGCACGATCCCGTCGCCGGCCGACGGTGGCCGGTTGGTCCACCGGCGCAGTTCGGCCCGGTACGCCGGGTCCTGGTGCTGGCGGCCGTCGGCCAGCTGCGACAGCCGGGCCAGCAGCCGGTGCTGCTCGCCCCCGGTGATCGGCAGCAGGTCGGCGCCCTCGGCGACGGCTGCGGCCCGGAGGACCTGCTGCTCGGCCAGGTCCGGCCCGTCGCCGCCGAAGCTGCGTCGGTTGGTGTGCCGGGCGGTCACCGCGGTGCCGAGAGCTGCCAGTGCAGCGTCGGCCGGACCGTCGGTCAGCTCCACGACGGCGAGCAGGTCGGGGTCTGCCGGGTCGGGCAGCCGTCGCGTGGTGGTCGCCCAGCCGTGCGAGGCGACCGCGACCCGCGCGGTGAGCAGCGCGGCACCGACGCTCTGGACGAGTGCGCGACCTGTCGGGTCGACGGCGCCGAGCTGGCGGGTCCGGTCGACGCGGACGTCGAGCTTCCGCGGGTGGTCAGCGGGGTGGATGCGGAAGGACCAGGGCTGGGTGTTGTGCACCGACGGTGCGAGCACGGCGCGGTCGACGGCGTCGGTCAGGATGCTGGCTGCCCACGCGTCGAAGGACTCGTCGACGGCGGACACCGCGGTGGTGCGGGCGAACTCGGCCATGGTGGCTCCTGCCGTGGGGAGTTCCAGCCTGGGCCCGTGGGCGACCACCTGGTCGGGGTCGGCGGACCCGGACCCGCTGCCGAAGGTCCCGTCCCGGGACCTGGGGCCCTACCGGCGAGGGCACTCCGGCCGCGTCCACCCGGCGGCCGGGGCACGACGCTGGTCGTTGTCCCCCGGTCCGGCCGGTCGCCACGCCCCAGGAGCACCCGTGTCCGCTGCATCCCCGCCCGACCCGGCCCGCCCCGCTGCCCATCCCGCCGTGCCCCGGGTGCTGGTCGGGGTCGACGGTTCGTCCGGGTCGTCGGCCGCCCTCCGGTGGGCCCTGCACTGGGCGGCCGCGCGCGGTGGCCAGGTGCAGGTGGTGATCGCGTCCGCCACGGCCGCCGCCTTCGCCTGGAGGTCGTCGGCCGAGTTCTCCGACCTGAGCACCCTGGAGGCGGTGCACGACGAGGCCTGGGTCCGGGCGCGGACGGTGGTGGACCAGGTGCGGCGCGCCAGCCCGGCGGTCGACGGCATGGCGGTGTCCGTCGAGGTGGCCACCGGCCCGCCGGCCGACGTGCTCGTCGCGCGCTCCGGGCAGGTGGACCTCCTGGTGGTGGGCACCCGGGGCCGGGGAGCCGTGGCCGAGGCCGTCCTGGGGTCGGTGGCCCTGGACTGCGTGAGCCGTGCCGACTGCCCGGTGGTGGTCGTCCCCGACCCGGGCACCGGCGACGACCCGGTGAGCACCGGGCAGGTCGTCGTCGGGGTGGACGGCTCGGCCCGGTCGGCGGCCGCCGTCGCCCGGGCCGTCGAGGAGGCCGGTCCCGACGGGACGGTCACGGCGGTCCGGGTCTACGGCGTGGCCGACCTGTTCCTCGACGGCCACCGGGCGGTGACCCCGACGCGGGCCGGGCGGGACGCCGCCGAGCTCGCCGCGCTGGAGCGGGACCTGGGGAGCCTGCCCCCCGGGGTCGTCGTGGACCAGGGACGGGTCCGCCGCATCGCGGTCGGCGGGGAGGCCGGCCCGCTCCTGGTCCGGCAGGTCGGGGAGGGGGACCTGCTCGTGGTGGCCAGTCGCGGGCACGGCGAGCTCCGCGGTCTGGTGCTGGGCTCGGTGGCGCTGTACTGCGTCCGACACGCACCGTGCCCGGTGCTCGTGGTGCGCCCCGAAGCCGCCCCGGTGACATCCGCGGATCCCTGGCCCACGGCCGCGGCCGCGACCACCGGCCCCCGCCGCTGAGGTCGTCGGGTCAGCCGGGCGGACCCGGTCGGTCCACCGACCTCAGCCGTGCCGGTCGCGGCGGGACGGCCACGAGCCGGGGCACGGCCGGTCCGGGTCGGCCCGGCACGGTCAGGGCGTGCGCATCCACCGTGCCGGTGGTCAGCTCGGCGGCGACGTCCCGCACCTTCTGCTGGTGGGCCTGGGACACCGCGGTGAGCAGCTGGAACGACTGGTCCTCGGACATGCCGTGGGCCTGCATGAGCATGCCCTTGGCTCGCTCGATGACCGCCCGGGAGACCAGCGCATCCCTGAGCTGCCCGACCTCGCGCTGCAGCGCCGCCACCTGCTCCGACTCCGGGCGGGCGGTGGTCGGGGGCGGTGCAGGCTGGGCCAGCACGGCCTGCAGCTGCTGCAGCGCCGCGAGCTGCCGGCCGGCCGCGTCGAGGAGGGAGGCGACGGACTGCGGCGTCCCCTGCGGGTCGAGATCGGCGTCGTGGGGCATGTCCTGCACACTGCCGTCCTGCTCGGGGCCCGCAGCAGGGGCGAAGGTCCGCCGTGTGCGAGGGGATCACGGTCTCCCGGGCACGACCGCCCACACGTGCTTCACCGGGCCGGCGGCCCACCACCCCGACCGTCGCGCCGAGGCGGCCACCAACCGCATGCCCATGCCGCCCTCGGCGGGGTCCCGGGTCGAGGTGGGGTGCACGGAGCGCTCCGGGGCGTGGTCGGTGACCACCAGCAGGACACCGTCCTCCAGCGGGGACACCGACACGGCCACCGGCACCCGGCCATGCCTGATCGCGTTGGAGACCAACTCGTCGAGCCCGGCCACGGCCTCCTCGACCAGCTCGGGTCCCAGCTCCGGGGTCCCGAGCGCGCCGTCGTCCAGCAGTGCTCGGAAGTCCCGCCGGATGGCCGGCATGTCGGCGAGGACCTCGGGGCGCCACCACGAGCACGGGACGGCTGCCGGGACGGGGGCCTCGTCCCAGTCGGCGGCCACCCGCGCCGGCGCGCCCGCGCGGAACCGGACGTCGGTCCGCTCGTTCACGCCCACGACCCCGCCCGCTGGTGGGCCACGGCACGGGGGTGCAGGGTGCCGTCATCGCCGCGGAGGGGCCCGGGAACCAGCAGCACCGGGCAGGCCGCGCGGAGCAGCACCGAGGAGCCGGTGCTCGAGGTACGCCGGCGGGCACCCGGCGTGCGCCGTCCCAGCACCAGCACCTGGGCGTCGGCCGCTGCAGCCAGCAGCAGGGTCGTGGCGTTCGTGGCCACGGCCTGCACGTGCACCTGCAGCGGGTGGTGGTCGCCGCGGGCCCGGTCGGCCAGCCGCTCGAGGAGGCGCTGCTCGGCGGCGAGCACCACGCTGGACGCCGTGCGGGACATCCGGCCGTGCAGCACGTGCAGCGCCGTGCCGCGCCGGTGGGCCTCCTCGGCGGCGACCTCCAGCAGCGTCTCGGTGCCGGGCAGGCAGTCCAGGCCGACGACGACGGGGCCGGTCGGGCGGTCGACCGTGCGGTGCAGCAGCAGGGGGGAGACGGTCCGGCGGGCGAGCTCGCCGGCGACGAGGCCCAGGCCCGGGCCGGTGTGCTCGCCCAGCACGACCTGCGCCGCACCCGCCGACTCGGTCTGGAGCTCGTGGGCCGCCCGTCCCCGGCGGACCACCGCGGTGACCGGCAGCGCAGGCAGCAGGGCCACCACGGTGCGGCGTACCTCGTCCAGCTGTTGCACGGCCCGCTCGAACTCGACGTGGGCCGCGCGCTGGTCGACCGGGTCGTCGCCGGGCTGCGGCACCACCCGGACGAGCCCGAGCGGGACCCCGAGCCGCTGGGCACTCCCGGCGGCGGCGTGCACGGCGCCCATCGAGGCCGCAGAGCCGTCGACCGCGGCCACGACCGGGGAGGCGGTGCGGTCGGGGTCGGCCGCAGGCGAGGACATGGCTCCAGCTTCGCCGCCGGGTCGTGTCGGCCCCAGTGCCCTTGGTCCCCACCTGCGCGGCCCGCAGCGGGAAGGGACCTGCGACCCCATGGGCGAGGCCCGGCGGCACTCCGGGTCGGGCGGGGTCGGCGGACAGGGTCGGGGTGTGCCACCCATCCCGTCGGACCACGCGGCCGGACGCCCCCCGGCAGGGTGGGTGGTGTGCGGGGTCGACGGATCCCAGCACGCAGCGGACGCCAGCTGGGCCGCCGCCCGCGCTGCTGCCCGGCTGGGTCTGGGCCTGCAGCTCGTCCGGGCCTTCGACTGGCCGCCCGGCGGCATCCCGGGCCTGCCCGCAGGCGACCTCGGACGGGTCGTCGCCCGACGATCGGCGCTGGGGGAGCTGTTCCGGCTGGTCGACAGCGTCGCCGCGGTGCACCCAGCCACCGCCGCCGCCGGTGCGCTGACCGACGGGACCGCCCTCGAGGTGCTCACGGCCGCCACCGCCACCGCCGCCCTGACGGTGGTCGGGGCCCAGGGCCAGAGCGCCCCGGGAGGACCTCGGGCCGGCTCGGTGGCCCTCGGGATCACCCGTACGACGCTGTGCCCGGTGCTGGTCCACCGCGCCGCCGTGCCGGCCGGCGGGGAGGTGGGTGGTGTCGCCGTCTCGGTGGACGGCGGCCCGGCCACGGCGCGGTTGCTGGACGTCGCCGCCCGGTCGGCCGGTCGACGCGGAGACCTCGTCGTGGTCGACGACAGCCCGTCGGACCGGGTCGCCCCCGACTCCTGGGCCGCCGTCGGCGAGGCCCTGCTGGCTCTCCGGGCAGCCCACCCGGATCTCCGCATCACGCGGCGACGACACCGCGGGCTCCCGGGCTCCATGCTGGTGGAGCTCTCCGTCTCGGTGTCCCTGATCGTGGTCGGACGGGCGCTCGAGTCCACCCGTCCGCACCTGTCCGCCCGGGTGGGGGCGGTGCTCCGGCGCGGCACGTGCTCGACCCTGGTGGTGCCGCTCGACCGGCACGTGTGAGCGTGGCGGCTGGCCTGAGGGCGCACCAGCTCGCCGCCGCACGGTGCGAGCGCGCCAGCCAGCCCCACCACCGATCCGACGGCGACGCGCGGATCGCAGCCGGGCCCGCGACCGCCGCCCGTTCCCGGTTCCAGCCGGCGCGCCGAGCCTGTACCGGGTAGGGCTGTCGGGGTCCTCCGACGTCACGGCGCAGGGTGTCAGGCGGTGGTGGGCGCCCTGGGATGCGTGCATCGACAGCTGCAGCAGAACGGTTCCGACGGCGTCTCGATCTCTGTCGTGAACACCGCTGAGCACCGCCCGCGCACTCCGCCCAGTCTCGTCGCCCGCGCATCAGGGTCGGTCGGTTACCCATCGATCGATGTCCTCGGCTCGGTCGGCGAGGTAGGTGGCGTCGTCGCTGAGCCAGGAGTCGGTGGCGATCCGCCGTCCTGCGCGCTGGTGCATCAGGCGTACGTCGGCGACCCGTGCAGCGATTCTGGTGCCCAGCCCGGCGAGATCCAGCTCGCAGCTGCCGTAGGCGTCGAGGAACTGACCCAGGAGGACGAGTTGGTCGACCCACCGGTGGTCGACGTTGGCTCCTAGCAGCCAGAGCCAGGCTGCGTACGCGACGTCGTCCTCGCGGCCGCCGGGGGCGGCGCCGTCGAAGTCGATGACGGAGGTGGGCATCGCCGACGCTGGGAGCAGCGACCCGACGGCCTCTGGGGTGGGCGCGGTCGGGCTCGTGAAGACGGTGTTGTGGGGACCGAAGTCGTTGTGGCAGACCGTCGGGTGGTCGGCGGCCAGCGTCGTGCCGGCCGTGGCGTCGTGCAGGTGGCGCAGCAGCTGCGCAGCGGCGTGCACCTGACCGGGTGACCAGGACCGGGTGGGGTGGGGAGCTGGCACCCAACCGGGCTGGAAGCTCAGCACCTCCCGCTGCTGGGGGTCTATACCCAGGTAGCGCGGGGTGCAGGTCAATCCGCACTCCTCGTACCGGAGGAGGAGCTGGTGGACGAAGGTGGAGTGGGCGCCGGTTGGCCGCCGCACCGTCGCACCTACCCGCACCACCCCAGGGGTGATCCGGCCGCCGGTCATCGGCATCTCTGCCTCAGTCATCTGCTCACCGGCTGATCGACGCTCGATCGAGCCCTGTTCACCTCCCTCGACGAGGCTAAGGCCGCGAGGTGAAATCCTCGGATTGCACGGCTGCGCGGGCGGCGCAGTCCACGACCCCCGCGACATGCCGCCCGGCGACAGGCAGTCCGTGCATCCACGCCGACGGACCTCAGATCGCACGGTAGGTCTGTCGGACAGCGCGGTGGGCATCGCGTCGATGCCGGCGGGGTGACCGTCGTCGCTCGGATGCGGACCAGAAACCCCGGTATATGAGTCGACGGAATTCGTCCCACAACTCGTGCCGAAACTGAGAGCCACGTCGGTGCTCCTGGTCCGGGTCGCACCTATTGCTGCACGGTCCACAGGTCCCCGTCGAGCCCGTTGGGTCGTACGGCTGATATCGCAGCCCGCCCCGTCGCTACCCACGCGTGGCGAAGGCGGGAGGCGGAACTGGCGGCGGCTTAGGTTGCGGGCGGCATCAGAGGACCACCACCGAGCGCAGCACGTCGCCGTGGTGCATCTTGGCGAACGCGGCCTCGACGTCGCCGATGCCGATGGTCTCGGAGACGAACGCGTCGAGGTCGAAGCGGCCCTGCAGGTACAGGTCGATCAGCATCGGGAAGTCCCGGCTGGGCAGGCAGTCGCCGTACCAGGAGGACTTCAGCGCACCGCCGCGGCCGAAGACGTCGATCAGCGGCAGCGTGATCTCCATCGTCGGGTTCGGCACACCGACCAGCACGACGGTGCCGGCCAGGTCGCGGGCGTCGAAGGCCTGCTGGTAGACCGCCGGATGGCCCACGGCGTCGATGGCGACGTCGACGCCGAACCCGCCGGTGAGCTCCTTGATCGCGGCGACCGCGTCGGTCTCCTGGGAGTTCACCGTGTGCGTGGCGCCCATGCCCTTCGCCCACTCGAGCTTCCGGTCGTCCAGGTCGACGGCGATGATCTTCGCCGCGCCGGCCAGCCGGGCGCCGGCGATCGCGGCGTCGCCGACCCCGCCGCAGCCGAACACGGCCACGGTGTCGCCGCGGCCCACACCGCCGGTGTTGATCGCGGCACCCACGCCGGCCATCACGCCGCAGCCCAGCAGCCCGGCCGCGGTCGGGGAGGCGGCCGGGTCGACCTTGGTGCACTGCCCGGAGTGGACGAGGGTCTTCTCGGCGAACGCGCCGATGCCCAGCGCCGGGGACAGCTCGGTGCCGTCCTTCAGCGTCATCTTCTGGGTGGCGTTGTGGGTGTCGAAGCAGTACCAGGGCTTGCCCTTCGCACACGCCCGGCACGTTCCGCACACCGCGCGCCAGTTCAGGATCACGAAGTCGCCGACGGCGACGTTCTCCACGCCCTCGCCCACGGCCGAGACCACGCCGGCGGCCTCGTGGCCGAGCAGGAACGGGAACTCGTCGTTGATCCCGCCCTCCCGGTAGTGCAGGTCGGTGTGGCAGACCCCGCACGCCTGCACGTCGACGATCGCCTCACCCGGACCCGGGTCGGGGATCAGGATCGTCTCCAGCGAGACGGGGGCACCCTTGCTGAGGGCGACGACGCCCTGCACCTCGTACGGCATATTTGCGACCTCGTGATGTGAAGGAGACCCAACAGATTGCTGGGCTCTGCGGGGGGTGGCCCATGTGCGGCGCAAAGGTGCTGCGCAGGAAAGTGGTGCTCATGTGATCCGCCCTGGCGAGCCGTGGGTGACGCCAAGGGGTCTTAGCGGCTCGTTCTGGATGCGGACCGTTTGTGGGAACTCAGGGCATGGTCGATCCCGGACCCGATGGCTCGGGTCCGGGATACGTCGGCGAAGAGTAGGTCAGTCGTGCTGGATGAACAGGGTGGCGCCTCCGTCGGCGAAGTTGGCGACGTCACCGGCGGCGGCTTGGCCCTGGGGGGAGGACAGGCCGGCGTTGAGATCTTCGAGGGAGTCGAAGGTGAGTTCGACGACCAAGTGGTAGGGCGCAGGGCTGTCATCGAGCGAGGCTCCCTGCAGGGCGCGCAGATTGCGCACGCCGGGCACCTGTTGCGCCAGCGGAAGGTGCGTGGATTCGTAGTGGGCGTCGAAGGCCGCCGGGTCAATCGGCTGCCCGTAGGCCACGGTCAGGATGTGCATCTTGTCCTTCAATCAGCGTTGGGTGTCTGGCGGGGGCGGCGTCGGCCGTCGGCATCCAATCCATCGTCACCGGTGAAGGTGCTGCGGTGAGCCAGGGTCTCCACAGGTGATGACGCCGGTCAGTCGGTGGCGGGGGTGAACTTCTCCCGGTGGATCATGCGGGGGGCCATGCGGCGTCGCTTGAATGCTCTGACTCCGGCCTCCACCATCGGTGGCGGCCCACACAGCCAGCCGGACCATCCCCGTGCGGAGTCCACGTCCTCGATGAAGTGGTCGGTCGGGAAACCTTCTCGGTGGACGGATTCCGCGGCCGGTGCCTCGTGTGACAGCACCGGTACGAAGGTGAACGCGGGGTAGACCTTGGTCAGCTCTGCCATCTGGTCGAGGTTGTAGAGGTCGTCGACGCCTCGGACTCCGTGGTAGAGCAGGACACGCCGTCCCGGGTCGCGGGAAAGAGCAGTGCGGGCCAGCCCGATCAGCGGGGCCAGCCCCGTTCCCCCGCCGATGAGCACCATTGGTCCGCCGTCGTCGGAATCCTCGGCGGGTAGGAAGAAGTCACCGAGCGGGCCCGTCACGGGGATCTGGTCACCAACGGCCATGCTGGTGAAGATCCACCGTTCGGTTGCAGCGCCGCCGGAGACCGAGCGGACGTGCAGCTCCAACACCTTGTCCTCATCGGCGGTGTTGGCCAGTGAGTACTGGCGACGCAGCTGTGTGCCGGGCACGGTGAGCTCGACGTACTGCCCGGGGTGGAAGGCGAGGGGCTCGGGCAGCTCGAGAAGCAGACGCCGGGTGTCCCGGGCGATCTCGTCGTTGCTGAGCACGGTGGCCGTCAGGTCACGAAGGGGGTGCGTGATGCCGCCCCCCACTGCGCCACCCAGGGTCTCGACGACCGAGTCCGAGCGGAGCCTGGCCTGGCAGGCCAAGGCCAACCCGGCCTCTCGTTCTTCTGCGGTCAGCGTGTCAGCAGGGGAGTCCCCGTGGTCGACGTCTCCGTCGACCACTCGCAGCTTGCACGTGCCGCAGGTGCCCTGGTTGCACGAGTTCGGCATCCAGACGCCGGCTCGGAGGAAGGCGTCCAGCATCGACTGGTCTTCACCGCAGGAGACCTGTTGGTTGCCGACCGTTGCGGTGAAGGCCACTACACCTCCCAGTCGACGGGCAGGCTCGTGGGCCCGCGGAAACCCCAGCCCCAGAATTCGATATCGGTGGAGGTGTTGCGCTCGAGGTTGGGGATGGCCTCGAAGAGTTCCTCGAGAGCGATCCGCATGACGTGGTTGGCGTAGTAGATGCCAGCGCACGCGTGGTTGCCGGCGCCGAAGGCCAGGTGCGGCAGTGGGGGGCGCTTGATGTCGTACCGGGTGGGGGCGTCGTAGACACCCGTGTCGTGGTTGGCCGATCCGTAGGACAGGATCACCGGGGTGTTGGCAGGGAGGTCGACCCCAGCGATCGTCACCGGGACCTTGCTGATGCGGGCGGTGGCCGACCAGATCGGGGATGTCCACCGCATGCCTTCGGAGATCGCGCGGGGGATGAGGGTCGGGTCGTCGACGACCTCCTCCATCTGCTCGGGCTCGCTGAAGAGTCCCACCAGGGTGGACGCGATCCCGTGCCCGGGCTCCTGCATCGCGCCGAGCAGGTACACGTAGATCGTGGGGTAGATGTACTGCCGGTCCCGGGTCTTCCCCGGGGGCATGCCGTCGTGCAGCCAGTGGGAGATGGCTGTCTCGGCCGGCTCCTCGATCCACTTGTCGATCAGCGGGTCGACTGCCGCCTGGATCTCGGCGCGGGCGACGTCGCCTTCGACGAACCCGTCGGGGTTGACGAATTCGCCGTCCTCGGTCATCGCGGCGTTGGTGAAGGACCGCGACAGCTGCCCGAACCACTGGCGCAGCTTGTCCGAGGAGACGTCCTGCAGGCCCAGCAGGTCACCAAGGGAGCGGACGCTGACCGGCTCGGCGAACTGGGTGACGATGTCGGCGTGCCCATCGGCTTCGAAGGCCTCGAGGTAGCGGCGGGCGATCGGGCGGACGAGGTCATCGACCCACCTGTCGACCTCCACGGGCTGCAGCTGCGGTTCGACCATGCCGCGCAGGTCGCTGTGGATGTCGCCGTTCACGCCGATGATCGCTGGGTGCCCGAAGGTCCGGCCGCCAGCAGGGGTGATCACAGCCTCGAAGTCGGGGCTGGTGGCGATCTCGCGGCAGATGTCGGCGGTGGATGCGACGTAGGACCCGAGCACGGGCACGAAGGCGAGCGGCGCCTCCTGACGAAGGCGCTCGTAGGCCTGGTACGGGTTGCGCTCCAGCTCGGTCATCGTGATGTCCGCGATCCACGAGCGGTCGGGAGTGGTGGTCTCACTGGTCGTCGTCATCGACTGACCCTTCTCATCGGTTCGGCCTTGAACTCGCCGGAACGTAAGTCGCAGATCACAAGCTCACGACACGATGTACGCGGGCGCGATACCGATTGCGACAGAGATCCAAGTCACGTAAGTCCAGGTACCGTCGTCGCCATGCGCGCACGGCGTAGCGCGGCACCTCGAGACTGGGAGCGTGTTTCCCGAGACGTTGCCGCGGCCTACTTCCCTCATGAGCTGACGGTCCTCGGCGCCCAGATCGAGAGCCGACTGACGCTGCAGACGCTGGACTTGGGGCCCGTGCTCATCGGCCATGTGGGCTGGGGAGCCGACGTCCAGATCGAATGCGCATACCCCGGCGCCTATGAGGTCAACATGCCGCTGACGGGCCATCTGGTCAGCCGCGGGCGGCACGGCTCAGTCACCTCGGTCGCCGGTCAAGCGACCATCTTCCGTGCCGATACGCCCTCGCTGATCAGCCACTGGGATGCCACCTGCACGGTCCTGGGGGTCAAGTTCGACAGCGATTGGTTGGACCGCGAGGCCGAGCGAGTCCTGGGCACGGGTCTGGGTCGAGCAGCTGCGGTGCTCCCTGAGCAACTCGACCTGCACAACGGGGCAGCCCACGGTTGGCGGCAGCTAGGAGGCAGCCTCGTGGCTCACCTGCGGGAGCCCACCTTGTTCGTCGAGCAGCCAGCGGTGCAGCAGCAACTCGCCGGTGCCATGGCTGCCGGCTTTCTGCTGGCCAGCTACCCCGACTTGGGGCGGGGCCCAGTAGCCCGTCCGCGCGCGATCACGCGCGTGGTCGACGCGATCCGCGAGGATCCGGCGCGAGCGTGGACGGTGGGCGAGATGGCCGCCCTGGCCGGCACCAGCGTTCGGCGCATGCAGGAGGGCTTCCGATCCTGGATGGGATGCTCACCTACTGAGCACCTCGTCGACGTCCGCCTGCAGCGGGCGCGGAGGGACCTGGAGGAGGACGGTCAGCTGCTGATCGGAGAGGTCGCGGCCCGGTGGGGCTTCTCCAGTGCCAGCCGCTTCGCCGCCGCCCACCAGCGGCGGTACGGCTACGCACCATCGCAGGGACGGCGATGATGTCGCATCTGGTCCGCTGACCGCACCGGCGGTCAATCTCAACCCGGGCGGCCTCGGCGGCACAGCGCGCTACCCCTACCAACGTTGGTGCACGGGGGACGGCGTCCTCCGCGGGGGACCTCCGGGTGCGGTCCCGCGCCAGCCGGCCCGCAACGCACCCGAGAGTCACGCCAGTCTGACCAAGCTCCCGAGGGCGGTGATGGCTCGGTGGGACAGGACCCCTGTGGCAGGGGGCTGGCTTTGAGGCATAGTCGTGTAGCAAGTCAGGGGTAGAGCCAGCTAGGGCGCGCTGGGATGCGGCGATATCCCGAGTGAGGGACGCGCGTAGGTCCATCAGCGCCTCGATCAGCATGCCAAGGAGGAGATGGTGCGGGTGATCCGGCCGGCGTAGAGCAGCACCCCGAGTGCGGCGTCGTCGACGCCGCAGTTGTTGCTGATCGTGGTCAGCCGGTCCGCGCCCTGCGCGAGCAGGGCGTCGATCAGCTATCGGCACCCCGCACAACCCGAAACCGCCCACGGCCAACGACGAGCCAGCGGCGATGTCGGCCAACGCCTCGGCAGCACTGGCGACGACCTTGTCCATGCTTCCTGCCTTGGCGATCGAAGGTGAGGCGTCGCAGCCGACCGGGTCAGCTGTTGGCCTGGAGGTGGCCACGGATTACGCCGGTGACGGCGTCGGGTGCCTCTGCACTGACCAGGTGCGACGTCTCGGGGATGGACTGGAACGCCGCTCCCTCGATGCCGTCGGCGATCGCTCGGACCATGGGCAGCGGGGTGGCCGGGTCCTCCGCGCCGGCGATCACCAGGGTGGGGGTGGTGATCTCGTGCAGGCGGTCCCGGACGTCGAAGACCGCGATGGCATCGCACGTGGCGGCGTAGCCGTCGGGTGGGGTGTCGCGGAGCATGGTGAGCAGCCGGCCTGCTTCGTCGGGGTGCTGCGCGGCAAAATCCTGGGTGAACCACGCACCGGTCCGCGACGGGATGAGGAACTCGGTGCCCTCGGCGCGGACCTTGGCGGCCCGGACCGGCCAGGACGGCGGGTCGGCGAACTGGGCGGCTGAGGCGATCACGGTGAGCGTGCTCAGGCGGGGGGAGGCGTTAAGGGCGAGCTCAAGCCCGATCGCACCCCCAACGGACACCCCGGCGTAGTGGAAGGTGCCGACGCCCAGCTGGTCGAGGAGGGCCAGGACGTCGCCGGTGAGGTCGGCCATCGTCGTGGGCCCAACGACGACGGGGCTGCGGCCGTGGCCGCGCAGGTCGAACCGCACGACCCGGAACTGGTCGGACAGGGCTGCGGCCTGGGCGTCGAAGAGATGGAGGTTGGTGCCGAGGGAGGGGCCGAGCACTAGCACGGGTGCGCGTGTGGGGCCGTCGATGACGTGGTGCAGCGGGGCTGTGGTCATGGGTTCCTCGTCGGTGTCGGCTCTGCTGGTGGGGTCGGTGCGCCGTCGGATGTTCGGGCTCCGGACCTGCCGAAGGCGTTGGGCCGGGGGAGTGCGGCGGCCCGGGCGCTGTCGAGGGTGAACCGGTGGTCGTCCCAACCCTGGTTAAGGGGGGCAAAGTAGGAGAAGCGGACCTGCTTGACCTGGTAGCGCCAGCCGCTGGGTGTGCGGGTGAGGGTGTCCTGGTAGCGACCGGCGGCCACGTGCGGGACGCCGTCCACGACACAGGGCTGCCAGAGCAGTGACGTCGTGTGGGCGTCGTCCGCGCCGGGGTGCACCGTGATCTCCAGGTTGGAGATGTGGTGCCAGAAGGTGGTCAGGCCCCCGTCGGCAAGGCCGGCGAAGAACCGCACCAGATCGGATCGGCCACGGACCACCGACAGGCCGTCGAAGGTGCCGTCCGGGGTGAAGCAATCGGCGAGCTCGTCCCACTGTCCCTGGTCGAGGTACCTGCAGTAGCGGGCGTCGAGCTCGCGGATGGCTTCGCGGTCCTCGAGCACCGCGATCCTGCGCTGGAGGTCGGCCATCGAGTCCGGCGTGGGCGTGTGGCTCACGCGGGCTCGAGGAAGTCCAGGCCGACCGGCCCCGACCACGCCGTGCCCGGTCGTGGGGTGGGGAGGGGGACCAGTACCTGATCGCGGTCGGTGACCTGGACGAGCAGCAGCGGCCCGGGCCCGGCGACGGCGCGGGTGACGCCGACTCGGTAGAGGCCGGGGGCCGGGATGGCCGCGGTGGGGTCGCTGGGGTGCAGCACGCTGCCGGCAGTCCCGCCCGCGGCGAGCAGGTTGCCTTCCAGGCGGTGGGGTCGGCCGAGCATGTCGGCGGCGCCGAGCACGTCGCCGGCGGCCAGGGCCTGTCGGACCCTGGTGGAGGAGCAGCGGACTCCCGCGTGGGGGTGCAGCGGGGCCGCGGTCACCGTCCAGCCGAGTTCGGGGCCCAGTGCGCGCAGCAGGGCGACGTCCCCTCGTCCTCGGGAGCCGAACCGGAAGTCCTCACCGACCACGATGGACATCGCGTGCAGACCGTCGTCCAGTACGCGGCGGGCGAAGGAGTCGGCGGTCTCCCCGGCGAGATCCTGGTCGAAGGCGAGTTCGAGGACCCGGTCGATGCCGCTCTCGCCGGCCAGGTCGGCGCGCCGCTGGGGGCTGGTCAGCGCCGAGGTGTCCCGGGCGGGGCCGGCTACCCGGGCGGGGTGGGGGTCGAAGGTCAGCAGGACGACGGGCAGGCCCAACCGGTCTCCGTGTGCGGCTGCGGTGCGCAGCAGCTGTTGGTGGCCGGTGTGCACACCGTCGAAGACGCCGACGGTGACCACGCACGGGCCCCAGTCGGCGGGGATGTCGTTCAGCCCCCACCACAGATTCGCCGGGGACTTGTCGGCGTCGTGGATGGCCGGGGGGTGCTCGGGGTGGGCGGAGGTCATGGGGACGGGTTGGCCGACAGCGCCGAGGGGTGCTCGGTGAGGGCGGTGACCTGAACGGTCATGAACGGGAACAGCGGCAGGGACCACAGCAGGTTGTGCATGGCGGTGGAGTCGGGAACGTCGAAGATCGAGATGTTGGAGTACTGGCCCACCACCCGCCACAGGTGGACCCAAGTGCCCTCGCGCTGCAGCTGCAGGGCGCGGGCCTTCTCGGTGGTCACGAGCTCGGTGCGCTCGTCGGGGTCGAGGTCGCGGGGGATGGCGACGTCCATCCGGACGTGGAAGAGCACGATGCCTCCTGGGCGTCGGTCGGCTGGAGGGTCACGCCCGGGTGAACCGGGCGACCGCAGCGGGGTCGAGGTCCACGCCGAGTCCGGGGCCTTCGGGTAGGTGCAGCTGCCCGTCGCTGTAGCGCAGCGGTTCGGTGAGCAGCCCTTCGCTCATCAGCAGCGGGCCGAACAGCTCGCTGCCGGCGGTGACCGCGGGGGACGCGCAGGCCAGGTGCAGGGAGGCGGTGGTGCCGATTGGGCCCTCGATGGAGGTTCCGCCGTGGCAGGGCACACCGGCGGCGGCGGCGATCGAGGCGATGGCTGCGGTGCGTCGCAGGCCACCGGACTTGGTGGTCTTCAGGCTGAACACGTCGGCCGCTCGGTGCTTGACCAGGCGGAGCGCGTCGCCGGGGGTCCGCAGGCTCTCATCAGCCATGACGGGGATGGGCAGGGCGGCGTTGATCTCGGCGAGCCACTCGAACTCCGGGCCTGGCACCGGCTGCTCGATCAGCTCGACGCCGGCGTCGGCGAGGTGGGGTAGCCATCGTAGGGAGGTCTGCAGATCCCAGCGGGCGTTGATGTCGACCCGCACGCCGGCGCTGCCGCGCAGCTTCTCGGTGACTTCGACGATGCGGGCGACGTCTTGGGCAGGTTCCTGAGCGCCCATCTTCAGCTTGAAGGAGGTGTGCAGGCCGGCGTCGAGCTTGGCCTGGGCTTCGGCGATGACTTCGCTGGCCGACTCGGTGCCCAACGCCCAGGTGACCGGGATGGCGGTGCGGGCCAGTCCGCCCAGCAGGGTGTGGACGGGGACGCCCAACGCCCGACCCCATGCGTCGTGTAGTGCGACCTCGACAGCTGCTTTGGCGTAGAGGTTGTTGGCCACCACGTCGTCCATGGCCTGGTAGATCCCGGCAATGTCATCGACTCGTCGGCCGATCAGCTGAGGGATGAGGTAGTTCTCGATGATGACCTGCATGGTCTCCACCGACTCCCCGCCCCACCAGGGACCGCCGGGGACGACACCCTCACCGACGCCGCTGGCGCCGCCAGCAGTGCGGATGGTGACCAGCAGCAGGGGCTGGGCGGTCATGCCGGTGCGCGCGAAGCGGTGCGGGCGCACGAGGGGCACGTCCAGGATGGCGGTCTCGACGCGGTCGATGGTCAGGTCGTGCATGAAGGGTCTCCTCAGCGCTGGCGCGGGGCACCCGGCCGGCCGGCCGGGTGCCCCGCAGATCTTTCGAGGGTCAGTTGCGCTCGAGCACGAAGTCGTAGGTGACCTGGCGGGTGCCGTCACCGACGTCGGTGGGGTCCAGGATCAGCTCGGGCTTGGTGGCCTCGGCGACGTCGGAGTCCAGGTACTCCCCGCCGGCGAAGTACAGCTGGGTGGTCACCGTGCGGTGGCCCTCGGCGCTGACAAGCAGGTGGAGGTGGGCCGGGCGCCAGGGGTGCCAGCCGGCGGCGGAGATCAGCGCGCCGGTGGGGCCGTCGGTGGGCACCTGGTAGGGGGCGGGCTGGATGGTGGAGATCTCGAAGACGCCCCTGTCGTCGGTGGTGACCACGCCCCGCAGGTTGCCGCTGGGGATGTCGGGGGCGAACCCGGAGTAGTAGCCCTTCTCGTCGGCCTGCCAGATGTCGAGGACAGCGTGGGGGACCGGCGTCCCGTCGGTGTCGGTGACCTGCCCGCGGAACAGCAGTGGGGTGCCCTGCTCGTCCGGGCGGGCCGGCAGCGTGGCCGGGGAGGTCAGCTGCACCTGCTCGGGCAGGTAGTAGGGCCCAAGGATCGTGCCCTTGGTACCGGTCTGGGTGCGGGAGGCGACCTCCTCAACGGCATGTTCGACGAACACGTCGAGGAACAGCGGCCATTCTCCGCCGTCACCGACATCCATCAGCCACTTCTTGGCGGTCTGGAACTCCGGGTAGGTCACCTCGTGGTCGAGGATCACCTGGTGCACTGCTCCCAGCAGAGCGCGGGCAAGGGCATCGACCCGGGCAGCGTTGGTGACGGCACCGGCGCCGGAGTACTGGCTGGTGGAGCGGAAGGAGGCGCTGGCCGAGGCGCCGGAGTCCGAGGCGGTGGGCGAGGTGGCGGCGGCGCTCTGGTCGAGGGCCGACTGCTCGACGGCGTTGTCGGTGGTAGTCATTGCAGGCTCCAGTCGGGAGTGGTGGGGGGTGATCACCCGGGTGCTTGTGGCGCTGTGGTTCTGGCGGAAGTGCCGAGCTGTGGGTCAGTTGCGGCGGTTCCTGAAGTAGGAGACGTCGTCGTTGCCGATCAGGTCCGGCACGGTCCAGCCGTCCAGGTCGTACTCGTTGAGGCAGGCCTCGGCCAGGCCCTTCATGGCCCCGGTGGTGCCCTGGGCCTCGGCGGCGAAGAGCAGCTCGGCCTTCACGTTCTCGTGGTTGCCCGAGTAGTTGCGCTCGTAGAGCTCGTGGCGGCCACCGAACTCGCTGCCCACGGCATCCCACAGGGCCTTCATGACCTTGACCCGGTCCACGGCGTCGTAGCCGTTGGAGCCCCGGACGTACTTGTCCAGGTAGGGCCGGATCTCGGGGGTCTTGAAGTCCATCGAGTGGGAGTTCAGGTAGATGAGCCCACTGGCGACGTCGGACTCGATGATCTCCTTGATCCGGGGATAGGCCTGAATCATGAGCATCCGGTAGGTCAACCCGTAGTCCAGCTTGGGGAGCAGGGCCCCGTTCTCCCAGCTGTCGGGGTTGCGGGCCATGGCGTCGGCCAGGGCGTAGAAGGTGTTACGCCAGCCGATGACTTCCCCGACCCGGGTTTGCACCCCGCGGAAGTCCTTGCTGCCGGTGATCTCCAGGGCTTTGAGCAGCAACCCCGCGATGAAGTCGATCTTGGTGGCCAGGCGGATGCAGCCGTGGAAGGTAAACCGGGGGATGAACCCGGAGACGGGGAAGAAGCCGTTGATCTTCTCGACATCGCCGTAGAGGAAGACGTTCTCCCAAGGTACGAGGACCTTGTCGAAGATGAAGATCGTGTCGTTCTCGTCCATGCGGGAGGACAGCGGGTAGTCGAAGGGGCTGCCCATGACCGCGGCCTGCTGGGTGTAGGAGGTGCGGCAGATCAGCTTCACGCCCGGTGCGTCCATCGGCACCGTGCAGATGACGGCGAACTCCTTCTTCTTGATCGGGAGTCCGTAGTGGGCGATGAAGTTGTAGTTGGTGATCGCCGAGCCGGTGGCCACGACCTTGGCGCCGGAGACGATGAGGCCGGCGTCGGTCTCCTTCTCCACGCGCATGAACACGTCGCCGACCTCGTCGGGGGACATGTTGCGGTCCACCGGGGGGTTGATGATGGCGTGGTTCCAGTAGAGGACCTTCTCCTGGGACTCCTTGTACCAGCGCTTCGCGTTGTCCTCGAAGGGTGCGTAGAACTCGCTGTTGGCACCCAGGGTGCCCAGGAAGCTGGCCTTGTAGTCGGGGCTGCGGCCCATCCACCCGTAGCTCATCCGGGCCCAGCCCTCGATGGCGTCACGGTCGGCGAGCAGGTCCTCCACCGAGTGCGGGCTGCGGAAGAAGGGGTGGGTGACCCCACCGTTGCCGGTGTCGGTGGGGACGGTGAGCTTCTGGTTTTGCGTCGGGTCGTGCAGGGCGTCGTAGAGCCGGGCGGTCATCCGCACCGGGTTGCGGAACGCGGGGTGGGTGGTGACGTCCTTGACCCGCTCGCCGTAGATCCACACCTCGCGGTCGTCCTTGAGGCTCTCGATGTATTCGTCACCGGTCATCGGGCGGGTGGCGGTGGGCTTGTCGAGATCGATGGCGCCCGTGGTCGGGGCGATCGGGCGGTCTTCCTGCAGCGTCACGAGGAAACCCTTCTTCGTCGGTGGAGACGGGTGTTCGGTCTTTCGGTGGGGTGGTGCTCGTGCTGAGCGCCTCCGGTCGGGGACCGGTCGCGCCTCGTTCCCGGTGGCCAGCCGTTGCGGCTGGCAGATCAGGAGGCGACTCGGTCGCGGTGCGCCGGGAGGGCGGTGAAGGTGGTGGCCGCGTCGAACCAGCCACTCTCGGGAGAGTCGAGGGAGGCGCCCCAGTGCGCGCTGGGGCGGGGCTGGCCTAGCTCGCGGAACTTGCCGCCGAAGAACAGCAGCGGATCCCGGTCGCTGACGTCGATGTCGGTGACCTCGCCGATGACGATGAGGTGGTCGCCGCCGTCGTAGGTGCGCCACGGCTGGCAGGAGATGGTGGCCGCGTTGCCGAGCAGGACCGGGCTCGTCGGCCCCTGCGCCCATTCGGGTGCGGGGTCGGCCGGTCGGCCGGCGAAGTGCCAGGCCACGTCGACCTGGTCGGCGGACAGGACGTTGACCGCGAACGGCGCGCCCTCCAGGTAGGCGCATGCCTTCGACTGGCGGGTCAGCGTCACCTGGCACAGCGCCGGATTTAGGGACACCGCCGTGAAGGCGTTCACGGTGGCCCCGTGCGGGACGCCGTCGTCCTTGGCGCACGTCACGACGGTGACCCCGGTGGCGAACTTGCCGAACGCGTTCCGGACGACTCTGGGCCCCATTGCACACTCCCTTCCTCCGAACGCTGTGCGTACATATTGCACGCAGTGCGTCGTGAAGGGGAGTGTGCCGCCGGTCACGGCGGTCGTCAAGCACTTGCTGCTCACCACGTGGGAAAGACTGAGGGCATGGCGGCGAAGGACCCAGACGAACAGGCGACCGAAACGACGGGCGCAGCGGGATCGGACCGCGACTACGTCCAGTCGCTGGACCGCGGCCTGGCGCTGCTGTTGGCCATCGACGGGGAGCACCCCGACCCCACCCTGGCCGAGCTCGCCCAGCTGACCGGCTTCTCCCGCCCGGCGGTCCGCCGGTTCCTGATCACCCTCGAGCGGCTGGGCTACGTGCGAGCCCACGGCGGTCGGTTCTCCCTCACCCCTCGCGTCCTGTTGATCGGGCAGCACTACACCGAGTCCCACGCGCTCATCGGCGTCGCACAGCCCCACCTGCTCCAGCTGGCCGAGCGCACTGGGGAATCCGCGTCGTTGGCGGTCCTGGACGACGCCGAAGTGGTCTACGTCGCCCGGGTGCCCGTGCGGCGGATCATGAGCATCAACGTCCAGATCGGTACGCGGATCCCGGCGCACGCGACGTCGATGGGCCGGGTGCTGCTCGCGTGGTTACCTGCGGCCGTGGTCGACGACGTACTCACCCGGCGACCTCCAGTAGCCCTCACGGCGAACACGATCACCGACGGCATCGCCGTCCGGGACGCGCTGCACCTGGTCCGGGAGCAGGGGTGGTCCATCGTGAGCGAAGAACTGGAGCCCGGTCTGCTCTCAGCATCTGCCCCCGTGCGTGACCGCAGCGGCACCGTCGTGGCCGCGCTGGCCACATCGACCTCGACGGGGCGCTCGAACCCTGACGAGCTCCAGCGCGAGGTCATCCCACTCCTCTTGGAGACCGCGGGCCGGATCAGCAGCGAGCTCGGCTTCGGGCCAGCTCAAACTCGGTCGACCGCTTACGAGGGCTTCTACTGATCCGGGCCGCGACCAGGATTCGCTCGACCGCATCGCCCCCGGTCAGCTGACCCGCTCGAACACCGCGGCCAGGCCCTGGCCGCCGCCAATGCACATCGTCTCCAGGGCGTAGCGGCCCTCGCGGCGGCGCAGCTCGTGGGCCATGGTGGCCAGGATCCGGGCGCCGGTGGCCCCGACCGGGTGGCCCAGCGAGATGCCGGAGCCGTTGACGTTGACCCGCTCCCGGTCGGCCTCGGACAGCTCCCAGGCGGCCAGGCAGGCGAGCACCTGGCTGGCGAAGGCCTCGTTGAGCTCGATCAGGTCCATGTCGGCCAGGGGCAGGCCGGTGCGGGCCAGCGCGGCGGCGACGGCGGGCACGGGGCCGATGCCCATGGTCTCCGGGGCGACCCCGGCGACGGCCCAGCCGCGCAGCGACAGGAACGGGTCCCAGCCGCGCCGGTCGGCCTCCTCGCGGGTGGTAACCAGGCACATCGCCGCGCCGTCGTTCTGCCCGGACGCGTTGCCGGCGGTGACCGTGGCGGTCGGGTCGGCCCGGCCCATCACCGGGCGCAGCGCGGCCAGGTCCTCCATCGTCGTCCCCGGTCGAGGGTGCTCGTCCTCGATCACGGTGCGGGCGGGCGCCTTGCGGGTGGCGGGCGCCTCGACCCCGACCACCTCGTCGGCGAACCGGCCCCCCGCCATCGCCGCGCCGGCCCGCTGCTGCGACCGCAGCGCCCACGCGTCCTGGGACAGCCGGTCGACGTCGTGCTCGCGACGGACGTTCTCCGCGGTCTCCAGCATCCCGCCGGGCACCGGGTGGTGGATACCGCCGGCGGTCTCCCGGGCCCGGGCCAGCCGGTCGTGCAGCATCGTGCCGTCGCCGCGGACGCCGGTGCGCAGGCCCAGCGCGTAGTGCTCGACCTGGCTCATCGACTCCACGCCGCCCGCGACCACGGTGGTCGCCGCGCCGGTGGCCACCTGCATGCAGGCGTAGAGCACCGCCTGCAGGCCCGAGCCGCAGCGCCGGTCGACCTGCAGCCCGGGAACCCCGGTGCCCAGCCCGGCATCCAGCGCCGCGATGCGGCCGATCGCGGGCGCCTCGCCGTTGGGGTAGCACTGCCCGAGCACGACGTCGTCCACATCGCCCTCGCCGAGCCCATTGCGCGCGGCGAGCTCGCGCAGCACGGTGGCCGCGAGCGAGGCGGCGGTCAGCCCGGCGAAGACACCGCCGAAGCGGCCGACCGGGGTGCGCAGCGGAGAGCAGATGACGACGTCGTCGAGACTCATGACCGGAGATGGTGCGCTACGGCTGTTGTGTGGCTGCGGTCAGCCGGGGTCTGCAGCCCAAGGTTGGCCCGGCCCAAGCGGGTCCGCTGACCAACATCAGCGTGCTGCCGCGATCCTTAAACCCCCGTATGCGTTCCTACAAAATTTGGCTCACAACGTGGTCCGAAACCAGCGCCTACTGCTTTGTGCCGCCCGGGGTCGGATTGCTTCCGCATCTATGGTTACCCGATACACGAGGCGTTAAAGACGAACATTCGGGGCCTCGTCACGCCCCTGGGGTCCGACGTGCGACCACGGCCCGAACAGGCATCGCTCGGCACATACGGACCCTTGCGTCTTCCGCTGCCCCCATCCTGAGGAGCTCCACGATGAGCGCACCCACCATCCGCACCGTGACCCTGCCCGATGGGGCATCAGTCCCGGCACTTGGCCTGGGCACTTGGTACATGGGTGAGCAGTCCGCCACGCGGGCCACCGAGGTGGCCGCATTGCGCACGGGCATGGACTGCGGCTTGACGCTGATCGACACCGACGAGATGTACGGCGACGGCGCCGCCGAGGAACTCGTCGGCAAGGCCATCGCGGGGCGGCGGGACAGTGTCTACCTCGTCGGCAAGGTGCTACCCAGCCACGCCACCCGACGAGGGACAGTGGAGGCATGCCAGGCCAGCTTGCGGCGATTGGGCACCGATCACCTCGACATGTACCTGCTGCACTGGCGCGGGCGAGTGCCGCTGGCCGAGACGGTGGCGGGGTTCGAGGACCTGGTGCAGGCCGGGTTGATCAGGGGTTGGGGTGTCAGCAACTTCGACGTCAGAGACCTCGACGAGGTGGCCTCGGTGCCGGGCGGGGAGCGCGTGCAAACCGATCAGGTGCTCTACAACCTCAACCGCCGCGGACTCGAGTACGACCTCCTCCCGAGATGCCGCCAGGCCGGCGTGCCCCTGATGGCCTACTCCCCGGTCGATCATGGTCGGCTGCTCGGGAACCCCGCGGTCCGCGACATGGCCAGCGCCAAGGGGGCGACTGCGGCCCAGCTGGCCCTCGCCTGGGTGCTGCGACTCCCCCAGGTGTTCGCTGTCGTGAAAGCCTCCTCTCCCGCGCGGGTGACGGAGAACCGCGCCGCCATGGAGATCAGCTTCAGCACCGCAGAGTTGGAAGAACTCGACCGGATGTTCCCACCGCCATCGAGCAAGGTGCCGCTCGAGATGCTCTGATGGCTGCCAGTTCCAGTCATCAGGCCTCGGAGGTTGAGGCCTCGGAGGTTGAGGCCTCGGCGGTTGAGGCCGTCGACTCGGCCCTCCCGACCACCAGCTCGAGACCAGGGCCACCTGCAGAGACGGTCGTCACGGTGGCAAATGGTCACTGGAGCGAGCGTCCTCGCCGACATCGACGAATCCCCAGATGGACGCCGTGGGGATCGGCATGACAGTGTCGAATGGACCGGCACGCTGGACAAGAGAAGTCGGCCCGAATGTTGGTCCATCCTCCGCCCTAGCGGCGTTTCGGTCATCGTGACAACGCGAACCACCGAAGGAGAAACCCGAGATGGCGACACAAGTCAGCAAAGCCCTTCTGGTGCGCCTTGAGGCGCTGCCTGGCAGGGAGGACGACGTCCGCGCTTTCTTGAACCAGGGGCTGTCGATCGTCGAGGGGGAACCCGCGACCGTCAGGTGGTTCGGCATCCAGTTCGGACCCTCCTCGTTCGGGATCTTTGACGCCTTCCCCGACGACGACGGGCGCCAGGCGCACCTGTCGGGGGCGGTAGCACAGGCGCTCGGCGAGAACACGGGTGTGCTCTTCGAGGCACCCGTGATCGAGCAGCTCGACGTCGTCGCCGAGAAGCAGCCCGCATAGAACAGGCGGCGCCCGCGGTGGGTTCGCCCGCCGCGGGCGGCTCGCGGATGTCTCAGCGCCTGCCGACAACGTCCCACCGCGGCGCGCTGCCATGGGCGACCGCGAAGGCAAGAACCGAAGTCTTCACTCCTACCGCGTCGATCACGACTGCGGGTTCTGAGCAGCGCCGAGCTCAGCATCCGGACGTCGACCACGGAGACGACGCAGTTGCATCCGCTCTGCTGGGCACTTGGCCGAGGTCGCCGCCACGGTCGCATGTCGATTCCCGCCACCAGCAGGCTTCGCCAGGGGCGTGGTCCTGCTTGTGGAGGGCGGACGCACCACCACAGGTACCCCCGAAGCTAGTGAATGCCCTCGCAGTCAGGACGAGGGACGCCTGCTGAGCGATCGAGCTGAGGGACCACGCGGTTGGCGGTTGCTGGCCAGGGCTCAGGCACTCCTGGGGTTGCGGCGATCGCAGCAACCCTTGGTCACACCTCTTGTGCGGGACCCGGACCAGCTTCAGCGGGTGTCTTACCTGAGCGACACGGGCGGGGTAGGGCCGGTGGTCCCGGGACAGTCACTGAGTCAGGCGATACGGGTCCGGTAGACGAACCCGGCCGGGAACACCGCGAGGAAGATCAGGTGCCCCTCGTGCGCCGTCCCTTGAGACCCTGGCATCGGCCGGTGCGGCAACCCTGCCCGCCGCTCTGACGATCGAGTACGGCGCCGCCCGCAGCGGCGGAGTCCACCCCGGCGACTTCGTGCTGCTGACTGCGCCCCCGCCAGCATCGCCTTGGTGGGCCTGCATTGCGGCACAGTCTGACGACCACCAAGCGCTCAGGTGTCAGTTGACACGACCTTGTGCAACCGCCGGGGGGGGGTGTGGACCCCGGCGGCTTGCTAGCAGCCGTACCCACCAGGGGTGGCGGATGAGCTCCATCGGCTCACACTGGCGGACGGCAACCAGGCGTCGGGTCCTTGTTCGACCCGACGCCCGGTCGGCGGTCTCAGCCCTTCGTGGGGTTGAGGACGACCTTCGTCCAGCCCTGGTCGCGGGCGTCGAAGTGCCGGTAGGCCTCGGGCGCCTCGTCCAGACCCAGGTTGTGGCTGACCAGGCGGGCCGGGGTGGCCTTGCCCTGGTGGATGAGCCGGGCCAGCGCGCGGTTGTAGTTCTTCACGTTGGCCTGGCCGTTGCCGATCGTCTGGCCCTTGAACCAGAACGTGCCGTAGTCGAAGGCCAGCTGGCCCTTCTTGGCGAGCTCGTCGGAGGCGCCCGGGTCCTCGGGCAGGAACAGGCCGACCACGCCGATGGTGCCGGTGGCCTTCACGACCTCGACCAGGCCGTTCATCGTCATGTTGGGCTGCTCGACGCCCTGGCTGTCGTGTGCCTGGTAGCCGATCGCCTCCACGCCGCGGTCGGTGCCGCGGCCCTTCGTGGCGTCCTTGATCTGCTCGATCGGGTCGCCCGTGCTCGAGTTGATCCCGATCGCGCCGAACTCCTCGGCCAGCGCGAGACGCTCGGCCAGGTGGTCGATCACGTAGACCTCGCTGGCGCCCTGGAGCACCGCTGAGTAGCCGGCCATCAGGCCGACCGGGCCACCGCCGTAGACGGTGACCGAGTCACCGGGAGCGACCTTGGCCAGCCGGGTGCCGTGCCAGCCGGTGGGGAAGATGTCGGCGAGCATGACGTAGTCGTTCTCCTTCTCCACGCTGTCCTCGGGGAGCTGGAGGGCGTTGAAGTCGGCGAAGGGGACGCGCAGGTACTCGGCCTGGCCACCGCTGTACCCGCCCATGCCGGCGAACCCGTAGGCGCCGCCGGCGACGCCGGGGTTCACGGTGAGGCAGAAGCCGGTGCGACCCTGCTCGCAGTTCTCGCAGAAGCCGCAACCGATGTTGAACGGCAGCACGACGCGGTCGCCGACGCTGAGCTTGGTCACGCCTGCCCCGACCTCGACGACCTCGCCGAGGTTCTCGTGGCCGATGACCATGCCGGTCTCCAGGTCGGTGCGGCCCTCGTACATGTGCAGGTCGGAGCCGCAGATGTTGGTCGCCGTGACCCGGATGACGGCGTCGGTGGGATGCTCGACCTTTGCGTCGGGGACCTGCTGGACCGAGACGTCGCGGGGGCCGTTGTAGACGAGTGCACGCATGGGGGTACCTCCAGGGATTGATCGCGGGACGCGTGAGCACGGCCGATGCTCGACCGCTGTGGCTCCCGGCGCTCCTCGCGCTCCCCTGGCCTGCCCGGTGCCCGGGGGGTTCAACCATCTCTGGGCGGCGCACCACCATCCGTCCGGTCCCCAGGCTGCATTCGACGCCGTTTAAACCCCTTTCGTCAGCTCCGCGGAAGCCACCAAACTGGTCCCGCACACTCGGACCGACCAGGTCGGCATAGCTCGAAAACCCCGGTATGTGGGCCTACCGAATCCGGCCCACAACCGTGTCCAGAACCCGAGGCTCTATCGACCTAGTTGCCACAAGGTGATGCCCACAGTTGCTACCTGCGCGTCGCGTGTTTGTGCTGGACCGACCGACCGACCGACCGACCGACCGACCGACCGACCGACCGACCGACCGACCGACCGGCGCCGGCGGGTACGGGCTGTAGGTGATCACCGAGCTGACCACTGCCCACGGGGTGCACTACGAGGGCCCCACCAAGACGGTGTGGGCCACCATCGCCAAACCCTGACCCTGCGCCGGAACCGCGCCGGGACCGCAGCACCAGCCGGAGCCCTGCGGCGTAGGCCGCACCAGGGTTGCCGCCGCGTCCGGGTGGGAACAGGTGATCCCCAGTGAACCGGCCGACCCTCCAGACCGCCTGGAGATCACCGCTCGGGGAATGGGTGGTATGCCGGTGTTGGGTGCGTTCGGTGCTGCGTTGGCGGCGTCGGCGGAGCAATGGCCCGAGGTGGCGCTGCTACCGCAGCGGCTGGCCGGTGCGTGTGCGCAGGTGCTGCCGGTGACCGGGGCAGGGATGAGCCTGTACTTCGCGCCGGGCCGCCGGTTGCCGTTGGGGGCCAGCGACGAGATGGCGGGGACGGCGGAGCGGCTGCAGTTCACCGTGGGGGAGGGCCCGTGCCTGGCTGCGCACGCCGAGCAGCGGCCGGTGGTGGCCGATGAGGCCGAGCTGGCCGCGCGGTGGCCGGCGTTCACCGCGGAGTTGGTGGCCCAGACCCCCATCCGCGGGGTGATCGCGCTGCCGCTGAGCGATGGTCTGGCCAGCGTCGGTGTGTTGGACCTGTACCTGGCCGCACCGAACCAGGTGGGGGACTTGTCGCTGGTCGACGCGTTGGTGGTGAGCGGGGAGGTCACCCGGGTGTTCCAGCTGGGCGCCAGCAGCGAGCACATCAGCCCGACGCGAGGGGGACCCTCGGGGCCGGCGTGGCTGGAGGCGCCACCGGCGCGGCAGCGGGCCCGGGTGTGGCAGGCGATGGGCATGGTGAACGCCGGGCTGAACATCGACAGCGTGGACGCCTTGGCGGTGCTGCGGTCACACGCCTACAGCCACGACACCGACGTGGACACCATCGCCGACCTGGTTGTGGATGGCTTCCTGCCCGTCCAGGAGTTGGCCCCCGACCTGGGCGCCCCCTGACCCGAACCGGCCGACCGTCTGGCGTTGGCCGGTCGCCGGCTACGTCGAGGGGCCTGCTCGTCGTACGTGCGCGAGGACCTGGGCGGCGATCTCGCGCACCTTGGTGTTGGTGTGCTGGGACCGGGTGGACAGCACCTGGAACGCCTGATCGGCGTCGTAGCCGTGGATGCCCATCAGCACGCCCTTGGCCTGCTCGATGACGGCGCGGGAGGCCAACGCCAGCTGCAGGTTGGCGATCTCGGTGCGGGCGGTCTCCAGGTCGTGCATGTTGGCGATCACCGCGGCGGTCTGCCCGGCCGTGTGGGCTGCGGTGGCCGCCACGAGCGGGTCGTTGAACGCGCCGGCGGTGGCGGAGTACAGGTTGAGGGCGGCGCGGGCGGTACCCCCGACCGGGATCGGCACCGACAGGACGCTGCGCACCCCCTGACGTGCGGCGAGATTGGCGAAAGCGGGCCAGCGGGTGTCGGTGGCGGTGTCGGCGATGAGCACCGCGTGGCCGGTGTCGGCGGCCTCCAGGCACGGCCCGTAGCCCAGCCCGTACTGGCACTCGTCGAGCTCGAAGGCCGTCAGCCCGGTCCAGGCCGCCGTCGCTCGCCGGGGCCCGGTGGCCAAGGTGACCGAAGCTTCCTGAGCCGCGGGGATGGAGCCTTTGGCGTAGGCGGCGGCGCGGTGCAGCACCGAGGCCACCGACTCCGATGCCAGCAGCAACCGACCTAGGGGGTCCAGGCCCTCGGAGTCGAAGGACCCCAGCTGCGGGGAGGGGATCGCGCGGTCGGCGGCGCGGTGGGCTTCCTGGTCCATCGCGGCCGGGTCGCCGTCGTCGGGAGAACCGGGGGAGGGCGGCTTGGTGGACACAGAGCACGACCTGTCCTGACGCGTTGCCCGAGGAGCGGTCACGTCGAAGAGGGCCACAGCGGGGTGTGGCGGGTGCGCCCTGGGTTGGACGAGCGCCGCCGAAGCGACCTGCGCTGAACCCTAGCCCCGTGATCGGTTGCGTCCTGTTCGGCTGTGCGCCCCCTTTCCCGGATGATCTCCGCGGACTAGCGTGGATCTCGGCAGTCCAAGGTTGGGCTGATGCCGCGCGGTAGCGCGCCCGCTGGCCGCTGATGGGCGGTGCGACGGATCGCCGGAAGCGGATTCCATGCCTTCTAAGGACTACGTGCACCCCGATGCTGGTCCAGGCGCCGTCGACCGGTTCCCCCATCTCACTGGCCAGGCCTACCTTCAGGTGCGCACCATGCCGGCCAACGGCGACAGCCAGGTGACGGTGGCTGTCGCCGGGGAGATCGACAACGGGTCCGCCCCGGTACTGCAGGCCGCCCTGACAACCCATCTCCGCCCACACGGGCCAGACGTGGTGGTCGACCTGACTGAGGTGTTCTTCCTGAATGTAGCCGGGCTCAGGGTCCTCGCCCGCGCCCACCAGACGGCCCTCGAGGGCGGGCAGCGACTCGTCGTGGTCACCGGGGATCGCCACCGGGCGCCTCGCCGCGCGCTCCAGGCCAGCGGACTGCTTCATCTGCTCACCGCGCACTGAGGCGCAGCCGCCGAAGCTGGGCGTCTCGACGCGTGCTGTGGTCCGGTGTCCGGCGCCGCTGCTTGGACGTCGGCCGCCACCTATCGCTGTCAGGGCAGGTCGGTAGGCAGGAGGGTTGGCCGCGCGAGGGGCAGTAGTACGTCATCGGCCAGTTGCTGCACGGCGGCCTCGGTGAGGGGTGGTTGGGCGGTGCGGTACCGCTCCCACCACAACGCCTGCGCCACCAGGACGAGCACGACCTCCCGGTCGGCGGGTACACGGTGCCGAACCGCCAGGTGATGCAGCCGAGCGGCCAGGGGCACGACGACGGCTCGATGCAGGGCCTCCCGCAGGTCCGGCTCGTGGTGGCAGGTGCCGACCAACGCCGCAGCGGCCTGCTCGGCGGCGCTCAACGGGCGCGTCCACGGCTGCAACACCGCGGTGAGGTCCCCGTGCAGCGTGCCGGTGTCCTCATCGGGATCCACCAGGACCAGCTGGGACAACACATCAGCCATCAGGGCCGCCATCGACGGCCACCGCCGGTAGATGCCCGCCTTCCCAGCACCGGCTCGAGCAGCCAGCGCATCAGCGTTCAGCCGGTTCCACCCGTCCTGGGCCACGATGTCCACGGCCACAGCCATCAGCCGTGCGCTCAGCTGGGCGTCCCGAGGACGACCAGGCGGGGACCGCCGGATGAACGGGGTACCTCGCTCGGCAGGTGTCACTCCACGATCATGCTGGTTCCTGGACGTCGGTGGCACGGGTACGAACGCGGACCGTGGGGATCGAAAACCCCCGTATGCGGATCTACGAATTCCGTCTCAAAACATGGTCCGGAACCCGTCGTCAGCGAGATGGTCAGTGCAGGTCACGCCCAATGGGGTGAGCTAGGGCCGCTAGGTGGTGACACGGAGCGCACCTGACTCCTTACTCAACGTGAGACCAGTCAAGACTAGGCGGTCGACCAGGTGCAACAGGGAGCAGGAGCAGATGGCAACGAGGGCACGATGGGCGGGGGCCCGCCTGTCGGCGGTGGTCGCCGCATCGGCGGTGCTCGTCGGCAGCGTCGGGCTGACGTCGGCCCACGCCGCGGTCAGCCCGACGCTGGGCTACGACGCCCAGGCGGACAAGGGATCGCTGTACAACATCGCGGGCGTCGTCGGCGCGCTGGACGCCTACCGGCTCGGGATCACCGGCCGCGGTGTCGGCGTCGCGCTCATCGACACCGGGGTGACCCGGGTCGCCGGGCTGAACTCCGGGAACGTCGTGAACGGACCTGACTTGTCCTTCGACAGCCAGGACCCGGCCACGTCAAACGTCGACGGCTTCGGCCACGGCACCCACCTGGCCAGCATCATCGCCGGTCGCACCGCGGTCGGGACCCCGGCCAGCTACACCGACCCGGCCCGGTTCACCGGGATCGCGCCCGATGCGAACCTGGTCAACGTCAAGGTCGGCTCGGCCAACGGCGACGTGGACGTCAGCCAGGTCATCGCCGGCATTAACTGGGTCGTCGAGCACCGCAGGGACGAGGGGCTCAACATCCGGGTCATCAACCTGTCCTACGGGACCGATTCCGTGCAGCCCAGCCAGGTCGACCCACTGGCCTACGCGGTCGAGCAGGCCTGGCTCAACGGGATCGTCGTCGTGGTCGCCGGCGGCAACGAGGGCGACAGCACGACGAACCTGGCCAACCCGGCCTCCGACCCGCACGTGCTGGCGGTGGGCGCGATGGACTCCGCGGGCACCGTCGCGACCGCCGATGACACCGTGCCCTCCTGGTCCACCGACGGCACCGACGCCCGGCACGTGGACGTCACCGCCCCGGGGGTCTCCGTCCTCGGGCTGCGGTCGCCCGCCAGCGCTGCGGACACGCAGAACCCGGGCGCCCGGGTGGGGACCCAGTTCCTGCGTGGTTCGGGGACGTCCCAGGCTGCCGCGGTGGTCAGCGGCGAGGCCGCCTTGCTGCTGCAGGCCATGCCGAACCTGACTCCCGACCAGGTCAAGCAGATCCTCATGGGGTCGGCGAGCGGGCTCAACAACGTGTCCGCCCGCATGGAGGGTTCGGGGACCACCGACCTCCGCCAGGCACTGAGGTCAGTGCCGCGCACCGTCGTCGACCCGGCACCGTGGGGCACCGGGACCGGGTCGCTCGAGGCCTCGCGGGGCAGCTTCCACATCGTGGTGGGGGACGGAACCGCGGAGGAGACCACGTTGCTCGGTGAGGTCGATGTGTTCGGCCGGGCCTGGAACGCCGTGCAGTGGGCCCGGGACACCCAGAAAGGCAAGACCTGGCGGGACGGCGCCTGGATGGGCAACACCCTGACCGCCCGGGGCTGGACCAACACCGGTGAGGCGCACAAGAGCTGGCCGACAGCCACCTGGACCAGCGCCGGTGCCGTACTGGCCGACGGGGAGTGGGCCGGGCGCATGTGGCGGGACGGCGAGTGGGCCGGCCGCATGTGGCGCGACAGCGCGTGGAGCGGCCGCATGTGGCGCAGCGGCGGGTTCTCCAGCGCCGGGTGGTTCTGAGGTGAGCCGCATGTGGTCCACCCCGCGTCCGCCCAGGACGCCGCCGGTGCCCCGTCCGCGGACGCCGCGGGGATGACCCGACGAGGGGCCCCGACGGGGTGAGGTGCAGCGGGGCGCGGCTCAAGGCCGCGCCCCGCTCTGCCGTTCCACCCTCCGTGGACACGACCATGGCCGGGCCCCTCCCGGCCCCGCCCCGGCTCCGGCGGGTCGTGGTCGACCCCCGGTCGGTGCTGGTCGCCGGCATGGCCGTGGCCATGGCGGGTATGGCGGTGACCCTCGGTCTCCCCCTCACCCAGGACCCCGCCCTCGACGGCACGGTGCTACTGCCCTGGTGGTTGCTGGCTGGGCTGTTCGCCGCCACCGAGGCGTGCGTCATGCACATCCAGACCGGCCGCGAGGCCCAGACAGTCTCGGTGAGCGAGCTCGTGGTGGTCCTCGGGCTGTTCTATGCAGCACCCGCCGACCTAGTCGCCGGCAACCTCCTCGGGTCCGCGGTCATCCTGCTGGTCCACCGCCGGTCGTCGGTCCTCAAGACGCTATGGAACTTGGCTTCACTCAGCCTGCAGATGGTCGTGGCCGTCGGCATCTTCCGGTTCCTCAACGACGTCGGCAACGCCACCCACTGGCTGGCATGGGTCGCGGCCTGCGCGGGCTGCCTGGTCGCCAACCGGGTCAGCGTGCTGGCCGTTGCCGGGGTCATGGCGATCTACGACGGGAGGCCGCCGCTCACTCCGCTGCTGCGCGAGGTGGCCACCGGCGACCTGGCCTCGCCTGTGGTCGTCACCCTTGGCCTCATCGCCGCGACCAGTCTGGCCGCCACCCCGGCCGCCGTCGTCCTGCTCCTGGTAATGGGCGCCGGCCTGCTCATCGGCTACCGGGCCTACGCGGCGCTGTCCGACCGGCACTTGAGCCTGGAACGGCTGTACCGCTTCACCCAGGCGATCTCGAGCTCCCCCGAGGTCGACGAGGTTCTCAGCAGCGTCCTAGCCGAGGCGAGGGACCTGCTGCACGCCGAGCACGCCGAGGCCGTCTTCGTCGGCGCCGAGGGCGGGGCCCTGGCCCGCGTCCGGCTCGGCGCCACCGGTCGGTTGACCCGGTCGGAGGGCCTTCCCGGCGCGGTCGACCAGTGGCTGCTGGACCAGGTCATGGAGGAGGGTGCGTCCCTGACGCTGGCCCGGGGGACCCGGGACGCCGACGAGCGTTCCTGGCTTGAGGTCCACGGGGCCCGCGACGCCGTCGCCGTCCCGCTGCGCAGCGGGGCCGGCGTGCTCGGGGTCATCGTCGTCACTAACCGGCTGGGCGAGGTCCGCACCTTCGAGGACGGTGACGTCCTCATGCTCGAGACCGTGGCCACCCACGCCAACGTGGCGCTGCAGAACGGAGAGCTCATCTCCCAGCTCCGCCACGACGCGCTGCACGACGCCCTCACCGGCCTGCCCAACCGAGCCCTGCTGCAGCGGAGGTTGGCCTCGTTGCTGAGCGACGGGGACCCCGGCCGGATCCCCGCCGGGGCCGTGGTCATCCTGGACCTCAACGGGTTCAAGGACGTGAACGACACCCTTGGCCACCACCAGGGCGACCTGCTGCTGGTGGAGGTCGGGGTCCGGCTGCGCGACTGCGTCGGCGCCGACGGCCTCGTGGTCCGGCTCGGCGGCGACGAGTTCGCCGTGCTGCTGGATGGCGCCGACGAGGAAACCGCCCTGGAGGTCGGCCGCCGCATCCTGGGACAGCTGCGGACCCCCGTGCTCCTTGACGGCGTCGAGGTCGAGGTCAGCGGCTCGCTGGGGATTGCCCTATCCCCCCAGCACGCCACCGACCCGGCAACGCTGCTCAAGCGCGCCGACGTGGCCATGTACGAGGCCAAGCGCACCGGGGAAGGCCTGCGGCTATACGAGGCGCACCTGGACCCCAACGACGTCAACCGCCTGGCGCTGGTCGCCGAGCTGCGGACCGCGCTCACCACCGAGGACATCCAGGTGCACGTCCAACCCCAGGCGCACACCGACGACGGCCGCGTGCGCAGCGTCGAGGCCCTGGTCCGGTGGAACCACCCAACTCGCGGCCGCATCTCGCCCGACGAGTTCATCCCGGTCGCCGAGCGCAGCGGACTGATCGGCGCCCTCACCACCCTGGTCCTCGACGCCTCCCTGGCCGCCGTCGCTCAGTGGCGGCGCAGCGGTCAGGACCTGTCCATCGCCGTCAACCTGTCCAGCCGGAGCCTGCTGGACCCTGGTTTGGTCGACGAGGTCGCCCAGCTACTGCAGTACCACGACGTGCCGCCCGCCGCGCTCACGCTCGAGGTGACGGAGGGCTCGGTCATGGCCGACCCGACGCGGGCGATCAGCCTGCTGCGCGAGCTCCGGGCGCTGGGCGTGCGGCTCTCCGTCGACGACTTCGGCACGGGCTACTCCTCGCTGTCCTACCTGCAGCGCCTGCCCATCGACGAGGTCAAGATCGACAAAAGCTTCGTCACCGACATGCTCCACCGGCCCGGCGACACCTCCATCGTCCGCGCGATCACCGACCTGGGCCGCAACCTTGGCCTGAACGTCGTCGCCGAGGGCGTGGAGGACCAGAAGACCTGGGACGCGCTCGCCGAGCTTGGCGTCCACGTCGTCCAGGGTTGGCACCTCGCCCGGCCCATGTCGGTCCAAGCCCTGCTGCCGTGGCTGCGCGAGCGCCGCACCCAGGCAAAGGACGCCCCCACCCCTACGCCCCCCGCGCCCGTCGACCTCGGAACGCCTGCCTGACGTTCCGAGCGGCCCGGTCCTCCTGCACTTCGCCACCGATGCCCACCGGGCGACGCTAGACCCACGGTGAACGGTCGTTCTTCAACGTCGGTTCATGGAGCACGTATCACCGGATTTGTTCCGAGTCGTGTCCTTAATTCTCGCCGCAGGCCAGCACATCGAGACCAAATGCGTGCAGCCCACAAACCCCCGTATACGGATCGACGAATTGCGGCCCACAACTCGTTCCGAAAGACGCCGGGATGCAGGCTTGATGTTGGCCGGGCCCGCAGCCTGAGTGATCACCGCCATCGCGGGGATGAGCCCACTCCGGGACAATCTGTTGGAGTCGAGCGAGTTTTAGGCGTGTAGCCGGAAGAGCCCGCGCACGAAGGCCCGCAGCCCGGTCGGGCGCTCGTGCGCTACCTCTTCATCTGCTTGGGCCTCGCCTGCGATGGCGTCGTGGTCAGGTGCCTTGCTCGCATCGCCGCGTGGCTTGAGGGTGCCCTGGTTGCGGTACTCGCTGGGAGTGGTCACGCCTTGACCTCGTTCCGGTGGGCCGACGCCGTAGAGGCGCCGGGATCTGGGCGGTGGTGGTCTGGCCCTGTGGGCCCGGGTCGGAGGTCGAGGCGTCGCAGCAGTTGGGCGTTGAGGGCGACGACGATGGTGGAGGCCGACATCAGCAGCGCGCCGATGGACATGGGCATGACGAACCCGATGGGGGCCAGGACTCCGGCGGCCAGCGGCACGGAGATCAGGTTGTAGCCGGCGCCCCAGGCCAGGTTCTGCACGCTCTTGCGGTAGGTCGCGGCCGACAGGTCGATCACCGACACCACAGAGCGTGGGTCTGCTGAGGCCAGCACGATGCCGGCGGAAGCGATCGCGACGTCGGTGCCCGCACCGATGGCGATACCGACGTCTGCCTGGGCCAGGGCGGGGGCATCGTTGACGCCGTCACCGACCATCGCAACCCGTCGTCCCTCGGCCTGCAGGTCGGCGACGGTGGCGGACTTGTCCTCGGGGCGGACGCCGGCGAAGAACCGGTCGATGCCCAGCTGGGCGGCCACGGTGCCGGCGACGGCTTCGGCGTCACCGGTGATCATGACGACCTGGGCTCCGCGGTCGCGGAGCTGGTCTACCGCCGCGCGGGATTCGGGTCGGATCTCGTCGGCCAGGGCGAGGGCGCCGATCACCACTCGGTCGACCAGGACGTGCAGGATGATCGCCCCTTGCTGGCGCCATTGGTCGGCGACCGGGAGCTCGGCCGCGCCGACCTGGGCGAGCAGCCCGGGTCCGCCGACGGCGACGGTGCGGCCCTCGACGGTGGCCTGCACGCCGATGGCGGGGGAGGAGGTGAAGTCCGCGGCGGCGGGGACGGTGAGGCCGCGGTCGGCGGCGGCACGGACGATGGCTTGGGCCAGGGGGTGTTCGGAGTCGGTCTCGGCGGCCGCGGCCAACGCGAGTACCCGGTCGGCGTCGAAGGTCTCCCCGGGGTCGGTGGTGGGGTGGTCTGCGGTGTGGATGTCGGTGAGGGTGGGTCGGCCGACGGTGAGGGTGCCGGTCTTGTCGAACAGGACGGTGTCCACGGTGCGCATGGCCTCCATCTGCACCCGGTCCTTGATCAGCACCCCGGCGCGGGCGGCGCGTTCGGTGCCGATGGAGATGACCAGCGGGATCGCCAGCCCGAGGGCGTGCGGGCAGGCGATGACCAGCACGGTGATGGTCCGGATGACTGCATCCTGCGGTGCGCCGATGGTCGACCACACGATGGCGGTGAGGATCCCGGCGCCCAGGGCGAACCAGAACAGCCAGCCCGCCGCGGTGTCGGCCAGCCGCTGCGCGCGGGACCCTGAGGCCTGGGCGTCGGCGACGAGCTTGCCGATGCCGGCCAGGGTGGTGTCCTCACCGGTGGCGGTGACCTGGACGCGGAGCCCGGAGTCGGTGGCCACGGTGCCGGCGACGACCGGGTCCCCGACGCTGCGGGTGACGGTCGCGGACTCCCCGGTGATCATCGATTCGTCCACCGCGGCTGAGCCGTCGGTGACCTGCCCGTCGGCGGGGATCCGGCCACCGGGCCGGACGACGACGACGTCTCCGACCTGAAGGTCGGCCGGTGCGACGGTGACGATCTGGCCGTCTTGGACGCGTTCGGCCTCATCGGGCAGCAGCGCGGCCAGGGAGTCCAGTGCCGAGGACGTCTGGGCAAGCGACCGCATCTCCACCCAGTGGCCCAGCAGCATGATGACCACCAGCAGGGCCAGCTCCCACCAGAAGTCCAACCCGTGGGGCACCAGCCCCAGCGTCGAGGCCCACGACGACGCGAACGCCACCGTGATCGCCAGGGCGACCAGCAGCATCATCCCGGGCTTGCGGGAGGTGATCTCGTCCACGGCGCCGGTGAGGAACGGCCGCCCGCCCCACAGGTAGATGACCGTCCCCAGCACCGGGGACACCCACGACAAGCCGGCGACGTCGGGGAGCTGGTAGCCCAGGATCGAGGCGAACATGCCTGAGGCGGCCACCGTCGGCACCGCCAGCAGTAGGTTCCACCAGAACAGCCGCCGGAACATCGCCACGTGCCCGCCGTGGCCCCCGTGGCCCCCGTGGCCGCCGTGGCCGCCGTGCCCGCCGTGTCCGTTCGCGTGCTGCGTGGGTGGATGGTCGTCGAGCTGGTGCTGGGAGGTGCTGGCGGCCTGGGTGATCGTCGAGTGGTGCTCGTTGCGCGACATGATGTCCTCCATACCCCCGGGGGGTACCCGGATAGGGGCTTCTTGATACCACCGGGGGGTACCCGCGGCCAAGGGTGTCGTCGAAGAAACCGGGCCGGTCGGGCCCGGGGAGGCGCAGCGGTGCGCGCCCGGTGATCACCGAATGGCGCCAGGGAGGAGGCGCAGGTGTGATGCCTGCGCCTCCCCGCCGGCTGCGTGTTACTGGGTGGCCAGGCTCTCCAGGAGCTGTTCCATCTCGGTGATCTCGGTGCCCTGGGAGGACTTGATGTCCTGGGCCAAGGCGATCGCCGCGGGGTCCTCGCCGTTGTCGATCTCGGTCTGGGCCATGCCCACAGCGCCGGTGTGGTGCTCGAGCATCATCTGCAGCCACATGCGGTCGAACTCCACACCGCTGGCGGCCTCCAGGGAGGACATGTCCTCCGCGCTCATCATCCCGCCCATGGCCGAGTGGTCCATGCCGGGCATGGCGCTGGCGGCGCTGTCGGCGCCCCAGGTCTCCAGCCAGCCGTTCAGGGTGTCGATCTCCGGCCCCTGGGCGGCCTGGATGCGGGCGGCCAGGTCGGCGACGTCGGGGTCGGTGGAGCGGTCGGCGACCAGGTCGGCCATCTCCACCGCCTGCTCGTGGTGCGGGATCATCCCTTGGGCGAACTCGACGTCGGCGTCGTTGAACGTCGCGTCGGCCGGGACCGACGTCGAGGACTCCGACGTGGCGGTGTCTGAGCCACCGGAGCAGGCCGACAGGGCCACCGAGCCGGCGATCAGGGCACCGACGAGTGCAGTACTACGAGGCGAGCGGAGGAACGTGGGGTCGCTGAACACAGGAACTCCTGAAGGGTGCGACGCCCGGGCGTGGCCAGGGCGCGAAGGATGAGGGCAGGGCGAGCACTCGACGCGGGGCCCCGACAGGGGCACCGGTGTCAGGTGGTTCGGCCTAGACCCTCAGCACGCACAAGCGACTGAGTTCAGGGGTAGGTGCGCAGGCTGCAGCGCGGTCGACGACGACTCGCACGTGCCCAGCCGCTCGGGTGTAGACCGTCCCGAGTCGACGTCGGGACAGCCACACGGCCAAGGCGGCCAAGACGGCACCAACACCGCCGGCTAGCACCGCCAGGCACACCATCAGCGCGTGCGCTGCGGAGCTGTGCCCACCGGTCTGATCGGTGGAGTGGGCAGCGTCCATGTCCGACATCGCCGCACCCGCGACGACCAGCCCCACGACGGAGCCTGCAGCCGCGGTGGGCGAGTGAACGGTGGCCGTCGAGGTGTGGGTCGAGGTGCCGGTCATGGCCGAGTCAGCAGCAGCGCAACTGAGGCCATGCATCGAGAACACCGCAGCCAGCAGCAGCAGCGTCCACAGCAGGCGAGCCCGCATGACACCTCCACCACTGAACCGGGATACCCCACCAGGGTAGGCAGATGACCGCCCTACCGCGTCACGACCACCAATCAAATCCAGGCCAGAACGCTCGACCTCAGTGTGGCCGGCTTCGGCGAACCCAGCAGTTTGCACCGTTGCTGGGCCCGACTGCGCCGGCACGGTCCCGGGGGCCCGGCGCACGAGGACCGAGGTGGTCGGCTGTCCGTGAGGAGCTACGGCGGTCTGACGGTGACGCCGGCTGGGCCCGACGAGCACCGCGCGTCGAGCTCTGGTGCGCACACGACTGTCAGGCCTAGCGTGACGTCGCGGACCGTCCCCGACCCCCCGTGCGGGGACGGCCCGCGCCACCCCTCCCCGTTCCCGTCCCGCCGAGCGGCCGTTCTAGGCCCCGTTGTGGTGGGCGAGTGCGTGGTGTGGGTCGCCGTGGGTGCTGGCCGGGCTGACGTGCACGGTGGCATCGACGAGTTTGGGGACGTCGTGCAGGAGTCGGTGGTGAACGTCGACGGCGATGTCGTGGCCGGCGGTGACCGACAGATGGGGGTCGACGGTCACGGCGGCCTCGGCCCGGATGCGGTGTCCGGTCCAGCGAACCCGGAGCCGTTCGACGTCCAGGACGCCCGGGGTGGCGCGGATGGTGGCCTCGGCGGTGTCCAGGACCTCGGGTTCCACGGCATCCATCAGGCGCCGGTAGACGTCGCGGGCTGCGTTCTTGAGCACCAGCAGGATCGCCACGGTGATGCCCAGCCCGACGATAGGGTCGGCCAGCGGGAACCCGGCCAGCACGCCCACGGCACCCAGGACAACGGCCAGGGAAGTGAAGCCGTCGGTGCGGGCGTGCAGGCCGTCGGCGACCAGCGCCGCTGACCCGATCCGTCGCCCGATGCGGATGCGATACAGCGCGACCAGTTCATTGCCGGCGGCGCCGATGAGCCCCGCGGCGATGACCACACCGACGTTGGTGATGGGCTGGGGGTCCAGTAGTCGGCGAATGGACTCATAACCGGCCAGCACGGCAGACAGCGCAATCATCGCGACGATGAACACCCCGGCGAGGTCCTCGGCCCGGTCGTAGCCGTAGGTGTACCGCCGCGATGCCGCCCGCCGGCCGAGCAGGAACGCGATCCACAGCGGCACAGCGGTCATCGCGTCGGAGAAGTTGTGCACGGTGTCGGCCAGCAGCGCCACCGAGCCGGTGAACCACACGACGACGGCCTGAGCGACCGCGGTCAGCAGCAGGACGACGAGGCTGATCTTCAGGGCGCGGATCCCCTCGGCGCTGGATTCCAGGGCGGAGTCGACGGAGTCGGCCGAGTCGTGGCTGTGCGGGCGGAAGATGCCCATCACGAAGCCCTTGAGCCCGGTCGGGTGGTCATGGCCGAGCTCCCCGTGCGGGTGGTCGTGCCCGTGTCCGTCCGAGCCACCGCCGTGCGGGTGACCGTGATCGTCAGCGTTGTGCGGGTGCTCTGGGCTCCTGCCGTGGTCTGGCGCGTGGGAGTGGTCGTGCGGGTCATCGTGGGGCCCGTGGTCGTGCGGGCTGGCCGCCTCGAGGCCGGTGGGCTCTTCGGCGCCGTCATTGCGGTACTCGCTGGGTGTGGTCACGGGGCCACCTCGCCCCGGTGGGTCGGGAGTGCGGTGAGGCCGGTGTTGGGGCGGTGGTGGTCGGGGACCGCGGCGGTGGCGTGGTCGGCGTTGTAGACCGCGTCGGTAACCAGCTGGGCGATGTGGTCGTTCTCCAGCCGGTAGTACACCGACGTGCCCTCCCGGCGGGTCTGCACCAAGCGGGTCATCCGCAGCTTGGCCAAGTGCTGGGACACCGACGCCGGGGTCTTCCCGACGTGGTCGGCCAGCTCGTTGACCGACAGCTCCCGGTCGATCAGCGCCCACAGCAGCTGGATACGGGTGGCGTCGGACAGCATCCGGAACACCTCGACCGCCAGGTCGACCTGCTCGACCGGCAGAACCGCTCGATGACCTCCGTTATCCGCATGCATACGCAAAGAGTAGAGGAAGAGAGTCCGGTCGAGCTACATGCTGAGGCGGGCGATCCCTAGGGGCGGCCCGCCTGCGGACTTTGTTGCGCCTGCGGCCCAGAAACCCCCGTTTGTGACACGACAGCGGACGAGTCGGCTGCCGGTCACGAAACGCCAGGTCGCCCGTCCTGCAGCCAGGACCGAAACCCGTTCCGAAATCAACGGCCCACAAACCCACCCTCGCAGTGTTTTGAATCGACAGCTCGGCTAGCGTCGCCGGCATGACGGTCGTCGGGTACGCGCGGGTGTCCACGCTCGAGCAGGACCCAGCCCTGCAGCACGACGCGCTCACTGCGGCCGGCGCCGTGAAGGTGTTCACGGACTTCGCCTCTGGTGCCACCGCCCAGCGACCTCAGCTAACTGTTTGCCTGGAATACCTAAGATCTGGCGACACCCTCGCGGTATGGCGCATCGATCGGCTCGGTCGGTCGGTGGAGGACCTGACCCGGATCGTCAACGACCTGGCCGAGCGCGACGTTCAGTTCCGGTCGACCACCGAGGCCATCGACACCACCACCGTGGGCGGTGAGCTCGTCTTCCACGTCTTCGCCGCCGTCGCGCAGATGGAGCGCCGGCTCATCCGCGAACGCACAGTGGCCGGCCTCGCCGCGGCGCGAGCTCGCGGCCGAAAGGGTGGCCGGCCCAGCGTCATGACTGACCAGCGCCGAGCAGCGGCGATCGCCATGCGCGCCCAGGGGCTGACCCTCAACGAGATTGCAGCCTCGCTGGGGGTTGGACGCTCGTCGGTCGTCCGCGCCCTCGCTGAGCCGGTCAGCTCCTCCTGACCGGCCGCTGCCGAGAGGTCGTAGAGGTGTCCCGTATGACGACCTTTAGTGGGCTGCACATCCGCATGAAGGCCGCCGCACCGCAAGCCCTGATCGACGCCCGATGAGCCGGCCCGGCACCAGCAGCCCGAAGAGCACGCCGTGCACGCGCTGACCGTCTGGCCCGGTACCGCGGACAGCTTGGCCTGCCCGAGCCCGACGAGCAGGAGGGCAGCGTCCTGGTCGATGAACTCGCAGTCAACCTGTGCGGCACCGACGTGCAGATTGTCTCAAGGATACGGCTCTACCCGCCCCGCCCAGGCAGGAGCTGCTGATCCCCGGCCACGAGAACCCGGGGGCGTGTCCACTCCGCCCCGGACAGCTGCGGTCTGACGCTGGGCGACCTGGTCGTCGGCACCGTCCACCGCCCAGACCCCGTTGCTGTCCCGCGTGCACCGTCGGCCAGTGGGACATGTGTGGCATCCGGGCATGGCACGGTGGCAACGGTCGGTCGTCCAAGGTGCCGTAGCGGTGACGGTGGCCATCTGACGCTGCAGCCGGCGCAGGCGTTCCTCAGCCATCTCGACGTCGAAAAGTGCGACATCGGCGCGGTTGAGCGCCTCGACAGTCGCGCGTTCGGTGCTGGCTTGGGTCGGTTGCATCGAGCTTTTTCATCCAAGTCAATGCTGACGTGCCGATGGCACGAAAGGCATCACCTACGGGAGACAGCCACGGTCAGAAGAATGACTGAATCCTCGACCGCAGTGAGGGAGTGCCGTGCGCTTGGGACGGTGATGAGGTCGCCGGGGCTGCCATTCCAGTCTTCCTCGCCGGCGGTCAATTGGACCCGGCCCTGCAGGACGTGCACGGTGGCCTCGCCGGGGTTTTCGTGCTCGGCGAGCACTTGCCCCGCCGTCATGGCAATGATGGTCTGCCGAAGCACATGTTCATGCCCGCCGTAGACAGTGTGTGCGCTCCGACCGTTGGTGCTTCGGCCGGCCGCCTCAAGGTGCTCACGGGCCAGAGCGGTCAGCGACGCCTTCCTCATCGCAGGATTGCCTCGACGGCGCGCGGGTGGTCACGCAGGTCGTCGGCCACGTGGCCGCCCTCGTACTCCCGTATGGCCACGGTGCGTGGATCGTATCCAGTCGGGCGCGATGTGGGGGCCGGGGGCGCCGAAACGTGCCGTAAGCCGGGGAGGGGTTTCATGTCCTTCACTGTATTGCCCTCGGGTGCTCCGCCACCGAATTCGCGGGGTCTCATCCCCGACCGTGCGGCCGCGCCCACTGGTCTCGATGACAGCAGCTAATTCGCCGGTGACAATGGGGATGCCCGTTCCCGGTTAGTCGGCTCGGGTCTGATCGGTCCGACAGGTGCTGACCCGGCGGGGTTGATCACCCACGTAGGGGTGGTTGAGTCGAAGGCGCTCGGCCCTGGTCGTCGGTCGTTTAATGGGGAGGTCATCAGCGCGGATCGGGGTGTCCGGGCTATCACGGCCATGGCCGTGGGCAGCTTGGAGCCGCGCCGGAACCCGATCAGGCCAGGACTGTGTCGGAGTGGCTGGCGCGCCCGTCGTTGATGGTGGTCACTGTGTCGAGTGCGTCCGCGTGTGCGAGGTCGTGGGTAATCAGCATTGTGGCGGTGCCGCGCTCATGGGTGAGCCGGTGGATCAGACCCATGATGTCGCTGCCGCGCTGGTGGTCCAGTGCGCTGGTGGGTTCATCGACGAGAAGTGCTGACGGGGCGTGCACAAGGGCTCGCGCGATGGCGATGCGCTGGCGCTGCCCGCCGGAGAGCTGCCCGGGTCGTTTGTGGGCGTGGGCGGTGAGCCCGACTGCGTCGAGCAGATCGTCTGCTCGCCGGTGCACCGTCATGCGATGCCGGCGTCCTCGGTCTCCTAGTTCGGCCATGACGAGCAATTGCTCCCGTGCGGTCAGAGAGGGGAGGAGGTTGGGCTGCTGGAAGACGATGCCGATCTGCTCACGTCGCAACGCGGCCGCCTGCGTCGGGGTGAGGGCGGCAGCGTCGACGTCGTCGATCCACACGTGTCCGGTGTCGGGGCGGATCAGGGTCGCTGCAACAGCCAAGAGGGAGGACTTGCCGGACCCGGACGGGCCGGTGATTCCGGTGACTTTGCCGTCGGGGGCGGTCAGGGACACGTCGTCCACGGCGATCAGGCGCGAGTCGCCGTCGGGAAAGGTCAGCGTGACGTCCTGCAGGTTGATCATCGAATGCTCCCCAGGGCGGTGAGGGGGTCGGCGGAGGTCACGGTGCGCAGGGCGAATGCGCCGCCGGCCAGACCCAGAACGGTCATGACGAGGGCTGGCAGGAGTGTGGTGAGCGGGCTGAGGAGAAACGGCAGGGCACCGTCGATGGCCATGCCCACGCCGACTACCACGGCGAGGCCCAGGCCGATGCCGGCTGCTAGGACGACTAGCGACTGTCCTAGCGCATCCCGGATGAGGGAACCGGTGGAGGCGCCGAGGGCCTTGAGGACGGCGATGTCACCGGCGCGTTGCATCGTCCACACGGTGAAGAAGGCCCCGACGACCAGCGCGGAAACTCCAAAGAGCATCGCGATCATCAGGGCGAGCGAGCCGATCTCGGATTGGAACGTCTCGAGCGCAGTCAGGCTCAGCAAGGGTGTGTTCACCGAGGTGTGGGTTGCGGCCGCGACTGAGTCCCACGCCGGTGAGCCAGCTACCGCCAAGACCGTGGGTAGGCCGTCCCCGCCGAGGTTGCGGTCGACTTCGGCCCACGATGTTGGTGTCAAGACGACCGCGGGGGTGTGGCTGTACCAGAGGTCGGCCCCGATGGCCGCCACCCGGTAGGTGCCGTCGCCGACGGCAACGCTGTCTCCCACGCCCACATCGAGGTCGATCGCCGCCTGGGCCGACAGGCCCACCTCATCGTCGCCGGCCGGTGCTAGGTCGGCCACGGGCGAGGCAGAAGATCCGTGTGGAAGACCAAAGAAGGCGACCGGGACCGCAGTGGGGGACGGCGCTGCTGCTGCCCGACCCTGGACGATGCCGATCGGGGTGGCCCGCTGCACTCCCGGGGCGGTGCGCCATGCCTGCTCGATGGTCTGGTCGATCGCGGAGGTTGAGAACGACGGCCGGCCTTCGGCCGGCTGTTGGAGAACGAGCCGGTCGCCGGGCAAGGCCAAGACGGCGGAGACGTTCTGGGCGGCCAGTCCGCCGGTGAGCCCGGCCAGGAACCCGACCAGCACGGTGATCAGTGCGACGACGGAGGCGATGAGGACGAACCGTCCGCGGGCGTGGCGCAGGTCGCGCCAGGCGACGAACACAGGTTTCCTTTCTGCGCCGCAGAACTTCCGCGGCGCAGTCCCAGCCTGGCTGTCGCGACCTCGTTCTTCATCGCCGTTCCGATTGGTCCTGCGGTCATACTTTCCGACGATTCGGTAGCCATGCAGTCGCCGTAGGCTGACCAGACATGCCGCACAGCACGCTGACCCCCGTCTTCGTGGGGCTCCGCAGCGGATTGCACGTGCTGTTCGCTGCTCTGCTTTCCCTCGTCGTCGTCCGCACCCTCCTCGCAGGCGATGCGGTGCTGATGACGCTGGCTCTCGCACTCGCGTTCGCGTGTTGCTACGCCGCCGGTGCGGGCATCGCACGCTTGCCCGGGCGGCACAGGGCACAGGCTGGCGCCGCGTGGGTCGCCGCATTGTCCCTTCTCTGGGTCGCTTTGCTGATCGTGATCCCTGAGGCCGCCTACCTGGCGTTTCCCCTGTTCTTCTTGTACCTACATGTCCTGCCTGGTGCCGTCGGGCCGATCACGGTCGCCGTGGCGACCGCGGTCGCGGTGATCGCGCTGGGGTTGCACGGCCACTTCACCGTGGGTGGGGTGGTGGGTCCCGTTGTCGGTGCCGGGGTCGCGCTGCTGGTCGGTCTGGGATACGGAGCCCTCGAGCGGGAGGCCGCCGAACGCGAGGAGCTGCTCACCGACTTGTTGGCGACCCGCGGGCGATTGGCTGCAACTGAGCACCAGCAAGGTGTCCTGGCCGAGCGGGCGCGGCTGGCCCGAGACATCCACGACACCGTCGCCCAGGGGTTGTCCAGCATCCAGATGCTGCTGCACGCCGCTGAGCGCGCCGATGAAGGCAGGCCGGGCCTGGACCACATACGGCTCGCTCGCGCTACCGCAGCCGATGGTCTGGCCGACACGCGCCGATTCATCCGCGAGCTGGCGCCTCCTGCTTTGGACCGCGGACTGGCGGCGGCTCTCCACCGCCTGGGCAGACTGTGGGAACGGGACGGAATACACGTGTCGGTCACCGCCCCGCCGGAGGACAGACCCCTGTCGATGGAGACGCAGACGGCACTGCTGCGTATCGCGCAAGGTGCGGTCGCCAACGCCGTCCAGCACGCCGGCGCCTCTACCATCGAGCTAAGGCTCACCGTCACGGGAGGAACCGCTCGCCTCGACGTCGTCGATGACGGGATCGGCTTCGACCGAGCAGTCGAGCGTGACCGAGCCGGCACATCGGACTCCTTCGGGTTGCGCGCCATGTCCGAGCGGGCGGATCAACTCGGGGGTCGGCTCCACATCGACAGCACGCCCGGCAGGGGAACGACCATCACGGTGGAGCTGGAGGTGACCGAGCCGTGATCCGTCTCGTCATCGCCGATGACCACCCCGTCGTACGGGCGGGCCTTCGGGCGCTGCTGGCATCCGCGGACGACATCGCCGTGGTCGCCGAAGCCGCCACCCCCCACGATGCGGTGAGCCTCGCCGAACGCCTGGCCCCCGACCTGGTCCTCATGGACCTTCAGTTCGGGGAGGGCGCCACCGGTGCCCAAGCCACCCGGCTCATCCGGGCGCTGGCGGCACCGGTACATGTGCTGGTGCTCACCAACTACGACAGCGACGGAGACATCCTCGCCGCCATCGAAGCCGGCGCCAGCGGGTACCTGCTCAAAGACGCCCCCCCAGAGCAGCTCCTCGCCGCGGTCCGCGCGGCAGCAGCCGGGGAGAGCGCACTGGCTCCCGTCATAGCCGACCGTTTGATGGCGCGGATGCGGGCCCCCCAGGTCAGCCTGTCCGGCCGCGAGATCGAGGTGTTGATATTGGTTGCCGACGGCGCCTCCAACGCAGACGTCGCTGCGCGGCTGCACATCACCGACGCGACCGTGAAAACCCACCTCGGCCACATCTTCACCAAACTCGGGGTGTCCTCCCGGACCGCGGCTGTGTCGCGCGCCCAATCCCTGGGCATCCTCCGCTGAGCAGGCGCTTCGGCCTCCGCTCCTGGGGTCTGGGGACGTGACGGCAGCAGGCCAGTGAAGGCATCGGGGTTGGCTGGCCGCTCCCCGGGCGCTGCCGCCCGCCGAAGCAACCCCGGGAACTCATCGTGAGCCTCAGCCAACCTCGTGGATAGCTCTGCCGCCTTCGGCGCGGCGCCCGGCACCGCACGAATTATCGCGCTTCTTGAGGTGACTGCTACCTATTGGTGGGCCTGTGAGGCTTTCGGGTCGTCGATGAACCGGAAGAGACGACGTTGGGGCGGTTGGACGTCGAGGTGGAGTGGTGGGGCGACGAGTGAGGGGCAGGTGGCTTTTCGCAACACTCGATGGGTTGGGCCAGTCGAGTGGCCGGTGAGGGTGTGCTGGCGTGTGCCGATCACCAGGAGGGCCGCGCCGCGGGTGGCCGACAGCAGCACTGAGGCGGGGTCGCCCTGCTCGATGCGCAGCCGCACCGGTACGTCTGGGTAGCGAGCGACCCATGGCTCGACCGCCAGCTGACACCACCGACTGGCATGTTCCTGGGCGTCCTCCGCCGAGCCGCATACCCCTTCCATGTCGGCCGGGCTGTCGGTGGTCACCACGCAGACCACGTCTAGTGGCAAACACCGCCTCCGGGCCGCTGGGAAAGCTAGCTGCAGTGCGCTCCCCAGGGTGGTCACGTCGGCGCTCACGACGACGTAGGGGCTCGGCCCGGGTGATTCGTTCCCGGTGCTGGGGACGGTCAGCCGGGTCGCCCCCACAACGGCCAGGGGGCAGGTGACCGTGGCGGTGAGCCGCCGGAGGGTCGACCAGTGTGTCCACCGCCGGGAGCGGGGGCGGCCGCCTTCGCCGATCACGAGCAGTTCCGCCCCGCGGCTGTGCCGGTGCAGTGCTCGCACGACGGGCCCGTTGACCACGTCCATGGTCACGTCGAGGTCGGATGCCACAGCCCACGCGGCCAAGGTGGCCTGCTGGAGCAGCTCGTGGGCAACGCCGTGGGCGTGAACCGCGGCGTCGGTGGCGCCGCCGTCTAGGGCAAGCGGGGCCAAGGCCAGGGATCCGGGCAGGACGTGAACGATGCGCAGGTCCGCGCGCCGGGCAGAGGCCTCCGCGGCGGCCCACTGCACCTGTGCCAGGGAGCGATCGCTAAGGCCGACAGCAACGACCACCGTCGGTGCGGGCGCGTGTCGGGTCATGTCTGGTCTGCGTGTGCACCGAAGGCGGCCGCGGCGGCGGGCGGGGGAACCAGCGCGGGGAATGCAGGCGCGAGGACTGGAGCCTGTTTCGGCGGTGCTCCCGTGGCCTCGTCGACCGTCCCGGACTCGGGCCTGGAGTCGACGGGTGCAGTGACCGGGGCGTCAGGTGCTCGGCCGGGCGCCGACGGCTCCGCGACGCCGGAGGGGCCTGGTTGGGCCGAGTCGCCGCCGGCGGTGGACCGCTCCAGGAAGCGCAGCAGTTCTACGGGGAAGGGCAGCACCAGAGTGGAGTTCTTTTCCGAGGCGACCTCCACGACGGTTTGCAACAGCCGCAGCTGCAGGGCCGCAGGATGCTCGGCCATGACCTCCGCGGCCTGGGCCAGCTTCGCCGATGCCTGCAGCTCACCCTCGGCGATGATCACCCGGGAGCGGCGTTCCCGCTCGGCCTCGGCCTGTCTGGACATCGAACGCTTCATGGTCTCGGGCAGGGCCACGTCCTTGATCTCGACCCTGTCGATGTGCACGCCCCAGTCCACGGCGGGACTGTCGATCATCAACTCCAGGCCCTGGTTGAGCCGTTCCCTGTTGGACAGCAGGTCATCAAGGTCGCTCTTGCCGATGACCGAGCGGAGCGAAGCCTGTGCTACCTGGGCGATCGCCGCCGTGTAGTTCTGCACGTCGACGGTGACCCGCATCGGGTCCAGCACTCGGAAATAGACCACGGCGTCCACCCGGACGGTGACGTTGTCTCGGGTAATTCCCTCTTGGGCGGGAACCGGCATCGTGACGATCTGCATGTTGACTTTGTGCAGGCGGTCTACGAGTGGCATCAGCATGGCCACGCCCGGCTGACGGATCTCCTGCTGAGCCTTGCCGAGCCGGAAGACGATGCCACGCTGGTACTGGGTCACGACGCGGACGCTGGAACCGAGCAGGACCAGCAAAGCCAGCAGTACGCCCACCAGCAGATAGCCCATCACGACGAGGACCCCGGCGTCCGTCGGCCGGCTGTGTTGCGCACTGGGTCGGCGTCCTCCGGCCACGCCTCAGCAACCTCGCTACCTACCGGCGTGGCGCCTCCAGGCGGCGGCCAGCACCGGAACCGATCGTCCAGAGCACCGATGCCGTGGCGTTCACGTTCACTGAGCACGACCGACCTCCTCAGGTGGCCACACCTCGGACCGCGGTATGCGGCCGTGACAGAAGTATCGTAACACGATACTGTCGTGGAATGGGCTTCCACGAGGGACTGAGTTGATGGAGGACGGGGGGACCGCAGTGGCCGACGCGGACACCGCAGTGGCCGACGCGGACACCGGTGCGCTGTCCGATGCAGTGTCGAGTCGGGCTGCTCTGCGGAAGCAGGACTTCGAGGCACTGGCCCGCTTCCGGTCGGGGATTCGCCGCTACCTGCGATTCAGTGAGTTGACCGTCCGCCAGCACGGGATCACCCCGCAGCAATACCAGCTGATGCTGGCGGTCAAGGGTTTCCCAGGCCGGGAATGGGCGGTGGTCCGAGAGCTCGCCGACGCGCTTCAGTTGCGGCATCACAGCGTCGTAGAACTGGTCAACCGCGCCCAGGTGGAAGGACTGGTGCAGCGCACACCAGACCCCGACGACGCCCGCGCGGTCCGTGTCACCCTCACCGCGGTAGGTGAGCAGACCCTCGGTCGTCTCAGCGCGCTGCACTGGGATGAGCTGCGCCGGATGGATGAGGTGTTGCAGCTGCCGGGAAGGCAGCGAACATGACCGCCCACACGCCTGCCACCACGGCCACCAGTGGGCCGGTGCCATCGCTGGGCACACCGTCTTCAGAAGGGAACATCGTGGACGAGGATCTCGGCGGGGATGCCGCCTGCTGGCTGGCCCTGGTGTGCCCCGGTTGTGGGGCGATGGCTGATGCCTCACCCGCGTCGGTGTGTCCGCGCTGCGGCATGGATCGTGACCAAGACGCTGACAGCAGCTGGGTGAGGAAGCCCTGGGACACCGGGCACGCCGCTGCCGCGACGAGCCGGCAGTGACGATGACACGTCGCCACCGGAGGGCCGGTGAGTGGACCTACACCCAGACCGTGAACCCAGAAACAGCGACCATCGTGGTCACCGGGCGGGTGGACCACGTCTCCCTGGACCTGCTTTGCGCCACAGTGGAGCAGCTCCACAACAACGGGTGCGGGGTGGTCACCGTGACCCTGAGTGGCGCCGCCGACATCCAGGCAGGCACCGTCGACGCTCTGACGGGCCTCCTGGCCCTCCTGGGTCACCCGTCTGCGGACCTAGTCGTCAACTAGCCCGCCGGTGGCGGGGGAGAAGCGTGCGCCGCGTAGCGGGCACGCTCACCGGAAGATGCCTGAAATGACCGTTCCGTTCTCAATCGAAACGCAGCCAGACGCCTCGCTCCTGGTAACTCTGCAGGATGACGAGGATCCAGTGCAGTCCTGGATCCAGGTGACCGATCAGGTGTGCGCGCAGCTGGGCGCCACGGAAGCAAGCCGTCACGCGCTGGTCGAGCGAACGGTCCGCTTTCTCCTGCTCCACCAAGCGCCCGCTGACTTCCCGTCCCTGGTGGACTTGGAGGACGTGCTCGCCGCCTACCCCGAGTCCGCCGCCATCTTGGGAGATGCAGCCGCCGAGGGCCCCATCGGCTGACCAGATGGTGAGCCTCTCTTTAACGCTGACCGACGCACCGACCGCTCACGCGAAGAGGGCCAGGTATACCGCGGCCAAGACACCGAAACTTGCGATGAACCACCGCAAGGGAGTCACCGGCAGCCGGGTCGCCACCTTGGCGCCCAGGAAACCACCCAGTAGTCCCGCCGGCGCGCATACGGCGATGAACACCCACGAGACCGGTCCGAAGAGGCCGAACACCAGCGCGGTCACTGTTGCGGTGACCAGCGACAGGACGGTCTTGACGGCGTTGGCCACCTTGAGGTTCCCCAAGCCCAAGCCGAGCAGGCCCAACAAGATGACGCCCAGCGCACCGCCGAAGTAGCCGCCGTAGACGGTGCCAGCGAAGACCGTCACGTACAACCACCGGGGGTCGCGGTCATCGCCGCCGGTCCGGGCCGAAGCCAGCCGGCGGCCGAGCCAGGGTTGTGCTGCCAGCAGCAGGCTGGCCAGCAGGACCAGCGCGGGCACCAGCACGTCGAAGGCACTCGAGGGCGTGGTCAGCAGCAGGCCGGCGCCCACGGTGCCGCCCCACAGAGCCACCATCGACAGGTGGATCAGCCGTCTGCGCTGCCCGGTGAACGATCCCCGGAACCCCACCACGCCCCCGGCGTAGCCCGGCCACTGCGCCACGCTGTTGGTTACGTTCGCGGCCACCGTGGGCAATCCCAGGCCTACCAAGGTGGGGAACAGGATGAGCGAACCTCCACCTGCGACGGAGTTCAACGCACCGGCGCAGACGGCGACGGCAGCCGCCGCGGCGAGGTTCGCCCCGGAGGCGATGTCGACGATCATCCCTGCACCTTCCTGGCGCCCAGGGTTGTGCCCGCTGGTGCGGTGGCCGCAGGCGATGGGGGGTGCTGGGGGGACCGGGCGACCGCAGTGGTGCGTCGTCGTGGGCCTGAGCCGTCGCGTTCTGGGCGCGGGCCGGGAGTGCGCGGGCTGTCGGGAGGCGGCTGGTGTCCTGTAGCGGGCTCCAGGAACCGGGCCAGGTGCCCATGCAGGGGATAGGCGTGCCCAGGCCGGTCGGCGGCAAGGCAGCGGCGGGAGTCCCGGAAGGCCAGGACGTCGCTGAGGTGCAGGCGGCGGTGGCTGGCGAGCCGCTGGTAGGGCAGGCATCCAGCGTCCAGCATCCGCACCACTGTCGGGCGGCTGACGCCCAGCAGACGCGCTGCGACCTCGGTGGTCACCATGGGCGCGGTGGCGATCGCGGTGACCGCGGAACCCGTCGCGAGCAGCTCGCACACAGCGGCCAGCGCCGTGACCGCCGCCGGGGGTAGGGGCACCCGCCGACCGTGCACCTCGATCATCCATCGGCCGCAAGTTACGTCCCACGGAGTGGTGTAGATCCCGGAGCCGCCCCGGTGATCGTCTCGCTCGTCGTCGTGACCGATGACGGGAAGATGATCAAGTTGTGGCGGCCATCGCGCGATGGTCAGTGAGACCCGCTTCAAGGAACTCACCAGAAGGACACAACGCGCGATGACCTCCGACCAGTCTGCCCTGCTCACCCTGCTCGCGGAACTGCACGACACGACCGAGTCCGACCGGGTTTGGCGGATCGCCGAACACGCCTACCAGCAGCTCATCGACGCCGAGGCAGCCCACACCATCGGCGCCGACCGCTACGAGCGCACCCACGACCGGGTCGCGGTGCGCAACGGGACCCGGCCCAAGACGCTGGCCACCACCGCGGGGGACCTGCAGCTGCAGATCCCCAAGCTGCGGGCGGGATCGTTCTACCCCAGCCTGCTCGAGCGTCGCCGCCGGGTCGACGTGGCCCTCTACGCCGTGATCGCCGAGGCCTACGTGCACGGGGTGTCGACCCGCAAGGTCGACGACCTGATCCAGGCCCTGGGTGCGGCATCGGGCATCAGCAAGTCCCAGGTGTCGCGGATCTGCGCCGACCTCGACATCGAAGTCGCCGCGTTCCGGGACCGGCCGCTGGGCGAGCAGCCCTACCCGTACGTGTTCCTGGACGCCACCTACTGCAAGGCCCGCGTCGGGCACCGGGTGGTGTCCCGGGCGGTGGTCATCGCTACCGGCGTCACCGCATCCGGTCACCGCGAGGTCCTCGGCGTCGACGTCGGGGACTCCGAGGACGAGGCGTTCTGGAAGGCGTTCCTCACCGGCCTCAAGCGCCGCGGGCTGGGTGGGGTGCAGCTGGTCATCTCCGACGCCCATGAAGGCCTGAAGAAGGCAATCGCGGCTGCCATGTCGGGAGCGTCGTGGCAGCGCTGCCGGGTGCACTTCGCCCGCAACCTGCTCGCCCACGTCCCCAAGACCGACGGGGAGGTCATCACCGCCGCCTACCGCACCGTTTTCGCCCAACCCACCGCGCACGGGGTGGCCGCCCAGTGGGACTCCGTCGCCGCCACCCTGGCCGCCAGCCACCCCAAGGTGTCCGCCGTCATGGACGCAGCCCGCGAAGACGTCCTGGCCTTCGCTGGCTTCCCGACCGCGCACTGGCGCAAGATCTGGTCCACCAACCCCTTGGAGCGGCTGAACAAGGAGATCAAGCGCCGCACCGACGTCGTCGGGGTCTTCCCCAACGACGCAGCCCTGCTGCGCCTGACCACCTGCGTGCTCATCGAGGCCCACGACGAATGGGCCGCCGGCGACCGCCGCTACCTCGCTGAGGCCTCCATGACCGCACTCGTCGACCGCCCCACGCCGCCTCCGGCGGCCATCGGCGCACCCGTCGCCGACCCCGCCACATCACCCATCCAGGGAATCGACACCGGAGCCGCCATCCCAGCATGATCAACCGAAGCTGACCCAGCACGGTGCCAACGATTTACACCACTCCACGGGGCGTGACCTCGGCCGCACCCATCGGGCCGGCAGCCGGCCTGGTCTGTCAACGCCGATGCCAGGACGTGCAGCTGAGCCTGCTCGACTGCGGTGGTGACTGCGGGGAAGGCAAGGTGGTGAGCTGCGCCAGAGGCAGCAGTCCTGGCCCTTCCGCTTAATGTTGGAGCATCTTGGGCGGTGTCGGGGTCGTGTCGATCGGTGCCGCGGACTGCTCGGGCGCGCGTCATCGGGCACCGAGCTGGGTGAGCCGCAGCCTTGGGGCGGCGGCGACGGCCGTCATGGGCCGCGCCTGCCCGGGCACTTTCGGCCGAGGCCACATGCCTGGCTCGGCCCTCGACTCCGGGGCTAGCAACCTCAGCAACCCGGTCAGCTGCAGTGGCCGCATCAACGCTCGCTGGCCGCGGTGGCTGACCACCATGCGCACACCCCGGGCCCGGCTCCGACGGTCGGCCATGGCCAGGCAGGTCGCGCCTGCGGCGCCCATGAAGTTGATCCCGCACAGGTTCACGATCAGTGTCTGCAAGCCGCGGCGTCGCAAGGCGATCATGATCGCGGCCCGTAGCAGCGGCGCGGAGTAGGCGTCGACTTCGCCGACGGCCTTGACCACCACCCGCCCGCTGTCGTCCATCGGCAGGACGACCACCTCCAACAGCAGGTCGGGGGAGGGCAAGGGACCAAGCAGTGAGGACGTACGCATGAGATGCCTCCAGCGCAGCGCGCAGTGAAGACCCGCGCCATGAGACGCAGGACGAGGACGAGACAAGTGGGTCGCCGCTGGCCTAGCGCCAACGTTCGAGGAGACCGTTGCGGTTCGCGTGCGGCAGCCCGCATGTCCTGGCGCCGGCGGGGTCGGTCCCGCCGGGTTGTGCTCGGCGTGGTGAACCGCCCGACGACGGGAACCGGTGTGGGACGTGTGGACACCTGTGCGGGGTGCCAGCTGCGGTCGAGCCGGGCCAGGACTGGGTGACGTGTGCGCGCAGGGCTCAGCGCAACGGGTCGAACGCCTCCAGGCCCGCCGCTGGTTGACCTTTGACTAGGGATTCGGCCATGACCAGCCCGGTGACCGGACCCAAGGTGATCCCCCACATGCCGTGCCCTCCGGCGACATGGATGCGGGGGCAGCTAGTGGCACCGATCAACGGAAGGCCGTCGGCCGTGCACGGCCGGGACCCCACCCATTCACTACGCCGGTCGTCCAGGTCGGCACCGGTGAGCAGCGGTTGCACCGCGTCGACGATGGCACGGATCCGGCGGGGGTCCAGTGCTGCGTCGGGTTGGCGGAACTCCATCATCCCGGCCACCCGCAGCCGACCGCCCAGCGGCGTACAGGCCACCCGCTGCTCAGGGAAGTACAGCGGCCCAGCCGGTACCTGCTCGACCGGGACACTGAAGCTGTACCCGCGGCCGGCCTGCAACGGCTGGCGGACGCCGAAGCGCCGGACCAGTCGCGGCAACTCCGCGCCAGTAGCCACCACGCAGGCATCAAAGCGCTGCTCGCCCGACGGGGTCTGCACCACCACCCCGCCCGGCTGCGCTACCAGGTCGGTGACGGGGACGCCCTCGACGAGATGGCCGCCGCGATGGACCACCGACTGCGCCAATGACCGCAAGAACTCCGGGGGATGGATATACCGCTGCCCGTGCAGCTGCACCGCTGCGCCGATCTCCCGGGACAGCATGGGCTGCATCGCGCGGGCCTGGTCTCCGGTCAATGCCGTTGCCTGCACATCGGGTTGACCGGCGCTAGCCAGGTGCTTGACCTCTCGGAGTAGTGCGTCCCTGCCGGCTGTGGTGCGGTAAGCGGCCAGGAACGGCTCGGCCTCGTGGGTCGGGGCCTGAACACCGCCGTCGGCGAGCACATCGAAGGCATCCAGCGCCCAGCGGTTCAGCGACACCAAACCAGCCATCCCGGCTCGCCACTGCGCGGACGTGCTGGCGCGCAGGAAGCCGGCCATGAACCGGGCCAGACCCCAATCGGCACGCAACGGCACGAACACCGGAGACCGGCGATCCAGCACTGCCCGGATGCCGTACCGCAGCATCGCCGGCTCAGGCAGCGGGGCCACCAGGCTCGGCGTCAGCCACCCCGCGTTGCCCCACGAGGCGCCCCCACCAGCACCGGCCTTGTCATAGACAGTGACCTGCACGCCGTTGTCCTGCAAGAACCAAGCCGTGGACAAGCCCACCACGCCCGCACCGATGACCGCCACATGGTCAGGGCGGATCGACTGCCCGGCATCTCCCACAACAGAAACGTCTTTCATGAGACGCCCTTTCTGACACGAAAAAGGAGCACCGTCGGCCACGACACCGGCCAGGCCATAACAAGTGCATGAGGACAGGCCCGATCAACCGACGCACGTGAATTCAGCGACCGGTGCGGCCAGCGCTCTAGAATGGTGCGGGACACTCAGTGGTCCGCACGAGATAAAGTGATGCGGCTAGCTGCAGGCCACGCACGTAGGGGTGTAAGGCCGAATTTCCAGCCGCTCACCAGGAATAGCCCGCCCGCATCGCAGGCACGCCCCGAACGTGCCTGCAGTGAGCCGCTCCAAAGCTTGAGAGATCTGCTCCAGGGTGCTCCCGACAGAGGCGCGCCGAGCCCTCAGCACGGTGTCCAACGGTGCCTGTCCCAAAGCCTCAGCCGTGGAACGGGCCTCCTCCAGGCATCGTGCCCGCTGCTTCTCCAGCACCGTCCGATACGGCTCCCACCCGGTATCGGGCGGGCCTACGGGCGCAGTGACATCATCGATTGCGGACATAGCAAACTCCCGGTGCAAGCAGAAACAGACGCACTGCCGGTCCGGCGATGCGTCAAGGACTGTCGCGACTCCCGTACGGGAGTCAGGAGATACGCGGCGGGGCCCTGTCTACGCTGCGACGAAGAATGTCCAAACCGCGCAGACCGCGAGCCTCAAGGCTCGCTGCGAGCGCCTCCTGGCCGCAGCCGGAGATGACGCTGACCGCGACATCCGACGTCGCGAGCGAAGCAGGGCGGACAATTCGAGCTGGGAAACCGCCGGGAGGTGCGCTCAAATCAGTCTCATTCTGGAGCATATGCACCTCCTGGTTCGTCATCGTTGCTACGGAGAAACGGAACTGTACCTCGCGTCCTCGGCCCAGGTCAAAAAGCCGGGTGCAGCGAGGCGGCTTGACGGTGGACCGTCATGGGTGAGTGCTTCCATCCCCCGGACCCGGGGCATACGGATGCTTTGACATCTTTGGAGAACGTGGGGGACCGCTCCGCGGCCGATGGCTGGGTACCGACTTCCGCTGGCCGCTCACATCGCGGGTGAGCGGCCCCCCGTGCGCGTCCACCCGGCTGCGGCGAGGCAACCGATTCCTGCGCTACCGTGACATCTGTGATAATCCAGCGAGACTGTCGCTCAAGAAGTTGCAAATTGGCCGAAGGCTCGACGTAGAACGTCAGCACCGGCGCTTCTTCGCCACCGCGGACAACAGGTGACGGTCTGACCTCTAGAGGCCGACGCTGCCTTGCATGATTCCGCCGTCGATGAACACGGTGGTGGCGGTCATGTAGGAGGCCTTGCCGGAGGCGAGGAAGACGACCATGTCGGCGATCTCCTCCGGGGCGGCCATCCGGCCGACGGGGATGGCCTGCTGCAGGGCGTGCATCTTGTCCGGGTCGGCCATCGTGCCGGCGTTGATCGGCGTCTGCACCGCGCCCGGGGCGATGTTGACCACCCGGATGCCGTGCTCGCCCAGCTCCACCCCGGCGGTGCGGGTGGGCATCCGGGTGCCGCCCTTGCTCACGCAGTAGGCCACGTTGCCGGGCATCGGCCACTCCTCGTGCACGGAGGAGATGTTGAGGACCAGCCCGGGAGTGCCCTGGGCGATGAACTGCTTGGCCGCGACCTGGGTGCCGAAGAAGGCGCTCTTCAGGTTCACGTCCAGCACCTTCTGGTAGTCCTCCTCGGTGGTGTCCAGGATCGACGTCCTGGTCTCGATCCCGGCGTTGTTGACCAGCACGTCCAGCCGGCCGAAGGTGTCCACCGCGGTCTGCACCATCCTGCGCAGGTCGGCCGGCTTGCTGACGTCGGCCTCCACCCCGACGGCCCTGCCCCCGGCCGCCTCGATGGTGGAGATCATCTTCTCGGTGGCGTCCTCGTGGGCCACGTAGTCGATCACGATGTCGGCGCCCTCCGCGGCCGCGGCGACGACGATCGCCGCCCCGATCCCGCTGTTGCCGCCGGTGACGATCAGGGTCTTGCCGTCGAGGATGGGCACGAGGGACTCCGTTCACGACGGTCGGGGCGACCGCTGGCCGGGCGCGCGGACGACGCCCGGCGCCCAGCTACCCGGTGTGCGGGGCGCCATGCCGGTCCCGGGCGGACTGCCAGGCAACGTCCAGCCGCCGGGTGGTTTCCCCCGCCCGTCGCGAGCCGACCCTGCACCCATGCCCCGCATCGAGGACTACGCCCTGCTCGGCGACCTGCAGACCGCCGCGCTGGTGAGCACTGAGGGGTCGATCGACTGGCTGTGCTTCCCGCGGTTCGACTCGCCCGCCTGCTTCGCCGCGCTGCTGGACACCCCGGACGCGGGCCGCTGGCTGCTCGCCCCGGCCGGCGGCGGGGTGTGCACCAGCCGCCGGTACCGCGGCGACACCCTCGTGCTCGAGACGACCTGGACGACGCCCGACGGCGAGGTCCGCGTCGTCGACTTCATGCCACCACGGGGGACCGCACCCGACGTCGTCCGGATGGTGGAGGGCGTGTCCGGGACCGTGGACATGCGGGGGGAGCTGAGGATCCGGTTCGACTACGGCCGGGTGGTGCCCTGGGTGCGGCACCGCGAGGGCCAGGTCCAGGCGCTGGCCGGTCCGGACGCGCTCTGGTTGCGTACCTCAGCGCCGGTCGTCGGCCACGAGTGGGCGTCGGTCTCGGAGTTCACCGTGCGCGCCGGTGAGCGGGTGCCGTTCGTGCTCACCTGGACCCCCGGGCACGAACCGGCCCCCACCCCGGTCGACGCGGAGGAGGCGCTCAGGGGCACCGTCGACTTCTGGGAGGACTGGGTGGCCGGCGGCGACCGGGTGGGTGGCCGGTACGCCCCGGCGGTCACCCGCTCGCTGATCACCCTCAAGGCGCTGACCTACGCACCGACCGGGGGCATCGTCGCCGCCCCGACGACGTCGCTGCCCGAGCAGCTGGGCGGCCCGCGCAACTGGGACTACCGGTACAGCTGGTTGCGGGACTCGACCTACACGCTGCAGGCGCTGCTGGCCGCCGGTCACACGGCGGAGGCGGGGGCGTGGCGGGACTGGTTGCTCCGGGCGGTGGCCGGCAAGCCGGCGGACCTGCAGATCATGTACGGCATCGACGGCACCCGGCGGTTGCCGGAGCTGGAGCTGCCCTGGTTGAGCGGCTACGAGGGCTCGACCCCGGTGCGCACCGGCAACGCAGCGGCCGACCAGCTGCAGCTCGACGTCTGGGGGGAGGTCCTCGACGGCCTGCACCTGGCCCGGGAGGCTTCTCTGGCCCCCACCGAGGCGGCCTGGGACCTGCAGACCGCACTGATGGAGCACCTGGCGGACCGCTGGCGCGAACCGGACAACGGGTTGTGGGAGATGCGCGGCGCCCGGCGGCACTTCGTGCACTCCAAGGTCATGTGCTGGGTGGCCGCCGACCGCATGGTCCGCGGCGCCCGCGCGTACGACCTGCCCGGCCCGGTCGACCGGTGGGAGGAGCTGCGGGACACCATCCACGCCGAGGTGCTGGAGAAGGGGGTGGTCGACGGCCGGTTCGTGCAGTCCTACGGCTCGACCGACCTCGACGCCGCCCTGCTGCTGATCCCGCGGGTCGGCTTCCTGCCCGGTGACGACCCCCGGGTCGTCGCGACCGTCGACGCCGTCCTGCGAGAGCTCACGTCGGACGGACTGGTGCTGCGCTACCGCAACGCCTCGGCCGACGACGGCCTGCCCGGCGGCGAGGGGGTCTTCCTGGCCTGCTCGTTCTGGCTGGTCGACGCCCTGCACGGGGCCGGCCGGCGGGACGAGGCCGAGGCGTTGTTCGAGCGGCTCCTCGGCTGCCGCAACGACCTGGGGCTGCTGTCGGAGGAGTGGGACCCTGCCACCGGGCGGCAGCTCGGCAACGTCCCGCAGGCGTTCAGCCACTTCGCCCTGGTGGTCAGCGCCGTCCAGCTCGCCGCCGGGGCACCCGGGCGCAGCGACCGGCCGCTGGCCTGACCGTGGAGTCCTCCCGTCTCCTCCGCGCCGTTGCAGACGGGCTCACCCTCCTCGCCGTCTGCGGCTGAGCGACCGACCTGGCCAGGCCGGCGGGCGTCCGAGCACGGTGACCGAGGCTTCGCCGGACCCCTGCGGGGTGCTGCTGTCGCCCCGGTGCACGCCCGCGCACTGGCACCCTGCGACCGTGCAGCCTCCTTCCTTCGACGACCGGTTCTCCGGCGCGTGGAGCTCGTGGGTGCTCGAGCACGGGCTGCCCGCGATCCCCGACCAGCTGGGTGACGGGGAGTCCGTGCCGGTGTCGTGGTGGTCGGGCCCGGACACCGCCGCCGTGCTGCACCTGCGCCGCCGGCCGGCCGAGGACGACGAACCGGCGCGCACGGAGGTCGACGTGGAGCTGTTCGAGCGCAGAGGCGAGCTCTGGGACACCGGGCCGGGCGGCGGAGCCGGCGGCTGGGAGGAGGCGGCGTTGACCAGGGTCTACGTCCCCGCCGACCACGCCGACCTGTCGGGCGCGGTCGGCGGGACGGGCCTGATCGCGCTGTGGGGCGAGGTCGGCACCGCGGCCGCCTCCGTCGAGGTGGAGCAGGACGGTCACGTCGTCCGGCGTCCGGTCGTGGCCCCGCTGGGCTGGGTGGTCGTGTCGACCTCCGCACGGCGACCGTCCACGGTCCGGGTGCGGGACGCCGGGGAACGGGTGCTGCTCGAGCAGCCGGCACCCCCGGCCGGCTGGGGCTCGTCCCGGTAGACGGTCGCCTCCGGTGGATCGACCCGTGCGGACCTCGTCGGGTGGATGACTCGGTGTCCCTGCTGTGGCACATGCGGCCGGTCGAGGGCCAGGAGCACCCGAATCCCGTCGAGGGCGAGCTGTGCGGGGTCAACTCGACGTCGGCCGCAGCGGACTGCTCCCTGGCGGACGAGACACCGTAGATGCGATGGCCTGGACCGAAGGATTCGTGACTGTGGACCCGATTGCGCACTGACGATCATCGTCCAACGGTGCGGAGTGGGCTCAGGCGTCGTGGGACAGCGAAGCGCTGAGCTCGTGGAGGGCGTCGACCTCTTCTGCCGCCGAGCTGCTCGGGTCCTCCCACCCGACGGCAGCAACGGGTGCCCCGGTCACCTCGGCCCGGTGCCGTAGTCGTAGTGGTCGACGTAGTCGGACCGCATGAGCTGGGCCTCGGCCATGGTCTGGCCGGTGGTCACGTCCAGGAGGACAGCGCTGGAGGTGTCGGTGTCGCCGGGCAGCAGCAGTGCGCCGTCGGTGGCTTCGGTGACCTCGCCGTCGGGGGAGCCCAGTGCCGCCTCCATGGTGCCGGTGGCGTTGACCGGGCTGAGCAGCAGGAGCGATGTGACCGGCTGGCCGGTGGCTGTGCCGTCGCTGACGGTGGCGCGCAGCAACTGGGCCTGGTCCAGGAGCGGGTGGTCCCTGTCGTAGGTCTCCCAGCCGGCGAGGTAGATGCCGTAGGACCCGTCGCCGGGACCGCTGAAGGCGATGCCGTAGGCGATGGACGCCCCGCTGGGTGCGGTGATGCCGACGACCACCGCGGTGCTGGTGTAGCCGGCCGGCCCGGGGATGGCCCCGGCCCAGAGCAAGGTGGGCTGCAGCTCTCCCAGCGGCACCTGCAGGGGGCTGGCGATGTCGGCCAGGGCGCCGCTGACGAGGGCCGGGTCGACGGTGCCGGCCAGACCGCGGGGGTCGGCGACCTGGGCTGTCTCGTCGGGGGAGACGGGGTCGGCCGTGCCGAACACGCGCAGGTCACCGTCGACGTCGGGTCGCGATCGGTAGACGACGACGCTGTCCCGGGTGACCCGGACGCTCACCGCGGTGATCTCGCCCGGGCTCGTGGTCATGGCTGCCATCCCGTCCCCGAGCTGCTCGCCCGGGGTGTAGGTGCGGGTGATGGAGCCGCCTGCTGTGAGCACGGCCCGGTCGGAGAAGTCGACGCGGTCCCCGGGTGCAGCGACGACCAGGACGACGGGTGTCGTGACGGTGGTGTCGGTGAAGGCCAGCGGGTCGGTCCCCGTGACGAACTTCGGCTGGCCGGCGAGACCGAACGTGGCGGCGTCGCCGCCCACGGGTGCGGTGAACCAGGAGGCCCAGAGGCCGCCGTCGACCTCGCCGGTGACCAGCGCGTAGCGGGTGCCGGCGACGTCGCCCAGGAACACGACGTGGCGGGCGCCGGCTGGTGGGTCGACCTCGACCCCCGTCGAGTCATCCGGTGCGGCGGCCGGCCAGGACAGGTCGGCCACCGCAGCCACCAGCGCGGTGTCCTGGGCGAGGGATCCCCGGGTGGGGCCGTCGTGGAGCTGGACGGCGTCGGGTCCGGCGACGCTGCTGCGGTCGGTGCCGTCGACCAACGCCACCGTGGTCGGGACGGCGACCGCGATGAGCGCGGCGGCCAGGACGGTCGCGACCACCCCGGTGCGGCGACGGCGACGGCTGCGACCGACGTCCTCGATGCGGTCCATCAGGTCGATCGGCGGGGGACCGGCGAGTTCGGCGTCGGCGTGCAGGGCGCGCTGCAGGTCCGAGGTGTTCATGGCTGTGTCTTCCCGGAGGCGAAGGAGTGGGTGGGTTCGTCGAGTTCGACGCGCAGGCGAGCGAGCCCGCGCGATGCCTGGCTCTTCACCGAGCCCAGGGAGCTGCCCATGGCGGCCGCGGTGTCGGCTTCGCTGAGTCCTTCGTAGAAGCGCAGGACGATCACGGTGCGCATGCGGGGCGGCAGGCCGGCCAGTGCAGCCAGTGCCGCACCGGACCGGGCCGGTGGGTGAGGTCCGGGGTCGGGCGCGCGGTCGGGCAGGTCCTCGAGCAACACCTCGGGGACGGTGCGGCGGCGTCGCCAGGAGATGTGGGTGTTGACCATCGCCCGCCGCACGTAGGCGTAGGCGGCGTCGGGCTCCCGGATCTTGTGCCAGTGCCTCGAGGTCTTCTCCAGCGAGGTCTGCAGGAGGTCCTCGGCCAGGCCACGGTCCCCGGTGAGTAGGAACGCAACCCGCATGAGGTTCGGTGACCGCTCACGGACGAACGCCGTGAAGTCATCGCGATCGTCGGCGCGCATCCCACCCCATCCAGTCGCAGCGCTGATGCGCTCCCACCCATCAAGACGCGCTCCCGACCGCACAGGTTGAGCGACGGTGGAGAAAGTCTCGACAGCCCGGTCCGGCGACCACCGCGACCGCCCCGCCGCCCTGACTGAGATCCTCGACCCGTGGCGGATCGCGATCGGGGTGGACGACCGTGAGCGCGGGTGGGCCGGCCCTGTTCGACGACGACCTGGCCTGCGACGTGCGGGACGTCTACCGCCGGATGCTCGAGGACCGGGTCCCCGACGACGAGGCCACCGCGCGCTGCACCACCGAGTGGGCGGGACTCCCGCCGGAGGAGGAACCGGTCTTCTGGCTGGCGTTGGCCGCCACCCAGTCCAGCTGCGGCCGGCTAGCGGTCGAGGTGCGGTCGCGGGCCCTGGAGGTCATCGACTCCGGGGTCGACGTGGACCGCTGGCGCGGGTCCGGCCCAGCGGCAGTGGCCGCTCGTGCAGCCGCGCTGGCTTCCCTGCGGGAGCAGCTGACCGGGCCGCAGCCGGGGCGGAAAGCGATCCGCCGGCCCTGGCGCGACGTGACCGACCTCGAGGCCGGGGCAGCACTCGCCTGGACGGCCGGCAACGGGCTGGTCGCCGTGCTCCGGGTCGTGCAGCTGCTCGAGGACCCGTTCGCGCGCACCGTGTCACCGGTGCTGGAACGGCTGGCCTGGGTGGGCCGCGAGGTCCCGCCGCCCGACGTCGTGGCCGGTCTGCCGGCGGCGTCGGGCTGGCACGGCTGGGAGCCCGACGATCCCGCCGCCCTCGGTCGTCGACCCGCGGCCTGCATCCCGTTCCGGCTCAGGAAGCGGGACCCCGGCTGGGCCGAGGTGGGGATGGTCAGGTGCGGCCACGTCCCCCCGCGGCCCGGTGACGACGGCCGCTGGGATCTCTGGATCGCCCACATCATGTGGGACGGCCTGGTGGAGCACCTCGAGCAGCGGCTGACGACCTTCCCCGCTGAGCACCCCTGACGAGCGCGGCCGCGCGGTGGAACTCATCAGTGGTGGTGTGCGAGGTCTTCCACGGCACGACCGGACCGAGGACCGCCGGCCACCCACCGGCCCGGGCGCGCTGGAGCGGGCGCCCGGTCGATGACCACTGAGGTCATGCCGTCGCCGCACCGATCTGGCTAGCGTTGGCACCGTGACGGAGCTGGGGGAGCGGGCGGACGTCGGCGCACTGCTGCGGCAGTGGCGGCAGCGACGACGGCTCAGCCAGCTCGAGCTGTCCAACGAGGCGGAGGTGTCGACCCGGCACCTGAGCTTCCTCGAGACGGGACGGTCCCGGCCCAGCCGCCAGATGGTGCTGCACCTGGCCGACCGGCTCGAGGTGCCGCTCCGCGCCCGCAACGAGCTGCTGCTCGCCGCCGGGTACGCCCCCGCCTACGGCGAGCGGCCGTTGCAGGACACACGGATGACGCCGGTGCGGGACGCCGTGCAGCTGGTCCTGGACGGCTACCGCCCGCACCCTGCGCTGGCCGTCGACCGTCGCTGGGAGCTCGTCGCCGGGAACGCGGCCGTCGCCCTGCTCACGGCGGGGGCGGCCCCGGAGCTGCTGGAGCCGCCGGTCAACGTGCTGCGCCTGAGCCTCCACCCCGAGGGCGTCGCACCCCGCATCCGCAACCTCGCGCAGTGGCGCGGCCACGTCCTGCACCGCCTGGCCCGCGAGGCGCGGCTGACCGCCGACCCCCATCTCGTGGCCCTGCACGCCGAGCTGACCGCGCTGCCCGGCGGGGTGGAGCCTGCTCCGCCCGGCGCGGTCGCGGTGCCGCTGAAGATCCGGCACGGGGACGGTCTGCTCACCTTCCTCAGCACCGTCACCGTGTTCGGCACCGCCGTCGACATCACGGCCGCGGAGCTCAGCATCGAGGCGTTCCTGCCCGCCGATGCCGCGACCGCGGCGGCGGTGCGGGCTCTCGACGACGCCCGCTGAGCTCACCAGGCGCCGTTACCCCGCGCGTCATCGCCGTGCAGCGCCGGGAGCGCGACGCTGGTCGGGCGCTCGGCGGGACCGCCCGCCGACCGAACCCGAGGAGAACGCCGTGGACCCCACGCACGTCGCCGACCAGTACCTGCAGGTCTGGAACACCACCGACCCCGAAGCCCGGGCCACCGTCGCCACGGCGGTCTTCGCCGACGACGTGTCCTACGTCGACCCGCTCATGGCGGTCACCGGCCGCGAGGCCCTCGTCGAGGCCATCGGCGCGGTGCACGGCCAGTTCCCGGGCTTCACGTTCCGCCCGGCCGGGCCGGCCGACGGGCACCACGACCAGGTCCGGTTCGGTTGGGAGCTCGGACCGGAGGGCACTGCGGAGGCTCCGGTCGCCGGCTTCGACGTCGCCGTGCTGGACGCGTCCGGGCGCATCGTGGCCGTGCACGGCTTCCTCGACAGGGTGCCGGTCTGACCGGCCGACGAGCGGCGCCGTCGGTGGCGGCGCTGCTCGTCGGGCGTCAGGGCTCCGTCCCCGGCTGGCGGAGCGGGGCGGGACACGTCGACTAGGCGGCCGCGGTGGCCCAGCGGTCCCGTCCGGCGCGCTTGGCGGTGTAGAGGGCGGCGTCGGCGGCGGCGTACAGCTCGCGCAGGCCCACCGCGTGGCGCGGCACCTGGGCGACGCCGACGCTGATGGTGATCGGCAGGACGGTGCCGTCGGCCAGCGGCAGCGGGGCTGCCCGTACGGCGTTCACCAGGTCGTCGGCCCGGGTGGCGGCGACGTCGGCGGAGCAGCCGGGGAGCAGGACGGCGAGCTCGTCGCCGCCCATCCGGCTCACCACGGCGTCGTCCTCGCGGACGGACCGGGCCAGCACCGCGGCCAGGTGCCGCAGGGCGTCGTCGCCGACGGGGTGGCCGTGGCCGTCGTTGATCGCCTTGAACTCGTCGACGTCGACCAGGATCAGCGCGGTGCCCTGGGCGGAGGCGGCAGAGCTCAACGCGGTGGCGAGGGCGTCGTCCAGCACCCGGCGGGTGACCAGGCCGGTGAGGGTGTCGACCGCGGCGAGCCGGGCGAGCTCGGCCTTGTCGGCGGCCTGGGCGTCCTCCAGCCGGACGAGGACGGCGGCCACAACGGCCAGGGTCGTGCCGACGAAGACCACGTCGGTCAGCGCGGCGCCGGTGGGCATCAGGTGCAGCGTCAGCACGAGGTCCCCGACGACGGCGGTGGCGACGGCGACGCCGGCGCCGCCGGCGCGCAGCTGGGTGGCCGCTGCGACCACGGGGAGGGCCAGGAAGACCTGGACCGAGGCGGACACGTCGCCGGTGTGCCAGGCCTGGACGCACACGAGCACCGCGCCCAGTGCGGGGGCCGCGGTCAGCAGCCCCAGCCGGTCGCTGCGGTGGGGATCGATGCGCAGGCAGCACGCCGCCAGCGCTGCGGCCAGCAGGGCGACCGCCCAGCTCGCCCACCGCTGGTCCACGGTGGGGGTGGCGGGGTCGAACCAGGCGAACCCGGCCAGGACGGAGGCGCCGACGCCGAGGACGCCGGCGGCGGTGCGGGCTGCGCGACGGGGATGGCGGGCGCGCAGGCTGGGGTGGACGAGCACCCCCACGGTGTCGGCAGGCAGGGCACCGCACTGACGCCCAGGCAGCCCGGCTCACCCCGTGGGGTGTGTCCGGTCGGACGTCGGGTCGTGGCGTCCTCCGCCGTCCGCAGTCTCGGGCGCCGGGGGTCGGCGGCCACCTCACCCGGTGTCGGCCGGACGACCGCACGGGGAACCCGACTTCTCGGAAGGCAGATGCGGTCGGGGCGTCCAGGGTGGTGGCGCGCCGTCCGTGCACATCGGTGAGGTGAGAGCGACGTGCTCGACGTGTTCGGTGCTGCGATGGCGGCGTCCGCAGAGGGGTCGCCGGCTACGGAGCTCGTGCCGCAGCGGTTGGCTGCGGCCTGCGCCGAGGCGGCCGGTCGGGCGGAGCGGCTGCAGTACACCGCGGGGGAGGGACCGTGCCCGACGGCGTACGCCGAGCAGCGACCCGTCCTCGCGGACGAGGCGGACCTCGCCGCCTGCTGGCCGCCGGCGTCGTCGCCACCTACGGCGCCCTCACCCTCACCGACTCCCGCGCCACCGACGACCACTGACCCCACCCGGGGCGGTCCCTGGTCGCACCGGCTGTAACGCTGGGGGCCCTGCCGGCCATGTAGATGTGTGACCGCCATGAGGGAGCCCGTGCCGCGGCCGTCGAGTGACCGACCCGACCGGGCTGCCTTCGAGGCGCTGTACCGGTCGACGGGCTCGGCGGTGCTGGGCTATGCCCTGCGCCGGGCCGCGTCGCCCGACGACGCGCACGACGCGGTCGCCGAGACCTACACGGTGGCCTGGCGGCGCCGGGCCGACACCCCGGTGGACCCCGACGAGGTGCGGCCCTGGTTGTTCGGCATCGCCCGACGCTGCCTGGCCGACATCGACCGCAGCGCCGCCCGGGCCACCCGGCTGGGGGCCAAGCTCGCCGACGCGTTCGTCGTCGGGACCATCCCCGACCCGGCCGTCGGGGAGGACTACGCGCCGGTGCGGGCGGCGATGGCCGGTCTGCCGGACGCCGACCGGGAACTGGTGTCGCTCGTCGCCTGGGAAGGACTCACCCCCTCCCAGGCAGCGGTCGCGCTGGGCCTGAGCCCGGCGGCCACCCGCGTCCGGCTGCACCGGGCCCGCGCCCGCCTCAAGCAGGCGCTGTCCATCACCGTCGTCCACCCCGCAACCGACCTCGAGGAGGCCGACCATGACCGGTGACAGCGACCGCGAGCTCGACGCCCGCCTGGCGGCTGCGGCCGGCTTCCGCGACGAGGACCTGCCCGCCCTCCCGGACGTCCTGCTGCGCGAGATCCAGGCGGGGACGACCACCGGGGACGACGCCGGGCGGACGGCGTCCGAACCCGCGTCGGTGCTGGCAGCGAGGCAACTGGTCGCCGACGCGCACGAGGCCCGGCTCCACCCGGTGCGGCGGTCGGGCGCCCGGCGGCTGCTCCGTCGCGGTGTCCCGTTGCTGGCCACCGCGGCCGTCGGCGTCGTCGCGCTGGTCGTCGCCACCAGTGGGCGGGGTCCGACCGGGCCCGGCGGCACGGCGGCCCCCACCCCGACCGACCCCGCCGTCACCACACCGGCAGCTCCGACGGGGCCCCCGGCCGACCTCGGTCCGCTGGAGGCCCCGCCCGGGGGGTTGGCGTTGGCCACGACCGGTGAGGTGTCCTTCCCGTACTCGCTCGACCCGGAGCCGGCCGGTCTCACCCGGGTTCTGAGCATGTCCGGGGGACTGACCCTGTTCGGCTACCCAGAGCCCGTCGTGTGGGTCGCCACCTACCAGGCAGCCGACGACCCGGGGTTCATCTACCGGGTCAGCCCCGGCGACCCGCGGATCCTGCCGCCCGGGGCGCAGGAGGGCACCGGTGCGCAGACCACCGAGTCGCAGGTGGCGGTCGGCGGGGTGCAGGGCGATCTGCTCTCCGGTGACTACGACAGCCCGCTGTGCGGCTACGCACCGTCCACGCCCGGGCAGTCCCGGACCCCCGACGAACTCTGCGCGGAGTCCTTCGCCCAGCTCACCTGGCAGCGACCCGACGGCATGTGGGTCCAGGTCTACGGGGAGGACGACTGGGCGACCGCCGAGGCGGTGGTGTCGGTGGGGGAGTCCATCGTGGACCGACCCCAGCCGGTGCCGCTGCAGGTGCGTCTGGCGCCGGCGGGGTGGTCGGTGTCCAGCTACGAGGACAACACGTCCCTGACGCTCATCAGCGACACCGCACCCTCGTTCGAGAACCGCATCGGCGCCAGCATCCTGGAGCGGTGGCGCGGCAGCACGGAGCCCGACCTCCGCGGCTACAGCGAGGGGGAGCCGATCGAGCAGGTCGTCGTCGACGGGCGGCCGGGCGAGCTCGTCTCCGTGCCGGACGGGTCGTCGGCCGACCCCGACGGACCACGGATGTGGATCCTCGAGGCCGAGTTGCCCGGTGGGCTCGTCCTGTTCTTCCAGGCCCCGGGCGTCCTCACCCATGACCAGGTCCTCCAGATCGCCGCGCAGGTGACCTACACCCCGTGACCACTCGGCGGGGCCGGCCAGGGCTGGATCTTCGGCCGCCCCGCACCGCCGGCCGACCTGGGTGCAGCCGACACCGGGGCGCGCCCGCTGGCTGCGGCGACCTGACCCCGCCGAGGCGCTAGCGCTGCCGGAGTCGCCGGTGCAGGTCGGCCACCCGCGCGGAGATGTCGTCGCGCACCAGCCGCATGCGGTCCAGGCCCTCGATGCCGCGGGCGGACGGCTCGTCGGTCACCCAGGTCTCGAACGCGGTGCCGGGTGCGCCGGCGACCAGGTCGGCCGGGATGCGGGCCTCGGTGCCCAGCGTGACCACGACGTCGGCGGCGGCCAGCAACTGCGCCGTGACCGGCTGGGGCCGACCGCCGCTGATGTCGACGCCGACCTCGGCGAGGGACGCCACGGATTCCGCGTTGAGCCTGCTCCCGGGATCGGTGCCGGCGGACTCCACCGCCCAGTCCGGGGCGGTGGCATGCAGCAGGCCCGCGGCCATCTGCGACTTCCCGCCGTTGCGTGCGCAGACGAAGAGGACGGCGGTCATCGGGTCGACGCCGTGGTCGCGGTCCGTGCGGCGGGCGCGGTCGGGTCACCCGGGAAGAACCGCCGTGCCGCCCACAGCGACACGTGGACCAGCGCGACGAGCACCGGGACCTCGATCAGCGGGCCGACGACCCCGGCCAGGGCCTGCCCGGAGGTGACGCCGAAGGTGCCGATCGCCACGGCGATGGCCAGCTCGAAGTTGTTGCCCGCGGCCGTGAACGCTAGCGTGGCGGTCTTCGCGTAGCCCATCCGCAGGCGCATGCCGAGCAGGAACGACCCGCCGAACATCAGCGCGAAGTAGGCCAGCAGCGGCAGGGCGATCCGGGCGACGTCCCAGGGGTTGCTCGTGATCGCGTCGCCCTGCAGGGCGAAGAGCACGACGATCGTGAACAGCAGCCCGTACAGGGCGACCGGGCCGATCCTGGGCAGGAAGCGGGCCTCGTACCAGTCGCGGCCCTTCGCCCGCTCGCCGACGGTGCGGGTGAGGTAGCCGGCGACGAGCGGGATGCCGAGGAACACCAGAACGGAGACGACGATGGTCCAGACGCTGACGTCCGCCGAGGTGGTCGGCAGACCCAGCCACCCGGGGAGCACCTGCAGGTAGAACCACCCCAGGGCGGCGAACGCGACGACCTGGAAGACCGAGTTGATCGCCACCAGGACGGCGGCGGCCTCGCGGTCCCCGCAGGACAGGTCGTTCCAGATGAGCACCATGGCGATGCAGCGGGCCAGCCCGACGATGACCAGGCCGGTGCGGTACTCGGGCTGGTCGGGCAGCAGCGCCCACGCCAGGGCGAACATCAGCGCCGGGCCCACCAGCCAGTTCAGGGCCAGCGACGCGAGCAGGAGCCTGCGGTCGCCGGTGACCCGGTCGAGCTCGGTGTACCGGACCTTCGCCAGCACCGGGTACATCATGAGCAGCAGCCCCACGGCGATGGGCAGGCTGACGTCCCCGACGCGGACGGCGTCCAGGGCGTCGTCCACCCCTGGGACCGCGCGGCCGAGCAGCAGCCCGGCGGCCATCGCGGCGATGATCCACACCGGCAGGAACCGGTCCAGCCGGGACAGCTGCGCCAGGACAGGTCCGTCGGTGGTGGTCCCGGTCGGGGGTGCGGCCTCGTGCAGGGGGGCGCTCATCGGGGGTGCGGGTGCCTCTCGGGTGTCGGGGTCAGGGCTTGGCGGCGCGCACGACGGCGCCGTGCAGGCCGGGGGCGATTTCGTGGGTGAAGTCCACGGATGCGTCGACGAAGCCGGCCGCGGCCAGGCCGTCCAGGTACTCGGTGCGGGACAGAGCGCCGGCGACGCACCCGATGTAGGAGCCGCGCTCGGCACGCTGGGCGGGGGACACGTCGTCCTCGGCGACGACGTCGGAGATCCCGACCCGACCGCCGGGCGCCAGGACCCGGAAGGCCTCGGCGAGGACGGCGGGCTTGTCGGTGGACAGGTTGACCACGCAGTTGGAGATGACCACGTCGACCGAGGCGTCGGGCAGCGGTAGGTTCTCGATGGTGCCCTGGCGGAACTCCACGTTGGTGGCTCCGGCACGGTCGGCGTTGGTGCGGGCCAGTTCCAGCATCTCGGTGGTCATGTCCACGCCGTAGGCGAAGCCGGTGGGGCCGACGCGCTGCGCGGACAGCAGCACGTCGATGCCGCCGCCGGAGCCCAGGTCCAGGACCCGCTCACCGGGGCGGAGGTCGGCCACGGCCAGCGGGTTGCCGCAGCCCAGGGAGGCGAGCACCGCCTCGGTCGGCAGGCCCTCGGTGGTCGCGGTGTCGTAGAGCGCGGCGCCGAACCGGTCGTCGACCTCGACGGCCTCGGTCGCCGGGGCGCAGCAGCCGGCGTCGCCGCCCCCGCTGACCGACCTGGCCGCGGCCGCGTACCGGGACCGGACCTCGTCCCGCAGGGCGTCGTTCGTCGTGTGCACAGCGCGCTCCAGGCATTGACGGATGTCGATGTCGGGAGACTGGCACCCTCGGGAGGGCTCGTCAACATCGACACCCGTCGATGGCTGCGGCATGCTGTCCCGCATGGCCACGACCGTCCTGCAGTCGGCCGATGCCCCGGCCGATGCCCCGGTCGGGGCGACGGGCGCGGCGTGCTGCGCCCCTCCCGTCACCGCACCGCTCGGCGTCGAGGACGCCACCGCGCTGGCCCGGTCGATGAAGGCCCTGGCGGACCCCACGCGGCTGCGACTGCTGTCCCTGGTCGCCGCGCACGAGGGCGGGGAGGCGTGCGTCTGCGACCTCACCGACCCGGTCGGGCTGTCCCAGCCGACCGTGTCCCACCACCTCAAGGTGCTCGTCGACGCCGGGCTGCTGACCCGCGACAAGCGGGGTGTCTGGGCCTACTACGCCCTGGTCCCCGGCGCCCTCGACGCGCTCGCGGGTCGGCTCGCCACCCGGCTGGGCGGCTGAGGCCGGGTCGACGCGCACTCCGGCGTGCCGCCCGGCCGCTCCTGCGCGGCGCCCGCGCTGGTGTCACCCGAGGACGACCTTCCCTGTCCGGGAGACGCACGAGATGCTGGGTCGATGCGACCCGAGGTCCTCGACTCCGTCCGCAGGCTGTACCCGGGCGCATGCTCGACGGCCTACCTGGACTCGGCTGCCGTCGGCCTGGTCTCGACCCGGGTCCGGGCGGCCGTGGTCGACCTCCTCACCGGCCACCAGGACGGCGGCATCGCTGCGGCGCCCGCGTGGCGCGACCACCAGGAGGTCGTCCGGGCGGCGGTGGCCGACCTCGTCGGTGGCCGTCCCGACGGCATCTCCTTCACCCAGAACACGACGACCGGGTTGGCCCTGGTCGCCAACGGTCTGCCGTGGGGGCCGGGGGACAACGTCGTGCTGCCGGCCCAGGAGTTCCCCAGCAACTCCTACCTCTGGCGTGGGCTGCGGGCTCTCGGGGTCGAGGTGCGGGAGGCCCCGGTGCGCGGGGGCGCGGCCGACCTGGACGCCCTGGCCGGACTCGTCGACGACCGCACGCGGGTGGTGACGATCAGCGCGGTGCAGTACTCCTCCGGGCACCGGCACGACCTGGCGAGGCTCAGCCAGATCGCCCGCGGCCGGGACGCGTTGCTCGTGGTGGACGGCACCCAGGCGGTCGGGGCCCTGGCCGTCGACGTCGAGGGGATCGACGTGCTCGCGGTCAGCGCCCACAAGTGGCTGCTGGGGCCCTTCGGGATCGGCTTCGTCCACCTGTCGGAGCGGGCCCGCGACCGGCTGCGGCCCACCACCGTCGGCTGGTTGGCGGTGGCCGACCCCTTCGCCTTCACGGTGGAACCCGAGCTGGCCACCGACGGCCGGCGCTTCGAGTCGGGCACCGAGAACGCCGCCGGGATCGCCGGCCTGGGCGCCACAGTGGGGCTGCTGCACGAGCTCGGCCGCGACGTCGTCCAGGAGACCGTGCTGGCCAACGCCGCCCGGCTCGTGGAGCTGCTGGCGACGGCCGGCCTGGAGGTGCACCGGGCCGCCGACCCCGCCACCCACTCCGGGATCGTGGTCGCCGGCCGCCCCGGCACCGACCCGGCGGTACTGCACCGGGCGCTGCTGGACGGCGGGGTCCGCTGCTCGCTGCGCGGGGCGGGCATCCGCTTCGCCCCCCACTACTTCACCAGCGACGCCGACCTCGAGCTCGCCGCCGACGTCGCCGGACGGGCGCCGGCTCAGTAGCTCTGGGCCGCCAGCCTCGCCTGGGCGCCGGGGATGCCCATCTGCAGCAGCTCGAGGTCCGCGGGCGTCAGCTCGCTCCCGGTCTCCTGCCTGAGCAGGGCCAGCGACATGTCGGCCACGAACGCGGCGCGGTCGCGGCGGCGCAGGTACCAGGCGTCCAGGGCGTCGGGCAGCGAGGTGTGCTCATCCAGCGAGGCGGCGAGGACCACCGCGTCCTCCACGGCCATCGCCGCCCCCTGGGCCAGGTGCGGAGGGCTGGTGTGCGCGGCGTCGCCGGCGATCGCGACGCGGCCGCGGAACCACGGCTCGCGGACCATCAGCGACTCCAGCGGCGCGTAGCTGACGTACTGCTCGTCGGTGATGCCGTCGCGGAGCTGCCCGATCAGCCCGGAGAACGACGTCATCCGCTCCCGGACCAGCCGCGCGAAGTCCGCGCGCTCGTACCGCGGGTTGCCCGGCTCCGGGCTGACCAGCGCGATGTACATCTCGGTCCGGCTGGTCGGGGTCAGCACGGCCTTCACGTCGCCGCTCAACGCCATGACGATGTGCGTGACGTCGGCCGGGCGCGGCATGACGACCCGCCACACCGCGAACCCGGTCGGCACCGGGACGTACCGGTCGCCGAAGAGGTGCTCGCGGATCCTCGACCGGACCCCGTCGAAGCCGACCACCAGGTCGTACCGACGGCGGTCGGCACCGCCGTCCCGCCGGGGCGCCGTCCGCTTCCCGGTCCAGGTGGCCAGCTCCACCTCCACGCCGGCGTCGTCCTCGGTCAGCTCCCAGACCGTGGCGCCGGTGCGGATCCGGGCGCCGGCCCGCTCCGCGGCCTCGCGCAGGATGCCGTTGTAGAGCGGACGGCTGATCGCGTTGTTGGACGGCGTGCCGTACAGCCCTGCGGGCGGCGGGATAGCGGCCACCTGTTCGCTGGCCGGGCTCCAGAGCAGCAGCTCCTCGAAGGGGAAGCCGGCGTCGATGCAGGCCTGGCGCACACCGATCTCGTCCAGGGCGGCCAGCACGTTGCTCGGTTGGTTCAGACCCACGCCGAGGACGGCGTCGGACCCGACCGCCTCCACGACGTCGACCTGGACGCCGCGCTGGGCCAGCGCTGCGGCCAGGGTCAGCCCCCCGACCCCGCCGCCCTGGATCAGCACCGAGTCGACCGCGGGCATCAGCGGGTCCCGTCGGGGACTGCGGTGCCGTGCTCGGGACCGACCACGAGGCCTCCTCGGGGAACCGGACCGGCCGTGGCGCCGGCCGGTGCTGTGGCCGCCAGGCTAGGGAGTCGCGATGTGGTCCGGAACACACGATCGGCCATGACCGGTATCCGTGCCGTCGATGGGCGTCGTCGTCGGGCAGCACCGCCCGCCCCGGGGGACCGCAGAGCGGCTAGAGGTGACCAGCGTGGGTGGTGAGCATCGTGCCGAGGCGGGCGATGAGGCTCTCGAGGGACTCCTCGAACTCGGTCACCGTCTCGTCCAGGGACAGCAGGTCCTGCAGGTCCACGAGCACCGGGAACTCGGTGCCCACGTCGGCCTGGTCGCCGTCGGGTGCGCCGTCGGGGTCGTCGACGGCGTTGATGGCCACTCCGCGCTGGGCGACCTCCAGCAGCAGGTGGCCGAGCAGGAAGCTGGTGTAGGCCCGGTAGGCGACGACCGCCTGCTCCCGCGTGAACCCGTGGGTCAGCAACGCCTCCAGGAAGGAGGCCACCCATTTCAGGCTGCGCAGCGGCGGGCGGACCCAGGGCGCGTCCGGCGGCCGGGTGACCACCAGTGGGAAGAGCGCGGGATGGGCCAGGGCGATCCGCCGCACCCCGTGCGCCAACCGGTTGAGGTAGTCCTGCCACCCGTGCCGCGGCTCGAGGTAGACGTCCTCGTCGGCGTAGAGCTCGTCGACGACGTGCTCGACGACGGCGTCCAGGAGGTCCTCGCGGCTGGGGATGTGCCGGTAGAAGGCCATCGCCTCCACGCCCAGCCGCTGCCCCAGGCGGCGCATGGTCAGCGCGGGGAGGCCGTGGGTGTCGATGAAGTCGATCGCGGCGGTGACGATCCGCTCCCGGGTCAGCGGCTCCCGCGCGTCCAGCGACTGCACGCCCGGTGACCGCTCGGCGGGCCGTCGTCCGCGGTTCTCCGGTAGGTCGGGGTCGTCGGGGTGGTCGGGGGGCGTGATGCCCCCGCTGACCGTGGCCCCCACGTCGCGGGCCCCCACGGCGGCGTCCACGACCGGCACGTCGGTGGCCGGTTCGGCCCCGGCGCCCTCGGTCGTGCCGTCCTCGTGCCCTGCGCCCATGCCCTGGTGCTCCCTGACCTCGTCTGCTGGTCCGGGCACCACTCTCCCAGCAGCGGCTGTGCCGACCGGCCGAGACCGTGCCGGGTCACCCCGTCGAGGTACCGGTGGTCTGCGGGGGGAGGTCGGTGGTGTCGACGGAGACGTCCTCGTGGGCCAGCTCGACCTGGATCTGCTGCTCGGCGCTCACCCAGGAGGTGACCAGGCGGACGCGCTCGGTCGGGACCGGCCGGGTGCCGACCACGGGTTCGTCGGCGGTGAGGACCAGCCAGTCGCCGACGGCGCCGTCGAGCAGCTGCTCGGTCGGCACGGGGACGGCATCGATCGGGTCGACGTCGACGTACTCGAGACGGACGTGCTGCCGGGTGAGGGTGACGGGGACCATCACCTCCTCGGTGGTGGTCTCCACGCGCAGCACCGCCCGGCGCACCGGCACCGCCTCGGTGGTGACGACCAGCCGTTCCTCGGAGCGGGTCAGCTCGACGGGGTCGGCAGGGTCCAGGCGGTGCGGGTCCGGGGATGCGCTGGTCATGTCTGCTCCGGTCCGGGAGTGGGGGGAGGTGCCGGTGGGGTGCGCCGCGGTCGTCGCCGGCGCACCCCACCGGGTGGATCAGTTGGTGTAGCGCTGGGCCTCGTCGCGGACGGCGTCCACGGGCGACCCGGTGTTCTGGGCCTCGCGCTTCGCGGCCGGGGCCTCGGCCTCGACCTTGGCCAGCGCGGTCTCCCAGCGCTGGCGCATCGGGGCGATGCCGCCACCACCGATGGCGACCACGGCGATGCCGACGACTGCGGCCAGGGACGCGTACAGGACGGCGTTGACGACGTTCTGGGCGATCTGCAGCTGGTCCAGCGCGGCGATGACGCCCAGGGCCAGGATGACCGTGGAGGCGACGTTGGCGAGCACCTTGCCGTAGGACAGGCCACCCAGGGCGGACTGCACGAGCAGCTTGACGCCGGCGGCGACCGCGGAGGCGATCACCAGGATCAGGATGGCGACGAAGACCTTGGGCAGGTAGCCGATGATCGCCGACAGGTAGTCGCTGATCGGGTTCTGGCCGAAGACGCCGAAGGCCGTGGAGAGCACGAAGAGCATGACGGCGTAGAACACGATCTTGGCGAGGATGTCGGAGGCGTCGTACTGGGACCTCGCCAGGGCCTTCTTGATGCCGCCGCGCTCGACGGCGTTGTCGAAGCCGACCTTCTCGAGCACCTTGCCGATGACCTTCTGCAGGGCCTTGGCGATGAAGTAGCCGATCACGAGGATCAGCAGGAAGCCGACGAGCTTGGGGACGAACTGGATGACGGTGTCCAGGAGATCCCTGAACGACTGACCGATGGAAGACATGGCTCTCCTGAGCGTGGGGTGGGGTGTGCGGGCCGGTAGCTCGACCGCGCGCTCGGGAGCACGGGGTGATCATCTGTCCGGGGTGGTGCGACCTGGGGCCGGCCGGGAGGCCGGCCCCAGGTGGTCATGCGGGTGCCGCGGCTGCGCGGCGGCACCCGTGGCGCCGGGAGGTCAGCGAGCGTCGCGGCCGGTCTGGCGGACGTCGCCCTCGACCTGCTCGATCTCCTCGTGCGCGACCTGCTCGTTCACCGTCTGCTGGTCGGTCACGGTCTCGGTGCTCAGGCGCACCCGCTCGACCGGCACGGTCTCCTTCTCCACCACCGGGCGCTCGGCGTGCAGCGTCACCTCGTGCTCCTCCTCCGACAGCGCCGGGCCGTCGAGGGCGTCGCCGCGGTTGGCGTCGGTGATCGGCTCGCGCTCGACCCGGACCTCCTCGTGGGAGACCGGCACGGTGCGGGTCACGTTCTCGGTCACCACGTGCTTGCGCAGCCGCGCCCGGCCGGTCTCCACGGCCTCGGTGCCCACGGTCAGGCGCTCCTCCGACCGGGTCATGGCGTCGTCGGTGGTGGGGCCGGAGGTGTCGTGGCCGACGGTGCCGACGGCGTCGCGACGGTCCTCGCGCTGGTCCTCGCGCTGGTCGGTGCGGGGGGCGGTGATGCCGGCGGTGCCGGTCGTGGTGGTCTCGGTGCCGCGGTCGACCGCGGTGCCCTCGCCGATGCCGTAGTAGCGGTAGAGCTCGGTCTCCTCGGCGGGGGACAGGTGGCCCTCGGCCTCGATGGTGGGGGCGTCCTTGACCTTGGCCTTGTCGTAGGGGAAGCGCAGGGACTCCCCGTCCAGCTGGGCGTCGGCCAGCGGGATGAAGGTCTCCTTGGTGCCGAACATGCCGGTCTTCACGGTGGCCCACTCCGGGCGCCCGGACTGGTCGTCCAGGTAGACCTCGGAGACGGAGCCGATCTTGTCGCCGTCGTTGTCGATCGCGGTGCTGCCGATGACGGTGTTGATGTCCTGCTCGGTGATCACGTGTGCTCCTGAACATGGGTACGCCACAGGCACCGGTCACGAGGCCGGTGTGCGCGAGCGGGTGGGGGGTTTCCGCAACCACCGGATGACGGTGGCGGGCTGGTGACTGAACCCGGGGCGGACAAGTGGACGGTGCCCGACGCTTTAGGTCGTAAACAGTTCTCACCAAGATTGTTTACGGTGTATCCGCCGCACCGGGCACGGTGACGACGTGGTGGGGGATGCTGGGCGGGTGACCGTCACCTCGCTGCTGGAGCTGTCGCTGTCCGCCGCCGCCGTGGCCGACGCCGACGGGACCCACCGTCTGATCTCCTCGACGCTGGAGGCCACCCGCGCCTTCCCCGGCTGCCTCGGCGTCGAGGTGCTGGTCGACGTCGACGAGCCGGCGCACGTGGTGGTGGTCGAGCGCTGGGAGTCCCTCGAGCACGACGACGCCTACCGGGCCTGGCGCCGGACGCCCGAGGGCGCCTCGCAGCTCGGGCAGCTGCTGGACGGACCCCCGCGGCTCACCCGGTCCACCCCGGTGGAGGGCGTCTGAGCCCGCTGGGCCGATGACCTCGTTGCTCGGCGGTCCGGCGTACCCGGCCGGCTGCACGGTCCAGTTCGTCGCCGCGCCCCGGGACGTCGTCCTCGAGGACCTGCTGCGGTGGCGGAGCGGCCTCGGGCAGCGGACCCGGGTCGTCGACGGGCCCGAGGGCGAGCTCGACGAGGTGCTGCCGGGCCGGTCGCCGTGGCGTCGGGAGCTGCTGGTGGCCGGTGGTCGGTGGACCGCCTACCTGAACGACGGACTGCGGGGCGGTGATCCGACCGCGTCGGCGGTGGTGGTCGCCCGGCGCCTGGGCGTGCCGCACGTCGTGGCCCAGCACCTGCCGTCCTACGGGCCCGGCCACGCCGCGACCCAGCTGTGGGTGTCCGGCCCGGACGGCGCCCCACCGCTGATGCTGCAGCGCACCCTCTCGGCGACGGCCACGGACGGCCGCTGGGCCTGGCACGCCTCCGGTGCACCGCTGCCGTTCGAGGACCTGGACCGGTACCGGGCCAGACGCATCCAGGACCGGTTCGACCGACCGCTCCTGCTGCGCTACCTCGCCGACCTGGGCATCACCCCGCCGGCCGGGGTGAGCCCGGCCGACGCGGTGCTGGTGGAGCAGATCAGCTGAGCGGCGCGGCGGACCTCGACGGCGTGGTCGCCCCCCGGGGCGATGAGTTCGGGGCGGCGGTCCGGTCTGCGCTGCATGACCGTGACCGTCGAACCCGTGCTGGTGGCCGAGCTCCTCGTCGAGGGGGAGCGGATGCCGGTGTACGTCCACGTCGTGCACCACCCCGTGGGCCGCGTGCTCGTCGACACCGGCATGACCGAGCTGCACCCGGCGGTTGCCGACATGGATCCCCGGGTGTTCCCGCTGTCCGGCCGGGCCGGGTTCGACCTCGCCGGCATCGACCTCGTCGTGAACACGCACCTGCACTTCGACCACTGCGGCGGCAACCGGCTGTTCCGGGGCAGGCCGATCCACGTCCAGCGCCGGGAGCTCGACGACGCCCGGAACCAGGAGGACTACACGATCCGGGAGTGGGTCGACGCCCCCGGCGTGCAGTACCGACCGGTCGACGGTGAGCTCGAGCTGCTGCCGGGGATCCGGCTGGTGCCGGCGCCGGGGCACACCGCCGGGTCCCAGGTGGTCGTGGTCGAGACCGGCGGGCGGCCGAGCGTCATCGCCGGGGACACCGCGGTGTTCGCCGGGGAGCTCGACGAACCGCGCACCGAGGGGCAGCGGCTCATCCGGTCGCTGGACCCCGGGGAGGTCTGGCTGGCGCACGAGGAGGACCCGTGGCGCCCCCGCGCGGACCCGCGCCGCACGCCGTAGGCGTGGGCCCCGGCCACGGGGTGGTGGCAGGCGACGACTTGGCGACGGCGGGGGGCTCGGGTCAGCATCTGCCTGTGCACAGGCCCGGCGACCGACGTTCCGACGTGCAGCTGCGCAACCGCGCTCGGATCGTCGACGCCGCCCAGCGCCTGTTCGCCCAGCGCGGTTTCGCCCGGACCCCGGTGCTGGTCATCGCCCGGGAGGCCGGCGTCGCATCGACGACGGTGTTCAACCACTTCCCGCACAAGGAGGAGCTCTTCTTCCACGGGCGCTGCCCCTGGGCCGAGATCTCGCAGCACCTGGCCGACCACCCGGAGGCGCACACGACCGCGCCCGAGCTGATCGCGGCGGTCAGCGACGTCGTCGCCGGCCACCTGGCCGGTCTGGGGGACGCCTGCCGGCGCCGGTCGCTGGAGGACCTGGTGGGCGAGCCCGGGTTGCTGCTCTGGGAGAGCGGTCTGCAGCGCGAGGCCGAACGGGCCATCAGCGCCCACATCGCCCGGCACGGTTCCCCGGCGGTGGTCCCCGCGGCCGACCGGTGCGCCGCACTGACCATCGCCGAGGCGAGCACGATCGTCGCGGAGCACCGGCGGGCGGTCCTCGCCTCGGGGTCAGCCGCCGCGCCGGTCGCCGCCGCCGACGTCTCGGCACTCCTGCAGGCGAGGCTGACCGACCTGCGCCGGATGGTGCTGGTGCAGGTCGCCGACCGCTGACCCGTGCCCGGTCAGGCGGCCGAGGCCGACACGGTCGCCCAGACCGTCTTGCGGCCGCGGTCGGGGAACCACCCGCCGTCCTCGCCCATCGCGGCGACCATGTGCAGACCCAGGCCGCCCAGCGCGGGGTCCCGGCCCACGGCCTCGGCCGGTGCGCGGGTGCCGGCCCCGTCGGTGACCATCACCAGCCAGCCCGTCGCCGTGGTGGACACGGTCATCTGGACCGGCGGGCTGCCGTGCCGGAGCCCGTTGGAGGCCAGCTCGTCGGCGAGCATCACGAGCTCGCCGGCGGCATCGGGGTCCGCGGTGCCGGCCGCCAGCTGCCGGCGGAGCTCGGCGCGCACCTGCGGCAGCTCGGCGACCGTCGCCAGGGTCCAGACGCCGAGGAGTCCGGTGGTGGACACCGAGGGCTGAGCGCTCTTCATGCCGCCGCGCCGTCGGACGCCGGGACCGGCCGCGGGGGTGCCGAGGACCCGGTCGTTCTCCTGGTCAGCACCCTCGTCCTCCCTCTGGGCCCACCGCGGTGCGGGGCCCGGTGATCACGGTCTCGTGGTCGGTCGCCGACCGACGCATCCGGAGCAGGATGCCAGCCGCCGCGGCTCACGTCCCGGCGACGTCGGGCGGCACGCCCTCGGGGACGTCGTTGGGCCCGGCCTCCGGCGGCCTGGGCTGGTCCTGGCGGAACAGGCGGACGGCGACCAGGGCGACGTCGTCGTCGGGGTACCCGTCGACCAGCCGGTCGACGAGCCCGTCGCACAGCTCGTCCAGGGTCACGTCGCCGAGCTCGGCGACGGCGCGCTGCAGGCGCTCCAGGCCGCCGTCCAGGGTGGAGTCCCGGCGCTCGACCAGCCCGTCGCTGTAGAGGAGCACCGTGCTGTCCCGGTCGAGGGTGATGGTCTGCTCGGTGCGCCGGGTGTGCTCGTCCACGCCCAGCAGCAGCTCCCCGCGCCAGCCGGCGAGCACGGCCTGGGTGCCGTCGGGGTGGATGACCAGGGGCGGCGGGTGGCCGGCGTTGGACCACACCAGGCGGGTCACCCCGCGGTCGTGCTCCTCGGCGGTCTGCTCGAGCCGGGCGACGACGGCGGTGGCCAGCGTGCTGAGCTGCAGCAACCGCATGGAGGTGTCCAGGCCGCGGAGGACCTCCGCCGGCCCGGCGTCGGAGTAGGTGGCGATCCCGCGCAGCAGACCGCGCAGCTGGCCCATCGCGGCCGCGGCGGCGACGTCGTGCCCCACCACGTCGCCGATCACCAGCATCGTCGCCCCGCGGGACTGCAGGAACGCGTCGTACCAGTCCCCGCCCACCCGGGCGGACTCCGCCGCCGGCACGTAGCGCACCACGATGTGGGCGTGGTCGGGCTCCGGGGGATCGGTGAGCAGGCTGCGCTGGAGGCTCTCGGCGATCTGGTTCTGCGCGGCCGCCAGGCGAGCGTTGTCCAGGGCCAGGCCCATCCGGCCGGCCAGGTCCCGGGCGGTCTCCTCGGCCTCGGCGTCGAGGGGGTGGCCTGCGCCGGAGAACAGCGAGAGTGCACCGAGCACCCGGTCGTGCCCGCGGATCGGCAGGACGACGGCGTGGCTGGCTTCGATGACCTGGAGCAGGTCGCGCGCCGCGCCGTCGGGCAGCAGGCCGGAGACCTCGTCGGCCGTGCTGCGCACCGCGGTGCCGGTGGTCAGCACCCGGGCCAGCGGGGAGGTCAGCGGCATCGACTCGACCCGGGTGCGGGTGTAGGCGGCCAGCGCCGAGCGCTGGCCGGGGTCGACGTGCCAGCTGCTCACGTCCCGCGGTCGGCCATCCGGGGCCAGCAGCGTGACGATGGCGCCCTCGGCCAGGGTGGGCACCAGCAGGTGCGCGAGGTCCGCGACCGCGCCGGCGGTGTCGGTGGTGGCCGACAACCGGTCGGTGACCTGCGCGGTCAGGGCCGCCCGGGCGGCCGCCCGCTGGGTGGCGGCCAGGGCCCGCCGCCGGTCGGTGATGTCGGAGAAGTAGACCGCCAGGCCCTCGGGGGTCGGCCAGGCCAGCACGTCGTACCAGGCGTCCAGCGGAGCTGGGTAGTACGCCTCGAAGGTCTGCGGTTCCCCGGTGGCCACCGTCGAGCGGTAGACCTCCTCGAACGGTGAGCCGACCGCGTCCGGGAACGACGCCCAGATGGAGCGGCCGATCAACGCCGTCCGCGGCTGGCCGAGCAGGCGCTCGGCGGCGCTGTTGAGGAAGGTGAACCGCCACCGGTCGTCGAGGGAGAAGAACCCCGACGGCATCGCCTCGAGCACGCCCTCGGTGCGGGCCTGGGCCTCGTGCCCGTCGCCGGTGTCGTCGCGGTCCATGGCTCCCGTCGCCCCTCAGCCCGGTCGCCCGGATCCCGCGCGGCCGAGGCGATGATCGCAGAGCGCGCGCCGTCGTCCCTGCGTGCGGGGGGTCACGAGCCCGCCTGCGTGGTGGGCACCGGGTCGGCGTCGGCCAGGCCCGACCTCGTCCCTCTCCGCGTCGTCGACGCGTCGCGGTGCACTAGCGTGCTCCGGGTGGGGCAGAGCGCAGCTGACTGGCTGGCCGCGGCGTCGGTCGACCCCGCGGTGCACGCTCTGCGCCCGGACTACCGGGCCCTGCTGCTCACCGCGGAGGGCCTGCGAGGCGGCCCGCCCGACGACGGCAGCGACCGGTTGCTGACCGCTGCCGAGGAGCGCGCCCGGCAGGTCGTGGGGGAGGGGACGCCCGAGGCGCTGCCGCACCCGGCCGCCTGGCGGGAGGCCTACCGCGCCTTCGGTGCCAAGCCGCAGCGCACGCGACCCAGCGTCGAGGCCCTGCTGCGCCGGCTGGACGGCGGGCTGCCCCGGGTCGACCGGGTCACCGACGTCTACAACGCCATCTCGATCGGCCACCTGCTGCCGATCGGCGGGGAGGACCTGGACCGCTACGCGGGCCCCGCCGCCCTGGTCCGCGCCGACGGCAGCGAGGAGTTCGACACCACCGCCGGCGGGGAGAGCGTGGTCGAGCACCCGGAGGTCGGCGAGGTGGTCTGGCGGGACGACACCGGGGTCACCTGCCGGCGGTGGAACTGGCGCCAGGGCGTCCGCACCCGAATCACCCCCGCCACGACCCGCGCAGTGTTCGTCCTCGACGGTCTCGACCCGCTGGGCGCCGACGGACTGACCGCCGCGGCCGAAGCGCTGGAGGCCGACCTGCACGCCCTGCACCCCGGAGTAGTGACCGCCCGCCGACTCATCGGGCCGACGGGCTGACAGCTCCGGCCAGCCGGACCCGTCAGCGGGACTCCTGGCCGGCCGGGGCCGTGGCGCCGCCGCTGCCCGCGACCGGGTGGGCGAGGACCCCGCCGGCCAGGACGGCGGTCGCGGCCAGCACGGCGACCACCCGTCCCCGCGCCGGCCGTCGTCCTGCCGTGCCCGCGCGGACCAGGCCCACCAGCCCGGCGGCCACCGCGACCGCCGTCCAGACGACGAGCACCCAGCCCAGCACCCACACCAAGACGGCGAGGTCCTCGGGCGCCGTCGGGGACGCGGTGAGCGCGGTACCGGCCGCGAGCACGGCCACCGCGGCGCAGGCCGCCACGAGCGTCGCGACCGCACCGACGGGGAGGCGGCGGGTGGTGGGCACGGCGCCAGCCTGGGCGTCGCGCAGCGGTGTGGTCAACAGCCATCCCAGGTGGTCACCTGGTCCGGCGCCGTTTCTTCACCGCGGGTTCACCCGGCGCACGCCCTCGAGGTGGTTGCGCGGCGCACCCTTCGCTCGTGGACCTCGCGCTCTGGACGGTGGTCGGGCTGATCGCCCTGGCCCTGCTGTTCGACTACACCAACGGCTTCCACGACGCGGCGAACTCCATCGCCACCGTCGTGGCCACCCGGGTGCTCGCCCCCCGCTGGGCGGTGCTGTGGGCGGCGGGCTGGAACCTGGTCGCGTTCTTCTTCGTGGGGACGGCGGTCGCCAACACCGTGGGGCAGACCGTCGACAGCAGCTACTTCGGCCCGGCCGTGGTGTTCTCCGCGCTGCTGGGGGCGATCGTCTGGAACTTCACCTCCTGGCACCTGGGCCTGCCGACGTCCAGCTCGCACGCCTTGGTGGGCGGTCTGGTCGGCGCCGGGTTGGCCGCCGGCGGGCTGGCCGCCATCAAGGGCGGGTCGGTGGAGAAGACCGCCCTGTTCATCGTCATCAGCCCGGTCGCCGGGCTGCTGCTGGGCGGGCTGGCGATGACGCTGCTGCGGCTGGCGCTGCGCCGGGCCGACGTGCCGGCGACCGAGAAGCGGTTCCGGGTGCTGCAGCTGGCGTCCTCGGCGGCGGTGTCGCTGGCGCACGGCGGCAACGACGCGCAGAAGACGATGGGCGTGATCGCCGCGCTGCTGGTCAGCGGCGGGTACCTGACCGCGGGCGAGGACGGTACGCTGCCCATCCCGCTGTGGGTGGTCCTGGTGGCCTACGCCGCGATCGCCGCCGGCACCCTGTCGGGCGGCTGGCGGATCGTGCGGACGATGGGCTCGAACATCACCCAGCTGCGGCCGGTCAGCGGGTTCGCCGCGGAGACGGCGGCCGCGATCGCCATCTTCGGCTCGACCGCGCTGGGTGCGCCGGTGTCGACCACGCACACCGTGGCCGGGGCCATCACCGGCGTGGGGGCGACCAACCGCGGCGCGACCGTGCACTGGCGGGTCTTCGGCCGGCTCACCATCGCCTGGGTGGTGACCATGCCGGCGGCCGGCGTCGTCGCGGCCGTGTCCTACTGGGTGACCACGGGGCTGCCGCACCCGGTGTCCGCCGTCGTGGTGACCCTGGTCCTGCTGGTTCTGGTCGCCGGCCTGGTCGTCGCGCTGCGGGCCGCGCCCAAGGCGGCCGACGTCCGACCGGATCCCGAGGAGGAGACCGTGGTGCCGATGCGCACCGGGGCGGGCTCGGTGATCGACAGCCGGGGGGTGCCGGCCAGCGCCGAGGTGCTCGCCCGCGGCGGAGACCTGGACGAGGCGGAGGCGGCCGTGCGCCGGGAGCGCATCCGCCCGCTCTGAACTGGGACCCCGCGTGCCGGGGAGGAGCAACGCGCCGAGCGGTCTCTTCCGGTCTACGTATATGTGTGCGTATGCGCTCGGTCGTGCCTAGGATGGCCCCGTGCCGAACAAGACGATCTACGTCTCCGATGCCGACCTGCCCGTCTACCAGCGCGCGCAGGAGCTCGTGGGCGGCAACCTCTCGGCGGCCATCTCCCGGGCACTGCACCGGCTGGTCGAGGTGGAGGAGGGGCGTCTGGAGGGGTTCGCGGAGGTCACCGTGGGCGTGGGTCCCGGTGCGGCGCGCAAGCAGCGCTTCCAGGGCGTGCTGCTCGCCGACTGGAACCGCACCACCCGCGGGGTGGAGGAGCACTACCGGGTCTACCGGACCCGCACCGGCAAGTTCGCCGTGCACCTGGCCCGCGGTGAGGAGTACGTCCACTCCGCCGGGGCCGACGGCCAGCTGACCGGTTGGCGCAAGCACTTCTCGCCCGAGCAGCAGTGGGGGCAGCTCCCCGCGACCGCGGCCCTGGACGTCTTCGAGACGTTCGCCGCGCTGCAGCAGGCCGTGCCGGCCGATCTGGCCGCACTGGTGGAGGTCCACGCCACCGCACCCGAGGTCGAGGACCTCGACATCTGAGGCTCCCGGCGTCGTCGGGGGTCCCCCCGGCAACGCTCGTGAGGAGCAGTCGTGCCCGTCCCACCCCTCCCGCCGGCCATCGAGGTCGTCGGCCTGCACAAGCGCTTTGGCGACCAGACCGTGCTCGACGGCCTGGACCTGGTGGTCCCCGCGGGCACCGTCACCGCACTGCTCGGCCCCAACGGGGCCGGCAAGACCACGACGGTGTCGATCCTGGCCACCCTGCTGGCCGCCGACGGCGGCACCGCCCGGGTGCTCGGCCACGACGTGGCCACCGACCCGCAGGCCGTCCGCGGGCTGATCGGCGTCACCGGCCAGCTGTCGGCGGTCGACCCGCTGCTCACCGTCACCGAGAACCTCCGCCTGATGGCCGACCTGTTCCACCTGCCCCGCGCCGAGGGCCGCCGCCGGGTGGCCGAGCTCGTCGAGCGGTTCGGCCTGGGCGAGGTCGCCCGACGACGGGGCCAGCTGCTGTCCGGCGGCACCACCCGCAAGCTCGACCTGGCCATGACGCTGGTCGCCGGACCCCGGGTGGTGTTCCTCGACGAGCCGACCACCGGCCTGGACCCACGCGCCCGGCACGACCTGTGGGACCAGGTCCGCGTACTGGTCGCCGACGGGGTGAGCGTGCTGCTCACCACGCAGTACCTCGACGAGGCCGACCGGCTCGCCGACGCCGTCGGCGTGCTGCACGGGGGCCGCCTGGTCGCCCACGACACCCCGGCCGGGCTCAAGGCCGCGCACGCCGCGGGCTCCCTGGACGACGTCTTCCTCGCCCTGACCGCCCCGGTCCCGTCCGCGGACGCCGCGTGATGGCCGCCGCCACCGCCGTCGTGCCGCGGCCGGTCACCCGGAACGCTCCCCGCGACCTCACCACGATGACCCGCCGCAGCCTGCTGCGGATGCTCCGGTACCCCTCGCTGACCGCGATCATCGTGGCCACCCCGGTGGTGCTCCTGCTGCTGTTCGTCTACGTCTTCGGCGGCGCCTTCGGGGCCGGGGTGGCCGCCGGCGTCACCCCGGGCGCGGAGGGGCGCGCGGTCTACCTGGCCTACATCGTCCCGGCCATCCTGGTGATGACCGCGACCAGCGTCGCCCAGTCCACGGCGATCAACGTGGCGATGGACATGACCGGCGGCATCGTCACCCGGCTGCGGACGACGCCGGTCGCCCCGGTCGCGGTGCTCGGCGGTCACGTGGTCGCCGCCGTCGTCCAGACGCTGCTCGCCGCCTCCCTCGTCCTCGGGATCGCCGTGGCGCTGGGCTACCGCCCGGACGTCGACGCGCTCGGCCTCCTCGCCATGACCGGGTTCTTCGTGCTCTTCGGCCTGGCGCTGACCTGGCTGTCGGTCGCGATGGGTGCAGCGGCCAGGTCGGTGGAGTCGGCGTCCAACACCCCGATGCTGCTGGTCCTGCTGCCCTTCTTCGGCAGCGGCTTCGTCCCGGTGGACACCATGCCGACGCCGGTGCGGCTGTTCGCCGAGCACCAGCCCTTCACCCCGGTCATCGAGACCGTGCGGGGGCTGCTGGCCGGCACCCCGGTCGGCGCCGGCACCGCGTGGACGGCGGTCGGCTGGTGCGTGGGCCTGGCGGTCGTGGGCTGGCTCTGGGCCCGGGCCGCCTACCGGAGGCCGCGGACCTGACCGTCCCCGGCACGGTCGGCGAGGAGGTCCGGGACCCCCTCCTCGTCGGCCGGCCGCGGGCCCGGCGTCCGGGCCACCTGCAGCGACAGCACCATGGTCAGCCCGCCGCCGGGGGTGTCCTCGACGTCCAGCGTGCCGCCCATCGCCTCGGTCAGGCCGCGGGCCACGGCCAGCCCGAGGCCGACGCCCTGGCCGGCGGGGGCGTCGCCGAGCCGCTGGAAGGGCGCGAACACCCGCTGGCGGTCCTGCGCGGCCACCCCGGGGCCGCGGTCGACCACCCGCACCTCGACCCGGTCCGCGATGGTCCCGGCCGAGATCACCACCGGGCTGCCGGGGGCGTGCCGGGCGGCGTTGTCGGCCAGGTTGGCCACCACCCGCTCCAGCAGCCCCGGGTCGGCCAGCACCGGGGGCAGGTCGTCGGGGGCGTGCACCGCGATGGCCGACGGGTCGGGCACCCAGGTCAGCGCGCGGTGCACCACGCCGAGCAGGTCCGCGGGGGCGGTGACCGGGGTCAGCGCCCCGGCCTGCAGCCGGCTCATGTCCAGCAGGTTGTCCACCAGGGCGGTCAGCCGGTCGGCGGACTCGTCGACGGTCTCCACCAGCTCGACGCGGTCGGCCTCGGTGAGCCGCAGCTCGGTCGAGCGCAGCGCCGACGACGCGGCCTTGATCCCGGCCAGCGGGGTGCGCAGGTCGTGGCTGACCGCGGCCAGCAGCGCCGTCCGCATGCTGTTGCCGGCGGCCAGCCGGTCGGCCTCGGCCGCCTGCACGGCGAGCCGGCCCTGCTTGAGCGCGACGGCGGCCTGCTCGGCGAACGCGACCAGCACCCGCCGGTCGTTGGGGGCCAGCGGCCGCCCGCACAGCCGCATCCGCAGCGTGTCGGTCACCGGCACGTCCTCGGTGGGGCCCTGCTCCTCCCCGCAGGCGGCGACGACGCCGGCGCCGCCGGACGGGTCGTCGGCCGTGCCCACCTCGACCAGGCTCACCGCCTGCAGGCCGAACGCCTCCCGCACCTGCTCCAGCAGGCTGGGCAGCCCGCGGTTGCCGGCCAGCACCGAGCGGGACAGGGACGCCAGCAGCGCGGTCTCCGCCCGCGAGCGGGCGGCCGCGGTGGCCCGGCGGGCTGACCGGTCCACCACGGTGGCCACGGCCACGGCGACCACCAGGTATCCGCCGAGGGCGATCACGTCGTCCAGCTGGCTGACCGTCAGCCGCCCGGTCGGCTGGGTGAAGAACCAGTTCTCGGCCAGCCCGCCGACGACCGCGGCGACCAGCGCCGGGTACAGCCCGCCGACCAGCGCGACCGCCACGACCAGCAGCAGGAAGACCAGCAGCACGCTGGCCAGCGACAAGGCCGACCCCAGCAGCAGGCAGACCGCGGTCACCGTCGGGACGCCGACCAGCGCGAGCACCAGCCCGGCCCAGCGGCGGCGCGCGGTGAGCGCGCCGGTGAGCGGCGGCAGCTGCAGCCCCCGGGACCCGGCGGCGCCGTGGGTGACCATGTGCACGTCGATCTCGCCGCCGGCCGCGATCACCTCGCCGCCGATCCCGCCGCGGACCGCCCGCGCCCAGCGGGACCGCCGGGACGTACCCAGCACGAGCTGGGTGGCGTCGACGCCGCGGGCGAACTCCAGCAGCGCCGCGGGCACGTCGTCCCCGACGACCTGGTGGTAGCTGCCGCCGAGGGACTCGACCAGCGCCCGCTGGGTGCGCAGCGCGGCGGGGGAGGCACCGGTCAGCCCGTCCGAGCGCAGCACGTGCACGGCCAGCAGGACGCCGTCCCCGCCGCGGCGGGCAACCCGGGCGGCCCGGCGGACCAGCGTCTCGCCCTCGGGACCGCCGGTCAGGGCGACGACGACGCGCTCGCGGGTCTCCCACACGTGGTCGATGTCGTGCTCGGCGCGGTAGCGGCGCAGGCCCTCGTCCACCCGGTCGGCCAGCCACAGCAGGGCCAGCTCGCGCAGCGCGGTCAGGTTGCCGACCCGGAACCAGTTGCCCATCGCGGCGTCCACCCGCTCGGCCGGGTACACGTTGCCGTGCGCCAGCCGGCGGCGCAGCGCCTCGGGCGACATGTCGACCAGCTCGACCTGGTCGGCCCGGCGGACCACCTCGTCGGGCACCGTTTCGCCCTGGGTGACCCCGGTGATCTGGGCGACGACGTCGGTGAGGCTGGCCAGGTGCTGCACGTTGATGGTGCTGAGCACGCTGATCCCGGCGGCGACCAGCTCCTCGACGTCCTGCCAGCGGTACCGGTTGCGCGACCCGGGGGCGTTGGTGTGCGCCAGCTCGTCGAGCACCAGCAGCTCGGGGGCGCGCAGCAGCGCGGCGTCGACGTCGAACTCCGACAGCGTGACGCCGCGGTGGGTGACCTCGGCGCGGGGCAGCACCTCCAGGCCCTCGAGCTGGCGGCCCGTGCCGTCCCGGCCGTGCGTCTCCACCAGCCCGACGACGACGTCGGTGCCGCGCGCGGCCCGGCGGTGCGCCTCGCCGAGCGCGGCGAAGGTCTTCCCCACACCCGGCGCAGCGCCCAGGTAGATGCGCAGCGTGCCCCGACCCATGCGCTCCATGATCACCCCGCCGCGGCCCGGTGCGGTGCGGGACGGCGTCAAGGACGCGTCAGGATCGCCCCGGACCACCCGGATGGGTCACTCCGCGTCACCTCGGGACGGCGCCGGGCCCCGGACGGGTGGGAGGTAGCCACCGACGGTGCGACCTGATGGCATCGGGGACCGGTCGGTCCCGCAACGGCGCACTGTCGGGTCACGAAGGTCCCTCGAGCCCCGGCATCCACGTCGGCGTCGTCTTCTGCGAACGACGCACCCGGCCCCTGCGGGCCGGAGACGGGAGTGCCGACGTGACGTCGGTCCTCGACCACCCCACCCCGACCACCCGCGGCCGCTGGGTCACCGGCGCCGGCGGCCTGGCCGCCGCCGTGCTGCTGGTGGCCGTCGGCACCCTGGGCACCGCCACCCCGGCCCGTGCAGCCACGGCGATCGGGCTCGGCACCGCCGACTCCTTCGCCGTGCTGGCCGGGAGCGGCATCACCAACACCGGGGTCACCACCATCACCGGGGACATCGGGACGTTCCCGACCCCGGCGATCGACCAGCAGGGCTCGTTCGTGCTGACCGGCGCCGACCGCACGAACGACACCGCCGCGATGCTGCAGGTCAAGGACGACCTGCGGGTGGCCTACGCGAACGCCCGGGGACAGCAACCGCCCATCGCCGTCACCCAGGACCTGGCCACCTTCCAGGGCGGCACACTGACCGGCGGCGTCTACAACACCAGCTCCTCCATGGCCCTGACCGGTCAGCTCACCCTCACCGGCGACGGCGACGACGTGTTCGTCTTCCAGGCCGGGTCCACGTTGATCACCGGCAGCGACAGCAGCGTGGTGCTCACCGGCGGCGTGCAGGCGTGCAACGTGTTCTGGCAGGTGGAGACCTCGGCGACGATCGGCGTGCGCACGGCGTTCCAGGGCACCATCCTGGCCGCCGCCAGCATCTCGGCGACCACCGGTGCGACCTTCGCGGGTCGGCTGCTGGCCCTGGACGGGGCGGTCACGATGGACACCAACACGATCACCCGGCCCGGCTGCGCGACCACGACGCCCACGACCACCGCCGGGCCGACCTCGACCACCCCGGTGACGAGCACCCCGGTGACGACGACCCCGGTGACCACGCCGCCGGTCACCCCGACCACCGGCGCCGCGCCCACGACCACGGCGCCCGGCGGCAGCACCGGCGGCACGGGTGGCACCGGGGGCACCGGCGGGGGAGCGGGCAGCGGGGCCGGACGGGGCGGCAGCAGCACCACCGGCTCCGGCGGCTACTCCCAGGTCGCCGTCGTCCCGGTCGGCTCCGTGGACACCGGCGACGGCTCCACCGCGTGACCCGGCTGTCGCACCGCCTGCGCCCGGCGGTGCTCGCCGCGGTCGCCGCGGTGCTGCTGGCCGGGTGCGAGTCCGGGGCGCCGGCCCCGTCCGCCGGGGGGCCGGCCACGAGCTCGTCGCCGGTCGCCGGGCCCACCACCGCGGCCCCGCCGGTGCTGCCGGCCTCCCAGCCGCTGCGGGTGCGGGTGCCGGCGATCGGCGTGGACTCCGAGCTGGTGGACCTGGGCATCGAGCCCGACGGCACGCTCGAGGTCCCGGCCGAGGGGTTCCCCGCGGGCTGGTTCACCGGCTCGCCCACCCCCGGTGAGCGGGGCCCGGCGGTGCTGGCCGGGCACGTCGACTGGGCCGGCTCGCCCGGGGTGTTCGCCGACCTGCTCGACGTCGTCGCCGGCGACACCGTGCTCGTCGACCGCGCCGACGGCAGCACGGCCACCTTCGTGGTCACCCAGGTGGACCAGGTGGCCAAGGCCGACTTCCCGACCGCCGAGGTCTACGGCGACCTCGGCCACGCCGGCCTGCGGCTGATCACCTGCGGCGGCGAGTTCGACTCCTCGACCGGGGACTACCTGGACGACGTCGTCGTCTACGCCGACCTGGTCGGCTGACCCCCACCTGATCGGGCACCGCCGCCGTCAGGACGGCGTCAAGACCTCCGCCGTCGGGCGTCAAGGACCCGTCAAGACGCCCCGCGGCGTGCCCGGGCGCTCCTAGCGTCGCCGACTGCGAGGGCACCGGCGACGGGTCGGGCCCCGGAGTGGGATGAGGGACCTGGCGTGACCGACGTGGTCTACGTGCTCCTGACGCTGGCGGTCTTCGGGCTGCTGGCGCTCGCCGTGCGCGGGGTGGAGCGGCTGTGATCGAGACCTGGGTCGGACTGGCCGTCGCGGTGGGCCTGGTGGCGTACCTGCTGGCGTCCCTGCTGTTCCCGGACCGGTTCTGATGTCCGGGGCCGCAGCCGGGTGGCTGCAGGTCGGGCTGCTCGTGGTGGCGCTGGCCGTCGTCCACAAGCCCCTGGGCGACTGGACGGCGCGGGTGTTCACCAGCCCGGCGCACTGGCGGGCGGAGAAGCTGGTCTACCGCGCGGTCGGGGTCGACCCCGGCTCGGACCAGCGCTGGCCGGTCTACCTGCGCAGCGTGCTGGCCGTGTCGGTGGTCGGCGTGCTGCTGCTCTACCTGCTGCAGCGCGTGCAGGGCCTGCTGCCGCTGGACAACGGCATGGCGCCGGTGGAGCCCTCCAGCGCCTGGAACACCGCCGTCAGCTTCGTGACCAACACGAACTGGCAGGGCTACGCCGGCGAGTCGACGATGGGCCACCTGGTCCAGATGGCCGGCCTGGCGGTGCAGAACTTCGTGTCCGCCGCGGTCGGGCTGGCCGTGCTGGCCGCCCTCGTGCGCGGGTTCGTCCGGCAGGGCACCGACCGGCTGGGCAACGCCTGGGTGGACATCACCCGCTCGATCACCCGGCTGCTGCTGCCGCTGGCCGTCGTGGCCACCGTGGTGATGGTGCTCGGCGGCGTGGTGCAGAACCTGCACTCGGGCACCGACGTGACCACCCTGGCCGGGGGTAGCCAGTTCGTCCCGGGCGGGCCGGTCGCCTCCCAGGAGGCGATCAAGGAGCTCGGCACCAACGGCGGCGGGTTCTTCAACGCCAACTCGGCGCACCCCTTCGAGGGGCCGACCGCCTGGGTCTCGCTGTTCCAGGTCTTCCTGCTGCTGGTCATCCCGTTCTCGTTGCCGCGCACGTTCGGCCGGATGGTCGGCGACCGCAAGCAGGGCTTCGCGATCCTCGGCGTCATGGCCACCCTGGCCACGATCAGCCTGACCCTGATGACGGTGTTCCAGGCCCGCGCCGGGGGTGCGGCCACCCAGCTCGCCGGCGGCGCGCTGGAGGGCCAGGAGGTCCGCTTCGGCGGCCCGCTGTCCTCGCTGTTCGCCACCGCCACCACGCTGACGTCGACCGGGGCGATCAACACCCAGCACGACAGCCTCACCCCGCTGGGCGGGATGGTCGCCCTGTTCAACATGATGCTGGGCGAGGTCGCGCCGGGCGGGGTGGGCTCGGGCCTCTACGGGATGCTCGTGCTGGCCGTCGTCGCCGTCTTCGTGGCCGGCCTGATGGTCGGCCGGACGCCGGAGTACCTGGGCAAGAAGCTCGGCCGCCGGGAGATGACCCTCGCGTCGCTCTACATCCTCACCACCCCGACGATCGTGCTGGTCGGGACCGCGGTCGCCATCGGCACCGCCGCCGGCCGGGCCGGCATGCTCAACGACGGACCGCACGGCCTCACCGAGGTGCTCTACGCCTTCACCTCCGCCGGCAACAACAACGGCTCGGCGTTCGGCGGGCTCAGCGCCGACACGACGTTCTACAACACCGCGCTGGGCCTGGCCATGGCCCTCGGCCGCTTCGTGCCGATCGTGCTGGTCGTCGCCCTGGCCGGCCGGCTCGCCGAGCAGGGCCGCACCCCGGTCACCGCCGGCACCTTCCCCACCCACCGCCCGCTGTTCGCCGGGCTGCTCACCGCCGTCGTCCTCGTGGTCGTCGGTCTCACCTACTTCCCGGTGCTGGCACTGGGACCGCTCGCCGAAGGACTCTCATGACCGCCCCCGTCCTGGACCGGGCCCCCGCGGAACGCCCGCAGGCCCGCCCGACGATCGAGTGGCGCCCGGCGCTGACCGGCGCCGTCGCCAAGCTCGACCCCCGCGGACTGGTCCGCCAGCCCGTCGTCTTCACCGTCTGGGTCGGCTCGGTGTTCTCCACCGTGCTGGCCGTGCTGCACCCCTCGGTCTTCGGCTGGTCGATCGCGGTCTGGCTGTGGCTGACCGTGCTGTTCGCCAACGTCGCCGAGGCCGTCGCCGAGGGCCGCGGCAAGGCGCAGGCCGCCTCGCTGCGCAACGCCAGGACGACGACCGTCGCCGTCCTGGAGGACGGCCGCGAGGTGCCGGCCGCCGACCTCGTCCCCGGCGACCGGGTGGTCGTCGTCGCCGGGCAGGTCATCCCCGGGGACGGCGACGTCGTCGAGGGCATCGCCAGCGTCGACGAGTCCGCGATCACCGGGGAGTCCGCCCCCGTCATCCGGGAGTCCGGCGGCGACCGGTGCGCGGTGACCGGCGGGACGACGGTGCTCTCGGACCGGGTCGTCGTGCAGATCACCAGCAAGCCGGGGGAGACCTTCGTCGACCGGATGATCGCCCTGGTCGAGGGCGCCTCCCGGCAGAAGACCCCCAACGAGACGGCGCTGAACATCCTGCTGTCCTCGCTGACCATCGTCTTCGTCCTGGCCGTGGTGACCCTGCAGCCCTTCGCGGTCTACTCGGGTGCCGGTCAGTCGACGACGGTGCTCATCGCGCTGATCGTCTGCCTGATCCCGACCACCATCGGGGCGCTGCTGTCCGCGATCGGCATCGCCGGGATGGACCGGCTGGTGCAGCGCAACGTGCTGGCGATGAGCGGGCGGGCCGTCGAGGCCGCCGGCGACGTCGGCACCCTGCTGCTGGACAAGACCGGCACGATCACGCTGGGCAACCGGCAGGCGGCGTCCTTCCGCCCGGTCGGCGACGCCACCGAGGCCGAGGTCGCCCAGGGCGCGGTGCTCGCCTCGCTGGCCGACGAGACGCCCGAGGGCCGGTCGGTCGTCGTCCTCGGCGGGGGAGCGGTGCCCCGCCCGGACGGCGCGACCTTCGTGGAGTTCACCGCGCAGACCCGGATGAGCGGGGTCGACCTGCCCGGCGGCCGGCAGCTGCGCAAGGGTGCCGCCGCGGCGGTGCAGGCCTGGGTCCGGTCGCTGGACGGCCCGGTGCCCCCGGACGTCGCCCCGCTGGTCGCCGAGGTCGCCGAGGCCGGCGGGACGCCGCTGCTGCTGGCCTCGGCCGGCCCGGACGGTGCGCGGGTGCTGGGCGTGATCGAGCTCAAGGACGTCGTCAAGCCCGGCATGCGGGAGCGCTTCGACGAGCTGCGCCGGATGGGCATCCGCACCGTGATGATCACCGGCGACAACGAGGCCACCGCCCGGGCCATCGCCGCCGAGGCCGGGGTGGACGACGTCCTGGCCGAGGCGACGCCGGAGGACAAGCTCGCGCTGATCGCGAAGGAGCAGTCCGGCGGACGCCTGGTGGCGATGACCGGCGACGGCACCAACGACGCCCCCGCGCTGGCGCAGGCCGACGTCGGGGTGGCGATGAACACCGGGACGTCGGCGGCCAAGGAGGCCGGCAACATGGTCGACCTGGACTCCGACCCGACGAAGCTCATCGAGATCGTCGCGATCGGCAAGCAGCTGCTCATCACCCGCGGCTCGCTGACCACGTTCTCCATCGCCAACGACCTGGCCAAGTACTTCGCGATCCTGCCGGCCATGTTCGCCCCGGCGTTCCCGGGGCTGGACGCGCTCAACGTCATGCGGCTGTCCTCGCCGGAGTCGGCGATCCTCTCGGCCGTCGTGTTCAACGCGTTGATCATCATCGCGCTGGTGCCGCTGGCCCTGCGCGGCGTGCGGTACCGGCCGGGCTCCGCCTCGGCGATGCTGCAGCGCAACCTGCTGGTCTACGGCCTGGGCGGCGTCGTGCTGCCCTTCGTCGGGATCAAGCTCATCGACCTCCTCGTCTCCCTCATCCCCGGGATCGCGTGATGCCCAGTCCTCGTCCGGGCCGCCAGCTGGTGGCCGCCGTCCGTGCCCTCCTCGTGGCCACCGTCGTACTCGGCGTCGGCTACCCGCTCGCCATGACCGGCATCGCCCAGGTCATCGCCCCCTCCGCGGCCGACGGGTCGCTGGTCAGCACCGCCGACGGCACCGTGGTCGGGTCCTCGCTGCTCGGCCAGGGCTTCGTGGACGCCGACGGCGCCCCGCTGCCGCAGTACTTCCAGTCCCGGCCCTCGGCCTCGGACTGGGACGGCCGCGCCTCCGGCGGGTCCAACCTCGGCCCGAACTCCGCCGAGCTCGCCGACACCGTCGCCCAGCGCCGCACCGCGGTGGCCGCCTTCAACGGCGTGCCCGAGGCCGACGTGCCGGCCGACGCCGTCACCGCCTCGGCCTCGGGCCTGGACCCGGGCATCTCCCCGGCGTACGCGGCCATCCAGGTCGCCCGGGTCTCCCGGGAGCGGGGGGTGCCCGAGGCGGAGGTGCAGCAGCTGGTCGCCGCGGCCACCACGGGTCGGGACCTCGGCTTCATCGGCGCCCCGTACGTCGACGTGCTGGAGCTCAACCTGGCCCTGGACCGCGAGCTCGGCTGACACCCGGGTCGGCCGACGGTCGGCGGACGCGACGGATGACGCTGGTGGGCACGCCGACCGGTGGCCGACGGTGCTGGGACGGGGCGGGACAGCGCCCCCGTCACCACCCGCGGACCCACGGAGCACCGATGCAGCCAGCCGAGCACCCCGACGACCCCGGCCGCTACCTGTTCCGGCCGCCGCGCAGCACACCGGCCTCGCGCGGCGGGCGCCCGCCGGAGCACCGGTTCGAGAACCGGCCGGGGATGGTGATCGAGAAGGACATCGCCGTCCCGTTCGGGGACGGCGGGGAGGTGTTGTACGTCGACGTCTACCGGCCCGACACCGATGTCCCGGCCGCGCCGCTGGTGAGCTGGTCGCCCTACGGCAAGCACAACCCGGCCCCGATCGGGCAGATCTACCCCGGCAGCGGCGTGCGGCCGGAGTGGACGTCGGACCTGACCACCTTCGAGGCGCCGGACCCCGAGTACTGGGTGCCGCACGGCTACGCGCTCGTGCTCGCCGACGTCCCCGGCACCTGGTACTCCGAGGGCCGGGCCACCTACCACTCGCCGGAGGAGGCGCGGGCGTTCGCCGACGTCGTCGAGTGGGCCGGCACCCAGCCCTGGAGCGCCGGGAAGGTGGGCCTGTCCGGCGTCTCCTACCTGGCCAGCCTGCAGTGGTTCGTCGCGGCCCTGGACCCGCCGCACCTCGGGGCGATCAACCCCTCGGAGGGCTGGAACGACACCTACCGCGAGGTCGCCCGGCACGGGGGCATCCCGGAGACCTCCTTCTGGCCCTACATCTGGGAGCGGTGGGGAGCCGGCACGACCGAGGTCGAGGACCTCGAGGCCGAGACGGCGGCCCATCCCTGGTTCGACGGCTTCTGGGCCAGCAAGACACCGGACCTGGAGGCCGTCCGGGTGCCGGCCTACGTCGTCGCCGGGTGGGCCGACCAGGGACTGCACCTGCGCGGCACGCTGGAGGGGTTCCGGCGGCTCGGGTCGGCCGAGAAGTGGCTGGACGTGCACGGCCGCAAGAAGTGGTCCTACTACTACGAGCCGGAGAACGTCGAGCGCCAGCGCGCCTTCTTCGACCACTTCCTGCTCGGCCGCGGGCCGGGGCCGGCGTCCTGGCCGCGGGTGCGCGCCGAGGTCCGCGAGTCCTACGGCGAGGCGACCTGGCGGGAGTCCGACCGCTGGCCGCTGGACGTCGAGCCCCGCCGGCTGCACCTGGACGCCGTCGCCGGGTCGCTGGGCTGGGACGCACCGGCGGGGGAGGGCGCGGTCTCCTACGACGGGCTGGGCAGCGGGCTGGCGCCGCGCCGGGTGACCTTCGCGGTGACGTTCGACGAGCCGGTCGAGCTGGTCGGTGGCGTGCGCGCCGTGCTGCACGTGTCCACCGACGGGGCCGAGGACGCCGACCTCTTCCTCGCCCTGGTCAAGCTCGACGCCGTGGGCACCCCGGTCGGGTTCGCGCACTACGGGCAGTTCGAGGACGGCCCGGTGGCCCAGGGCTGGCTGCGCGCCTCGCACCGGGAGCTGGACGACGAGCGCTCCACCGACCTGCACCCGGTCCTGGCCCACCGCCGGGCACTGCCGCTGGTGCCCGGGGAGCCGACCCGCCTGGACATCGAGGTCTGGCCCTCGGGCACCCGGTTCGAGGCCGGCGAGCAGCTGCTGCTCGTCGTGCAGGGCAGCGATGTCATGCGCTACCCGGAGCACCTGACCTACGCCCGGCACACCGACACGGTGAACGTCGGCCGCACCACCGTGCACACCGGCGGCCGGCACGACTCCCACCTGCTGGTCCCGGTGGTGCCGGCCGCGGGGACCTGACGGGCACAGCCGGCGCACGGCCGGCACCCAGGACGAATGTCGCACCCGACCACGTCAGGACCGGACGGTCGGGTCGGGACATTGCGGTGGTCCGGGTCACACGGGCCCGACCGTAGCGTCGCCCCCGACCGCCAGTACGCCGGCGGACGACGACGATGTCGGAGGGCGACGCATGACGGCACCACCTGCCCCGGACGCGATGCTGAGCGTGCGGGGGGTGTCCCTCCGCTTCGGCGGGATCACCGTGCTCGACGACGTCTCCTTCGACGCACCGCGCGGCGGCATCCTCGGCCTGGTCGGACCCAACGGCGCCGGCAAGACCTCGCTGTTCAACTGCATCAGCGGGCACTACCAGCCCGCGGCCGGCTCGATCCTGGTCGACGGCACCGAGACCGTCCGCACGCCGGCCTGGCGGATGGCCCGGCTGGGGCTGGCCCGCACCTTCCAGCACCCCGCGCTGCGGCTGGACGCCACCGTGCTGGAGAACGTGCTGCTCGGCGCGCACTCCTGGCTGCCCGGCGGCCCGGTCGCCTGGGCGCTGCGGTTGCCCACCACCCGCCGGCACGAGCGCGAGGCCCGCGCCCGCGCTCTGGAGCTGGTCGAGCGCACCGGCCTGGGCTGGGCCGCGCACACCCGCGCCGACGAGCTCTCGCACGGGCTGCACAAGGGCGTGGAGCTGTGCCGGGCCCTGCTGGCCCGCCCGAAGCTGCTGCTGCTCGACGAGCCGGCGGCCGGCCTCTCGCACGCCGAGGTGGAGCAGCTCATCGGCACCGTCCGCGCGGTGCGCCAGGAGTTCGACCTGACCGTCGTCGTCGTCGAGCACCACATGGGCCTGATCTCCGCGCTGACCGACCGGGTCGTCGTCCTGGACCACGGCGCCAAGCTCATGGAGGGCACGGCCGCGCAGGCGCAGTCGGACCCCCGGGTGGTCGAGGCCTACCTGGGCAAGGAGGTGGGCGCCGGTGAGCCTGCTTGAGCTGGACGGCGTCAGCGCCTCCTACGGCCACGCCGACGTGCTGCACGGGGTCTCCTTCGTGCTGCCGGACAACGGGGCCACCGGTCTGCTGGGCGCCAACGGCGCCGGGAAGACCACGACCCTGCGGGCGATCAGCGGGATGGTCCGCACCACCGGCCGGATCGTGTTCGACGGCCGCGACATCACCGGGCTCGGCCCGGACCGGACGGCGGCCCTCGGCATCGCCCACGTCCCCGAGGGCCGCGGCACGCTGGGCCAGCTCAGCGTCCGGGAGAACCTGCTGGTCGGGGCCTACCGGCGGCGCGACCGCAAGCAGATCGCGGTCGACGTCGACTACTGCCTGGACCTGTTCCCCAACCTGCGGGAGCGGGTGGGGTCCAACGCCGCGGCCCTGTCCGGCGGCGAGCAGCAGATGCTCGCCGTCGCCCGGGCGTTCATGGCCAAGCCGCGGGTGATGCTGCTGGACGAGGCCTCGCTCGGCCTGGCCCCCAGCACCGCCCGCCGCGTGTACGACGCCGTCGTCCGGCTCCGGCGGGAGGCCCAGGTGGCGATGGTCGTGGTCGAGCAGAACGCGAACCTGGCCTTCTCCGTGGTCGACGACGCGACCGTGCTGGAGACCGGCCGCGTCGCGCTGCAGGGCAGCAGCGCCGAACTGCTCGGCATGGACGCCGTCCGCCGCGCGTACCTGGGAGGTTAGGTGTCCTACTTCGTCCAAGTCGTGGTCGACGGGTTGTCCAACGGGGCGATCTACGCGGCCCTGGCCCTGGCCATCGTGCTCGTGCACCGGGCGACCGGGCTGGTGAACTTCGCGCAGGGCGGCATGGCGGTCGCGGCCACCTTCGTCGCGTTCGCCCTCACCCGCGCCGGTGTGCCGGTCCTGCTCGCGCTGCTGGCCGCGGTGGTGTTCGGCTTCGTCCTCGGCGCGCTGCTCGAGCGCGGCGTGATGCGGCACTTCGAGCGCGGTGACCCCGACACCGCGGTGGTCGCCACCATCGCGCTGCTGGTGCTGCTCACCGGGGCGTCGGCGTTCTTCTTCGGCTACGAGCCGCAGCCCTTCCCGTCGCTGTTCCCCAACCGCACCTTCGAGGTCCTCGGGGTGTTCGTCAGCTTCCGGTCGATCGGCACGATTCTCGTGCTCATCGCGGTGATGGTCGGCCTGCAGCTGCTGTTCCGGTCCACCAAGCTCGGCCTGGCCATGCGCGCGGTGGCCGACAACCCGGAGTCCTCCGCGCTGTCGGCGCTGCCGGTCAGCCGGTTGCTGATGATCGGGTGGGGGCTGGCCGCCGGGCTCGGCGCGGTCGCCGGGGTGCTCGTGGCCCCGCAGCTGTTCATCAGCCCCGGGATGCTCGACTTCGTCCTGGTCTACGCCCTCGCCGCGGCCATCCTCGGCGGGCTGGACTCCCCGGTCGGCGCGGTCGTGGCCGCGGCCTTCATCGGCGTCGCGGAGAACCTGGCCGGGGCCTACCTGGACGTCGTCGGCGACGACCTGAAGATCGCGGTGCCCTTCGTCGCGGTCATGGTGATCCTGGTCGTCCGGCCGCAGGGCCTGTTCGGCCGGAAGACCACGGTGCGCGTCTGATGGCCACCGCCACCCGTCCGGCCCCCGCGGCCACCACCACGCCGCCGCGGTCCGTCGTCACCCGCGCGGCCGCCGCCGTCGCCGGCCTCGCCGTCGCCGTGGTGCTGGTCGTCGCGCCGCTGGTGTCCAGCCCGTACATCAACTTCCAGCTCGCCTCGATCATGGTCTTCGCGGTCGCGCTGCTGGGCCTGAACGTGATCATGGGGTACACCGGCCAGGTCTCCCTCGGCCAGAGCGCGTTCCTCGGCCTGGGCGCCTACATCACCGCCTACGGGGTGCTGAACGACTGGCCGATCGCGCTGTCGCTCCTGCTCTCGGCCGTCGTCCCCGCCGCGGTCGGCATGCTCGTCGCGCTGGCCGCGGCCCGGCTGCGCGGGCTCGCGCTGGCGATGATCACCCTGGCGCTGCCGATCATCGGCGTCCCGCTGGCCCGGCGCTTCGACGGCTTCACCGGCGGCTCGCAGGGCCAGGTCGTCAGCTGGCTGCGCGCCCCGGAGTCCCTGGGGCTGGCCAACGACCAGTGGCGGTACTACGTCGTCGCGGTCATCGCGCTGGTCGCCTTCCTCCTGGTCCGCAACCTGGTGCGCGGACGCATCGGCCGGTCCTTCGCGATCGTCAAGGAGAACGAGGCGGTCGCGCTGTCCATGGGCGTCTCGCCGTACCGCACGAAGGTGCTGGCGTTCACGATCGCGTCGGCCCTGGGCGGGCTGTCGGGCTTCATGTACCTGGCCGTCGTGCAGTACACCTCGCCCGAGACGCTGGTCTTCGCCACCTCGATCAACCTGGTCGCGGCCATGGTGATCGGTGGATCGGCCAGCATCGTCGGCACGGCGCTGGGCGCCCTGTACTACGTGCTGGTGCCGGTGCTCGCCGGCCAGGTCAACTCCTCGCGCACCGCGCTGATCTCCGGCGCCGTCCTGCTCGCCGTGCTCTTCGTGCTGCCGGCCGGGCTGGTGTCCCTGCCCCGCCGGCTGGCCCGCCGCCGGTCGGCCCGCCGGGGCACCCGCACGGCCCCGCACGACACCGCGGACGACGCGGCGACCCCCACATCCACCGACGGGTCAGCACCTGCGGTGCCCGCCCCGGCGGCGACCACGACGGACCAGCACCCGTGAACCCCAGGAAGGGCGACCCCATGACCTCAACCCCCCACACCGTGCGCGCCGGCGCACTGGTGGCCACGGCGAGCATCGCCGTGCTGCTCGTGTCCGGGTGCACCCGCGCGGAGTCCTCGGGCGGTCTCGGCGGTGACGGGTCCAGCCCGGGCATCACCGACGACTCGATCAGCATCGGCATCAGCAGCCCGCTCAGCGGCCCGACCGCCGGCCCGGGCTCGTGCACCGTGGCCGGCCTGGCCGCCTACATCGAGGCGCAGAACGCCGACGGCGGGTTCGAGTTCGGCGACGGCAACACCCGCCAGGTCGAGTTCACCTACCTGGACGACGTCTACGACCCGGCCCGGGCGGTGTCGAACTTCCGGCAGCTCACCGACCAGGGGATCTTCGCCTACGTCGGTGCCCTGGGCACGCCCACCAACGCGGCCGTCATGCCGATCGCCGAGGAGGAGGAGGTGCCCCAGGTCCTGCTCACCACCGGTGCCCGCACCTTCTCCGAGGACCAGGAGGCGCACCCCTGGACCACCGGGTTCGTGCCGACCTACGCCACCGAGGGCCGGGCGTTCGGCGAGCTGCTGGTGGCGGCCGACCGGCCGATCACCGTGGCGACGCTGGCCCAGAACGACGACTTCGGGCAGAGCTACCTCGACGGCTTCACCGAGGCCACCGAGGGCAGCCAGGTGGAGGTCGTCGCCTCCGCGACCTACGAGCCCACCGACACCACCCTGGACTCCCAGGTGACCGAGCTGGCCGCCAGCAACGCCGACGTCCTGCTCAGCGCGGTGTCGGTGACCCCGCTGCAGGTCGGCGTGCTGACCAAGGCGCAGTCCCTGGGGTGGCTGCCGAGCATCTTCCTGCCGTCGAACACCTCGACGCCGGGCACGATCCTGCAGCCCGGCGGCGCCGAGGCCTACCCGGCGGTCTTCACCCCGTCGTTCTCCAAGAACCCCAACTCCCCGGCGTTCGCCGAGGACGAGGACGTGCAGGCCTACAACGCGGCCTTCGAGGAGTACGGCTCGCAGATCGCCACCACCTACACCCCGCACTGCACCTGGAGCTACGCCGAGGGCGCCGTGCTGGCCGAGGCCTTCGCGGGCATGGAGGAGCCCACCCGGGAGTCGTTCATGACCGCACTGCGGTCGATCAGCGACTTCCAGGCGCCGATGCTGCTCGACGGCATCACGGTGGACACCACCAGCGACGACGAGGCGGCCATCTCCACCGTCGAGCTCGTCCGGTACGACGCCGGCACCGGTGGCTTCGCGCCGGTCGACGGCTTCTGAGCCACCCGTGGTCGGGGCCGGGGTGCACGGCTGTGCATCCTGGTCCCGACCCGGGCCCGCCACCCGGTCCCCGCGGCGACCGCCGCGGGCCAGCGCCCGTGCCGAGGAGGCGTCCGTGCACCCCACCGTGGACCGCGCCGCACCGGCACCGCCTGCGCCGCACGACTGGGCGGAGGTCGCTCGCCGGGCTCCCGACGGGCTCGCGGTGGTCGACGCCGACGGCCGGTGGCTGCAGCTGAACCCGACCGCCGAGGAGCTGTGCGACGTGCCGGCCGCGGCGCTGGTCGGCACCGCGTCGCCGTTCCGCCCCACCCCGGCGGTCTCCCCGCAGGGGCAGGGCCACGGCCTGCTGGACGACGACGGCGCCGAGCTGGTCTGCAGCTGGACCGGCGGCCGGACGACGGGGGTGCGGGAGTTCGCCTACCGCACCCACCTGCTCGACGCCGGCACGGGGGAGCGGGTGGTGTCCTTCCGGGACGCCACCGCCGAGCGGCACCGCCGTCGCCGCGTGGCCGCCCTGGCCCGGGCCTCGGCCGGGCTGGCCGCGGAGGGTTCGGTGCCCGCCACCCTGGACGCCCTCGCCCGGGAGGTGCTGCGGGCCGACGCGCTGGCCGGCGTGCAGATCCTGAGCATGGACGAGGCCGGCTCCGGGCTGCGGATCATGGGCCAGGCGGGGTTCCCGCACTGCCCGGACTTCTTCGACCGGCTGCTGCAGTGCGGCCGGCAGGGCGCCCGGCTCACGATCTTCGAGGCGTTCGAGCGGCTCGAGCCGGTCGTCGTCCCCGACCGGTGGGCCAGCCTGCGCGACGACCCGGCCTGGGCCCCGCTGCACGAGTACCTGGGGCAGTCGGACTGGAGCTGGTTCGCCAGCGTCCCGCTGACCATCCGCGGCCGGCCGGCCGGGGTGCTCAACGCCTACCTGTCACCGGGCCAGGTGGTGGGCAACCAGACCCTGGAGTTCCTCACCGCGATGGCCGAGCAGGCCGCCGTGGCGCTGGACCACGCCGCGCTGCTGCAGGCCGAGCGGGAGCTCGCCCGCCGGGAGGAGCGCCAGCGGCTGGCCCGCGACCTGCACGACAGCATCGTGCAGCAGGCGTTCTCCATCGGCATGCAGGCCAAGGTGCTGGGCATCGTCGCCGCCCGCGGTGAGGTGCCCACCGACCGGGTGCGCAGCATCGCCCAGGAGATCGGCGTGCTCTCGCAGACCGTCCTGGCCGACCTGCGGGCGATGGTGCACGAGCTGCGGCCGCTGTCCTCGACCTCGCTCGGGCTGGAGGAAGCGCTGCGCGCGCTGGCCGAGAGCACCACGAACCGGACCGGCATGCGGGTCGGCCTGCAGGTCGGGGCCGGGGTGGACACCCTGCCCACCGACATGGCCGAGGACGTCTACCGGATCGTCGCCGAGGCGCTGCACAACGTGGTCAAGCACGCGGAGGCCGGCCGGGTCACCGTGCGGGTCGCGCTGCGGCACGGCTCGACGGTCAGCCTCACGGTCACCGACGATGGCCACGGCATGCCCGGCGGAGCACCCGGCACCCCGGACCGGCGCGAGGGCTACGGCCTGACGAGCATGCGCGAGCGGGCCGCGCGGTGGGGCGGCAGCCTGACCGTGGGCCCGCGGACCCGGGGTGCCGCCGGCACCTCCGTGCGCGCCGTCGTCCCCCTGCCCGACCCGCGGGCCGCCGCGGACCTCACCCGGGCCGGGTTGCCGGCGCCGGGCCCTGCACCGGATGGAGCCCCGTGACCGCACCGACCCCCGACGACGGCGAACCGGCCGACCCGGTCGTCCGCGTCCTCATCGTCGACGACCACGCCGTCGTCCGCCGCGGCATCCGGGCGTACCTGGAGGTGCTCGACGACCTCGAGGTGACCGCCGAGGCCGCGAACGGGGTGGAGGCGCTGTCCAAGCTCGGTGCGCTGTCCGCGCACGGCGAGCTGCCCGACGTCGTCCTCGTCGACCTGCTCATGCCCAAGATGGACGGCGTGGCCACCACGGCCCGGATCCGGGAGCTCTACCCCGAGCTGCGCACCGTGGTGCTGACCAGCTTCGGCGAGATGGAGCGGGTGCACGCCGCGCTGGCCGCCGGTGCCTCGGGCTACCTGCTCAAGGACGCCGAGCCGACCGAGGTGGTCGCCGCCATCCGCGCGGCCGCCCGCGGCGAGGTGTTCCTGGACCCCGCGGTGGCCCGGCAGCTGACCCAGGAGATGGTGTCCCCGCCGACCGGCCTGGGCTCCCTGACCGCCCGGGAGCGGGACGTGCTGGCGCTGGTGGCGCACGGCCGGTCCAACCAGGAGATCGCCGACGATCTGGTGATCAGCGAGCGGACAGCCCGCACCCACGTCAGCAACGTGCTGCGCAAGCTGCAGCTGACCTCGCGGACCCAGGCCGCGCTGGTCGCCGTCCGGCAGGGGCTCGTCCCACCGCAGGCGTGAGTGGTGCAGGCGTGAGCGGTGGGGGCCCCCCGGGGCCCCCCCCCCCCCGG
>NZ_JBAPLV010000008.1:0-165510 GCF_037083865.1 Klenkia terrae | reverse complement strand
GACACCACACCAGCCTCGTCCATCCCTCATCAAGACCTTTGAAGACACGCCCTAGCAGCAGGCCGCCCATCAGCAGCGCCCCGCAGACGCCGGCAAGCAACCCCGTGCCGCTCACCGTCGTCCCCCGACAGCGCCAGCCCAGCGCCCGTGGCCTGGCCGGAGCCAGTCGGGATCGAAGCCCACCCGGACGTAGTCGGCGAGGTCCACCGGATCGTGCTCGGGTATGGCCCTGCCGTCGGGGCCTGGGGCGAAGACGTCGGTGACGGCCGGGCGCCCGCCCTCCCCGATGCCGTTGCACTCGAGGACCTGGCTAACGAACCGGTGCCGCTCGCCCCCGATCCACCGTTCGTCCACGGTGGTGATGTGCACGATCAGGTCGATCGCCGACGCGCAGGACCGGTAGACATGCTCCGGGGTGACCGCGGCGCGGCCGCGCATGCACAGGTTGGCCAGCCGCTCGAGGGCGTGGTGGGCTGAGCGGGCGTGCAGAGTGCAGGCCGAGCCGCCCTCCCCCGCCTCCATCACCTCGATCAGCGGCCACGCCTCATCGCCGCGGACCTCGCCCAGCCACACGCGGCTGACGTTCATGACCAGCGACTGCTCGACCAGCTCGGTCAGCGTCACCTCGCCGAGGCGGCGGCCGTCGGGTCCGCGCTCGCCGGTGCCCTCCCGGGCCTCGAACGGCACCACCCTCGGATGCCGGTCGGGCAGCTCGTGCAGCAGCAGCTCGAAATGCTTCTCGATCGTGGCCAGGTGCTCCTCGACCGGCAGCTCGTTGGCCAGCGCCCGCAGCATCAGCGTCTTGCCAGCAGCCTGGGCGCCGGTGACGACGATGTTCTTGCGCGCCCGCACCGCCGCCCGCAGGAACTCGGCCAGCGGCCGGTCGATCGCCCGCAGACCCACCATGTCGTCGAGGTCGACGTTCCGGATCCGGTGTCGGCGTATCACCAGATGGGGTCGCGGCACTGTCTCGATGACTGCGGCCAACCGGGACCCGTCAGGCAGGCGCATGGTGAGCAGCGGACTGGCTGTGGTTAGCGTCCGCTCCGCGCGGCCCAGCCGAGCGGCGATGTGCTGCAGTTGCCGCACCAACTCCTCGTCCGAGTCGGCGATCGGGTCAACGCGGACGTCCCGGCCGTCGGCGTAACCGATCCACACGTTGTCGTACCCGTGAACCTCGATGTTCTCTACCAGCGGGTCGTCCACGTAGGGCTGCAGCCGGCCCAACCCGAACTGGGCGGCGAACACCGCGTCAGCGATCACCCGCTCCTCGGCCGGCGTGGGAACCATCTGCCCGGCGCGCATCCGCTGCCGGACCAACTCATCGACGCCGTCCTGGACGAGCGTGCGGGCCAGCTCATGCTGCGCCATCATGCTGAGCGTCGGGCGGCGCTTGAGCTCCTCGGCCAAGGCCGTCGCCGTTGTCTGATGCAGCCGACGCACCAGCGTCCAGTCCACCGCCACCGGTGATGCGTCCGCTCGTCGAGGCACGGTGCCCGCGCTGAGCAGGTCGGTGGTGAGGTCAGCGGACACGGCTGCCCCCAAACGTGGTTGCGGGCGCAGGCACGGGCGCTGGCGGTGGTGTCAACCTGGATTCGTGAGCCGCGGCCAATTCGACCAACCGGGTCGCGACCGTCCGCGCGGCTCGTAGCAGCGGCGACTGGGTGAACAGCCGGCCCGCCGGCGCGCCGTCGCTGAGCACTGCGGCCGCCTTCGGATCCCGCGGCAGCGAACCGACCGAGGGAACGCCGAGTGCCTCGCTGATCTCTCGCTCGCCGTACGGCTCCCCCGGCCCGATCACCAGCGTGCCCAGCATGCCGGGGTACGCCTCCCGCCCTCGGAGTTCGGCAATCGCCTGCGTCGCCGCACGCACGGCGCGAAGCGTGGAGCCGGTGGCCAGCACGACGGCGGCAGCCCGTTGGACCACGGCGGCCGGGAAGTGCTCAGCGCGCCGCCGCCCGCAGTCGGCCACCACGTCCACGGCGCCGTCCTCCACCGCCGCCAGCACGGCGGCCAGGCGATTCCAGTCCATATGTCGGGCGCCGGCGGGATCGGCCAGGCCGGGTAGCAGCCGCGCACGTCCTTCGGAGTCGAGCCGCAGCAGCTGACGGTCCAGGTGCAGGGCCGGCCCGCCGCGCCGCGCCGCGAGCTCCAGGTCGGCCAGCCCGCCCGCGAACGGCTCGCCTCGGCCGTACCCCGGCAATACGTCCCCGCCGGCCGGATCCAGCTCGGCTAGGACCACCGGGCGAGGCCAGGACAGCGCCAGAGCCAGCCCGCTAGTGGTCACGCCGGGTGCGCCCTTGGCCGAGCACAGTGCGATCAACACGGCAGCCGCCCCGCCTACTCGCCGGCCACCACGACGATGGCGATCAGGCCTGCGGCGGCACGGGCGGCGACGTCCGGCCCGTCGGCCTCGTCGACGAGCACGTCGACGACCCGCAGCCCGTCGGTTCCGGGAGGGCCAGAGTTCACCACGGTCGCTTCCACCACGCTCGGAACTCCTTGGGTCGTGGCTGGAGCGCTGCCCGCGGCCACGGGCACCAGGAGGACGTCGTCGCCCGGCCGCAGCGGGGTCGTCGGTAGTTGCACGAGCGACACGCCAACCCCGATCAGCTGCTGTCCTGGAGCCGGGAGGCGCTCATCGGTCAGGGCGTCGCGGGTGAGCAACGAACCGGGCCCCAGGGTGGTCGCCGCGACCAGGCCGATCACTTCGTCGCGGTCGACGTACGGGATGGGCTCCAACGCCGGATCGGCAGAGATCGTTGCTTCTACGAGGTCGGCAGCGGTGAGAGTCTGCCCCCACGGCACCTCGCGTGCGATCGCGATCACGGCGGTCGTCTGACCCAGCGACGTCGCCAGATAGGTCGCCCCAAGAGCACCGAGCACCACCATGCTCACGGCCAATGCCAGAAGGGCCGGACGGCGCCGGCGGCGAGGTGGCGGCAGCACCGGCGCGCGAGGCAGGCCATGCATTTCCGCCGGAGAGGGCGCTGCCCCGGTCGTCGGCGGCTGGGTCCGGGTCATCGGCTTGCCCCGTCCTGGTTGAGGACGTGCAGTTCACCGACGAACAACTCCGCCGAAGAGGACAGCTCCAGCGTCTCTGTGCCCGACAGCCCACTACCGGACCAGGTGATCGTCCACGTGCTCGTCGCTGTGATGGGCCACGGGCCACCGCCCGGTACGTGTCGGCTCGACGCCTGCGCATACACATGGCCGCAGTCCGGAGACGCGCCTTCGGTGCCCTGCACGTACGGCGTCCCGAGGCCGCAGGTGACGATGTGTCCGTCGCCCATGTTCCAGAGGACCTGGCTGACCCGAGCTTCGGCGGTCACCGTCACGCCTCCGGCGGAGGCAGAGGCCTGGACAGGGCCAGTCGTGCCTGCGGTGCGTGCGACCCACATCCACACCGGTAGACCCACCAATCCGCTCCGGGAAGCCGGCGGTGGTGCCATCCCGATGTCCGGCGCCTTCAGTGCCATGGATGCGATTGCCTCCTGAGCGAGGAGGCGAGGGTCCACCGGGGGGGCGCCAGGTGCTCCAGCCCCGTTCGACAAGAAGATCAGGCCCGACCACAATCCTGATCCGGTTCCGACCGGGCGCGGGCATGTGAAGACCCAGATCATCCCGTCTTCCGGACGATGTCCGGCCCATACCGGGTCCCCAATCCACGGTTGAGGATCTGCAACCGCTCTCGTGCAACTGGGCGGGGGCGCCTCTCCGACTGCCGGCTGCTCCCAGCCAGGGCTGACGTCGTTGTCCCCACCGGCGCCTTGTCCCGCGGATGTCGCCTGGACCAGGCAGATCCCGGTCTGGGCATCCCTTTGCGCGCACTCCACGGGTGGAGCTGCCATTGCGACGTTCAGCCCGCCGGAGACCGTGAAGATCGCGATCGCGAGCAGGACCACGCGGTGCGACGTCAGCATGGTCGATCCGTCAGCGGGTCCAACTCGTTGACCAGCCACGGGGATCCCGGTTCGGCCTCGTAGCGCGTGACGGTGATGTCCCAGACGTACCGCGGCGGAGTCCCGTGGGGCACGACCTCCCCGTTCTCGACCCTCAGAACGCGCGTGCTCTCGCTGTCGTAGCAGCCGGTGATCCTCACGGTGGGTCCCTCGGGAGCCGTTAGGTCGACGTCGGTGACCTCCAGGTCGACTGCGGTGTCGCCTTCCTGACGGAGCCCGAGGGCTGCGTAGTCCCGTACTGCCGTGACGGCGAGCAGCGCGGCGGGGTCACCCGAGAACCGCCGGATCTCTGGCTCCCAGTCCCTGGCACCTGGGTCCTTCTTGGCCGCGTCAGTGACGCGCAGCAGCTCGTTGACGACCACGGTGGCATCTGTTGCCGCCTCGTCTTCGGGGCTCGGCGCGTTGCTCGTGGCAGGAGCGGTCGTCGAAGTCCGCGAAGTCGAAGACGTCGTCGCGCTCGGCGTCGAGCCCTCCGGACTGGCCTCGCCCGCCGTGCATCCAGCGAGGGGCAGTAGCGCAAGGAGCGCACCAGCCGCCCACCGCCGCCTGGTCATCGCGACTGCCCGCGCCGGGTAGGGAGACCGTGCTTCGGTACGAGGCTGACTGCCCGCGGTCGGTGGACGAGTCCCTGGGGCATGCGGTCCCATGCCGCACTCGACTCCGTCGTGCGGGCCATTGGGCACCTCCCCCGGGCAACTGCGCGGGAAATTACCACCGGGATCGTCCGGGGAGGCAGGCTCTTTCTCCAGTAATTCTCCAGTTCAGCCTTCGAAAGTCGCCATGGCCGCGTGGTCCCTGCGAGAGCGGCGGACGGCCGCCTCCACTCGCGGGCTGTCCACGCCGAGAACCTGGCTGATGGCGGCTATCACCTCGGGCGAGGGATCCGCCCCGGGGCGGCCGTCTTCCAGCCGCAAATACGTCATGACCGACAACCCGGGCCCAGTCACCTCATTCGTGGCAAATCCGGCCGCCAAGCGCAGAGCCGCCAGAGGTGGGTCGTCGCGGTCAACGTCGAGGAGATACAAGGGGTCGACGCCCAGCGCGGTCGCAAGCCTCGGCACGAAGCGGGGTCGCGGACGCTCGAGTCCCGTCTCCCAGACCCGGATGCGCACCGGACTGGAGAGCTCCAGATTTTCAGCCAGTTCTTCTCGGCTCAGGCCGATGGCCTCACGGGCAGCCTGCAGGCGGTCGCCTCGAAGCAGCGGCCGCGCCACGGCAGCTCCCCCATCACCCGATCGGTGGACACCCGCCCCGTGGCGCCGAACCCTAGTGCCGTGTGCCCGCCCCGATCGGGCAAGCGCCTCGTCACCGGCGCGGCGCGCCTGCGTGTCGGCACGCTGCGACACCAGTCGACGGAGGGGGCAACGGGAGGGTGACGTCGGGCGGTGGCTGGAGGCCTGCGCCGGCATCCTCCCGACGTCCAACGCACCTCTCGTCCACTGGAGACCCTCTGCAGGGCCACGACCGACTGCGCATCTGCCTCCGCAGGGGAACTGGAGAAGAACTGGAGGACGACATGCTCGACAAAGCCGGCACCCGCGACATGGCTGTGGAGAGCGCCTGCGTCGTCTTGCCGAGCCACCAAACCGAGGCCTCAAGACTGAAGGAATACCGGAACAGTCCGCGGAAGCCTTTGCGCCATGAGACCAACAGCCCAGCCACAGCCGCCGCGGTATCCGTGCCGGCCTCGGGGCACCCCGATCGGTGACGTCGACCGCGGCATCCGTGGCCGTCCCATCCTCGGTCAGCAGGTCGGTTCCTGATGCCTGCGACGACCTCGGAACGAGTCGCGTCGCTTGAACAGCACAATCAGCTGCTGACCGTCGCCCAGGCCGGGGACTACCTGGGAACAGGAGAGCGGTTCATCCGCCGGCTGATCGCTCAACGGCGGATCACCTACGTCAAGCTCGGCAAGTACGTCCGGCTCCAGCGCTCGATCCTCGACGAGTTCATCGAGGCCGGACGTGTCACGAGTGAGGAGTAGCTCGACTCGTGCCGCACACCGGCAGCGACCGTGGGGGCGCGCCTATGCCGGGCCGAAATTCTCGGCGGTCACCACGCCACTTGGGCGCCTGTCCCTGCCCTCGTCAACCATGGCGTGGGGGTGGCGATTCTGCGGCCCCTCCACCGACCTCGCGCCCACCGCCCGCTATTGCCGCGGCGAGCACGTCGTCCTAAGTACGTCAAGCCCCCCGATGAGACTCGTGGAAGGCCATCAGTCGATCGGCGTCGCCGCCTCAACTCGGTCGGCAATCGCCCGACAGTCGCCTCAACCGAAGGCACGGGGAGGCTGACGTGAGCCGAAGGACCTGGGGCACGGTTCGTCGGCTCCGCTCGGGGCGCTATCAGGCCCGCTACACAGATGACACGGGCAGGCAAGTCTCGGCGCCGTCCACGTTCGCGACCAAGGCCGACGGCTACAGATGGCTCGCCAAGACGCAGACCGAGCTGGACTCGGGCCGCTGGATCGACCCGAAGGCGGGCAAGGAGCCGCTCCAGGTCTATGCCGAGCACTGGGTGGAGACCCGCCTCGTCCGTGGCCGGCCACTGGCCCCTCGCACGGCCGAGCTCTACCGAGCACAGCTCAAGAACCACATCGTCCCGTCCCTGGGATCGACGCCCCTTCGCCAGCTGGAGGCCTCTTCTGTCCGGGCCTGGTACGGGAAGCTCAGCGGCCCCGCCGGACCGGGTCAGGTCACAGCGGCCAAGTGCTACCGACTGCTGCGCGCCATCTGCACTACGGCTGTCGACGACAATCTCATCGCTCGGAACCCGTGCTCCATCCGTGGAGCAGGGCAGGAACGCTCCAGTGAGCGACCGATGTTCACGCTCGCTCAAGTCCAGGCGCTCGTCGATGCCGTCGAGGATCGCTGGCGAGCGCTGATCCTCCTGGCTGCCTGGACGGGACTGCGCATCGGTGAGCTGTCGGCGCTCCGTCGGGAGCACCTCGATCTCAAGGCAGGCACCGTGAGCGTGAAGAGCGCGGTCATCGACGTGATCGGGCAGGAACGTTCCTACGGCCCGCCGAAGTCGGCCGCAGGTCGCCGAGCCGTGGCGATCCCGCCGCACATCATCGGCGACCTGGAACACCACCTCGCGACGTACGCCCAGCCCGGTGCGCACGGACTGGTCTTCGTGGGGCCGAAGGGCGGGCCTATACGACGCAACAACTTCGCCTCGCGGGTGTGGGCTCCAGCAGCAGAGGCGGCCGGACTGCCGGCTGGCTCCCATCTACATGACCTGCGCGGCTGGGGCGCCACCGTCGCCGCCCGGCACGGCGCCACCACCAGGGAATTGATGCACCGACTCGGGCACGCCTCCCCCGCCGCGGCGCTGCGCTACCAGCGCGCCGAGCAAGAACGAGATGCCGCGCTCGCCGCCGCCATGAGCGCGGCGCTGAGGCACTCCGACGGCACGACTTCTGCCTGATCCGGCTTGAGCTCCGGAGATCGAGCCACTCCACGAGCTCAACCTTGTCGCTGGTGATGCGGGTTCGAGCCCCGTCACTCACCCCACCGGCGAGGCCCCTGGTCAGGCGACTAACCAGGGCCTTTACCCTTCCTCGTTGCATGCTGGGAGGCAAGATCACCCCGGTCAACCCCTAGCTGGGGGCACCCTTTTTGGGAGGCCAATCCCACGACCGCCGTCGGCCGGCCGGGTCGGTGCACGCCAGGGATGACTGACTGAACATGTTGCTGACCCAGGAGCGGCGCAGCTCGTCGGCCCTGGGTCACGTCCTCACGCGGTGGCGGCGAGTTGGCCAGGCGAAGTGACGTCGACGGTCAGGACGCTGGGCAGACGGTCCAAGCGGAGGGTCACGAGTTCCATTTCATGCGACGAGGCAGTCAGATGCACGGTGACCGTCCACCGACCACCGTTGGCCTCTTCGGCTTCCAGGCGAGTGAAGGCGTGGTTGCGTCCGGTCAACATGGTGAGGACGCGCTGCAGTCCCAGCGCGTCGGCCACGACGACGCGCACTCTGGCTGCGCTGGGAACGAGATCTTGGTGGATGGCCATGGATGCCTCCGGGCCGTTGGGGCCCTGGTCAGCGGGAGAGCGACCTCGACTGACGTGCTCTCGGACCCACCGGCGCGAGAGTCAGTCGCCGGCGAGCCCGCACAGAATCGCGAAGCCAGCCACGTCAGCAAGCTACACGGCGCTTCTGTGGTGGCCGGCGAACCCCGCCCGACCAGCCGGAGTCCGCTCCGAACGCCGCATCGGGGATAGAACCACCGGGTTCCCCGCATCTACGCCTCACCGTCTCATCGGCGGATGAGCCCTCGAGCGGTGGCGGCGGCCACGGCAGCGGTCCGTGAATCGACGCCAAGCTTGGCGTAGATGTGCACGAGGTGGGACTTCACGGTCGCCTGGCTGAGGAACAGTCGCCCGCTGATCTGCTGATTCGACAGTCCTTCGGCCACCAGCTGCAGAACCTCGACCTCACGGAAACTGAGCGTCTCGGCGGGCGTTCGTACGCGGTCCATCAGCCGCTGTGCGATCTCCGGAGCGAGCGCGGATTTGCCCGCGGCTGCCGTCCGTACTGCGGCGGCGAGCTCGTCGGGCGGGGTGTCCTTCAGCAGGTAGCCGGTGGCGCCGGCCTCGATCGCGGCGAGGATGTCCACGTCGGTGTCGTAGGTGGTTAGCACAAGCACCCGTGGCGCGCCGGAGCGAGCGGTGATGAGCGCGGTGGCCTGCGAGCCGCCCATGCCGCTGCCGAACTGCAGGTCCATGAGCACCACGTCGACTTCCAGCTCGGCGGCGAGCTCGACGGCCCGCTCGGCGGTGGGCGCCTCGGCCACGACGTCGAAGTCCGGCTCGCCCTCCAGGACCGCACGCAGGCCGGCGCGGACGACGGGGTGGTCGTCGGCGAGCAGCAGCCGGACGGGTCCGGACGTCAAGCCGACACCTCCTCGACGGTGCCTGCGGGGACCGGGAGGGTGGCCGCCACCGCCGTGCCCTTGCCGGGCGCGGACTCCACGACCAGCGCGCCCTGCAGGGCGCGCGCGCGAGCGCGCATCGCCGCCAGGCCGAACCCAGTCCCGTCCGGACCCTGGCCGGGCGGTGCGACCAGCTCGGGGTCGAACCCGGTGCCGTCGTCGACGATGTCGAGGGCGACGTCGGTGCCCATGTAGCTCAGCGTCAGCTCGACGCGTGACGGCTGCCCGTGCTGGACGGCGTTGGCGAGCGCCGCCTGTGCGATGCGCAGCAGCGCGGTCTCCTGGGCAGCCGGCAGCTCGATCGGCACACCGGAGATGGAGGCGTGCACGGCCAGCCCAAAGGCATCGGCGGTGGTCGCGCACAGCTGCTTGAGCGCGGCGGGCAGTGAGCCCGCCACCTCCAGGCCCGGCGGAGTCCAGTCCCGGACGAAGCGCCGCGCCTCGGCAAGGTTGTCGACGGCGGCCTGGCGGGCCTGCCGCACGTGACCGAGGGCGCTGTCCGACCGGCCGGGAAGGGCGCGCTCCGCGGCGCGGAGCAGCAGCTGGATGCTGGACAGGCCCTGGGCGAGGGTGTCGTGGATCTCCCGGGCGAGCCGCTCGCGTTCGGCCAGCACCCCACCCGTGTGCTCGGCGGCGGCCAGGTCGGCGCGGGCGGCGGTGAGCTCGTCGATCAGCCGCCGGCGCGCTTCGCTCTCCCGGTACAGCGCCTGGTAGCCGAGCACGGTGGCCACCGCGACGGCCGCGCCCAGGACCGGGCCGAGGACCATCGGCGCGGTGAGGCCGTCCTGGTGCCAGGCGAACCCGGCGATCGCCGCGACAGTCGTGGTCGCGACGGCGGTGAGCCCCCAGCGCATGGGCAGCAGGTGGAGCTGGACGAAGAACAGCGGGAAAGCCAGCCAGATGCCGTCCGGCGTCCAGTACAGGAGCACCAGCCAGCCGAGGCCCAGGATCGTCAGCCAGATTGCCGCCGCGGCGGTGGAGCGCTGCACCGACGGCAGAGCAGGGCCGACGGCGTAGATCAGGCCCACGGCGACCGCCGCGGCGAGGACCGCACCGGCATGCGGGGCGTCCTCGGCGACGGCGCGTGCGACGGCCAATCCCAGCAGCGCGAGCACCAGCAGGTGCAGACAACCGCGCAGCACCGGCTGTACCGGAACGGGAGCAGTCGGGGTCATGGCACCTCCAGGCTAGGCAGCTGCGCGAGCACCGCATCCATCGAAAGGTTGAGGCGGCCGTGCACCTCCTGGCCTGGCCGGAGCAGTCTCCCGCACGATGCCTGGAATGCCCTCTCCTGGCGAGGCTGGATCCAGTCGCCGGGCACGTCGCCTGGCACGTGCAGCGAGGAGAGCCTGAACCGTGTTCGTCGCCTGGAGAGACCTCCGGTTCGCCAAGGGACGCTTCGTCCTCATGGGCGCCGTGGTCGTGCTCATCACGGTGCTGGTCGGGCTGGTGTCCGGCCTGACCGCCGGCCTGGCCCGGGCCAACACCTCCGCCATCACCGACCTGCCCGCCGACTCCCTCGCGTTCGCCGCGCCCGCCGACGGAGAGGGCTTCTCCTTCACCGTCTCCAGCGTCGACGCCGACACGTGGACGGCATGGGAGCGGGTGCCCGGAGTCACGAGCGCCGAGCCGCTGGGCATCCTCACCACCCGCGCGCAGACCGACGGGCGGACGGCCAGCGTGTCCGCGTTCGGGGTGCAGGCGGGCTCCGGCCTGGCCCCGTCCGCCGGGCAAGTCCGGGACGGCGCGGTCGTGCTGTCCACCGCCGCCGCGGACGAGCTCGAGGCCCGAATTGGGGACACCGTCACGGTGGCCGGGCAGGAACTGCGGGTGGCCGACATCGCCGGGGACGCCTCCTACAGCCACACCCCCGTCATGTGGACCAGCCTGGACGACTTCCAGGCGCTCACCGGCAGCACCGGCGACGACGATCCCAGCGCCACCGTCATCGCGCTGACCACCACCTCCGACGCCGACCTGGCCGCCGCCGACGCCGAGCTGGGCACCACGACGGTCAGCCGCGACGACGCCCTGTCCGCGATCGGGTCGTTCACCTCAGAGAACGGCTCCCTGCAGCTGATGCGCGGATTCTTGTTCGCGATCTCCGCACTGGTGATCGGTGCGTTCTTCACCGTCTGGACCATCCAGCGCAGCGGCGACATCGCCGTCCTCAAGGCACTGGGCGCGTCCACGGGCTACCTGCTGCGCGACGCGCTCGGCCAGGCCGTGGTGCTGCTCGTGCTCGGCACCGTCGCCGGCACCGCGATCGCGGTCGCCGCCGGCGCCGCCCTCGGCCACGCCGTGCCGTTCGTCCTCGACCTCGCCACCGTCGCCGTCCCGGCGCTGGTCATGATCGCGCTCGGCGTCGCCGGCGCAGCCCTGTCCATCCGCCGGATCACCTCCGTCGACCCGCTGACCGCCCTGGGAAGTGCCCGATGAGCCTGCACCTGACCGATGTCACCCTCACCTACCCCGACGGCGGTGCTCGCCTGACCGCCCTGGACGACGTCGACCTGGACGTGCCGGCCGGCACCATCACCGCCCTCGTCGGCCCGTCCGGCTCCGGCAAGTCCAGCCTGCTGGCCGTCGCGGCCACACTCATCAGCCCGGACACCGGGCACGTGGTCATCGCCGGCACCGACACCACGGGGCTGAGCCGCAGCCGGCTGACCGAGCTGCGCCGCACCCGGATTGGCATGGTCTTCCAGCAGCCCAACCTGCTGCCGTCACTGACCGCCGCCGAGCAACTCCAGGTGATGGCCCACCTCGACGGCCGCGCCCCGAGGGCCGCACGAGGCCACGCCATGGAACTCCTCGAGGCCGTCGGGCTCACCGGGCAGGCCGACCGCCGGCCGCACCAGCTCTCCGGCGGCCAGCGGCAGCGCATCAACATCGCCCGCTCGCTGATGAACGAGCCGGCCGTGCTGCTGGTCGACGAGCCCACCAGCGCCCTGGACCAAGAACGAGGCGCCGCGATCCTGGACCTCATCACCACCCTCACCCACCGGCAAGGAACCGCCACCGTCCTGGTCACCCACGACCGCACCCACCTGACCGCCGTCGACCAGATCGTCGAGATCCACGACGGACACCTGCGCAGCCCCGTTACGGCCGGACACCGCTGAGGGCCATCACCCCTCCGCGGCGGCCAGCAGCGACCAGGCGATGCCCCGGGATTGGGGGGCAGTTGGGGGTGTCCCAGGCGGGGGAAGACATCCGGACCCCCTCCGCCTCGGCCGGCGTCATCGGAGTGGCGCACACCGTGGTCCGGCGACGATGTGCAGGAGTTCGTTCATCGGATCGCACCTAAGGCACGCGGAAAGCACGACGGCCACCTCGTGAGGCTGTCACCAGCGGATTCACGGGTGGAGTCACCCAGCCTTCCAAGCTGACTGTGCGGGTTCGATTCCCGTCACCCGCTCCGATGCGATGTAGCGGGACACCTCTCACAGGTGTCCCGCTACGTCATTCACGGTCATCTTGCGGTTGTTTGTACCCGGGTCGGGGTGGGGGCAGGGGCGCGGAGTAGTTGTCCGTGAGTTGCAATGATGCGGACGCGCGGACATCTACGTCCACGAGCCCGCCGAGGGCGACGAGAAGTTCCTGGAGGAGACCCGCCGCCCTCTGGGCCAGAAGGCCGCGTAGGCGGCGCGAATCGAGGGGCCGGCTGCTCAGGCAGCCGGCACCTCCTCTTCGCGCGTTGGGCCGACCGACTGGATCCGCCCGTCGACTACCGCGATCGCCGGAACTTCGAGAAGAAGCCGCCGCCAGCGCGGCCGGCCTGCCGATCGTGCCCTGGGCAGCGCTGTGCGGCTGGGACGCCTTGCATCACCTGGTCCACGTGCTGACCGCAGCCGGCCCACGTTGTGTTGCCGCATGTCTTGCAGGACACCGCTCGACACATCCGTCCTTTTCCTTCTCCTCGAGGGTGATCGCGAGGGCGGAGGTCCTCGTCGACACCGGTGTTCCACCACACAGGTGGGGTGCAGGCAGCGCTGGCTTGGTGAGCTCTGCCGCTCGCACAACATGCCCCCGGGGGAATGCGTCGGACGGTGCTACCGTTGGTCCACACATACCCCCCCGGGTATCTGACCCACAGACTTTCAGGAGCTGACGTGATCCCCGAGATCGACCAGAACACCTTTGCCGCCCGGCTCGCCGAGGGCGATGCCCTCGTCGTCGACGTGCGCGAGGCGCGCGAGTACCGCCCCGGCCACGTCCCCGGCGCGCAGAACATGCCGCTGAGCGTGCTGCCGGCCCGCCTGCCCGAGCTGCCGAAGGACCGTCCGGTCTACGTGATCTGCCAGGCCGGTGGCCGCAGTGCCCAGGCGACGGCCCTCATGCGCGGCGTCGGCATCGACGCCACCAGCGTCGCCGGCGGCACCGGCGCCTGGATCGAGTCCGGCCGCCCGGTCGCCACCGCCGCCTGACCTGAACCACGCCACCACGGCCCCGAGAGGAACCCCGATGACGATCACCGTCCTCCCCCTGGACACCCCCGGCCTGGGTGACCGCACCTACATCGCCCACGACGGCGAGGTCGCGCTCGTGGTCGACCCGCAGCGCGACTACGACCGCGTGCTCGGCATCGCCGAGGCCGCCGGCGTCCGGATCACCCACGTCTTCGAGTCCCACATCCACAACGACTACGTGACCGGCGGGCTGGAACTGGCCCGCGAGGTCGGCGCCCAGTACCTGCTGAACGCCGACGACCAGGTCTCCTTCGAGCGCACCGGGGTCTCCGACGGCGACATCGTCGAGGTGGGGGCCCGCATGCGCGTGCGGGTGCTGCTCACCCCCGGCCACACCCACACCCACCTGTCCTTCGCGCTCGAGGCCGACGGTGAGTCCGTGGCGGTCTTCACCGGCGGCTCCCTGCTCTACGGCTCCACCGGGCGCCCCGACCTGCTCGGCCCCGACCACACCCAGACGCTGGCGCACGCCCAGTGGCACTCCGCGCAGCGGCTGGCCGCCGAGCTCCCGGACGAGACCGCCGTCTACCCGACGCACGGCTTCGGCAGCTTCTGCTCGGCCACCCAGTCCGGCGGCACCGCCAGCACCATCGGCCAGGAGAAGCTCGCCAACCCGGCCCTGACCACCGACGAGTCCCGCTACGTCGAGGATCTCCTCGCCGGCCTGGACGCCTACCCGGCCTACTACGCGCACATGGGCGCGGCCAACTCCGCCGGCCCCGGCGAGGCCGACCTCTCCCTGCCGACCGAGGCGGACCCGGCCGAGCTGCGCCGGCGCATCGAGGCCGGCGAGTGGGTCGTCGACCTCCGCAACCGCACGGCCTTCGCCGCCGGGCACGTCGGCGGGACGGTCAACTTCGGCCTGGACGGGCAGTTCGTCACCTACCTCGCCTGGCTGATGCCCTGGGGCACCCCGGTGACCCTGCTCGGGGAGACCGCCGAGGACGTCGCCGAGGCCCAGCGCGAGCTGGTCCGGGTCGGCATCGACCGGCCGGCCGCGATGGCCACCGGCACGGTCGAGGACTGGTCCGGCGGCGAGCCGCTGCGGGCCTACCGCACCGCCACCTTCGCTGACCTCGCCGCCGAGTTCACCGCCGGCCGCAGCCCCCTCGTGCTCGACGTGCGGCGCAACCAGGAACGCGCCGAGCGGCACATCGCCGGTTCGCTGCACATCCCGATCCACGAGGTGCTCGAGCGCCTCGACGAGGTCCCGGCCGGGCCGGTGTGGGTGCACTGCGCCGGCGGCTACCGCGCCGGCGTCGTCGCCGCCCTGCTCGACGCGCACGGCATCGACGTCGTCGCCATCGACGACTCCTTCGACAATGCCGGCCCCGCCGGCCTCTACCTCACCACCGACGCGATCAAGCAGGAGATCCCCGCATGACCACCCCCACCGTCGACGCCCCCACCCTCGCCGAGCGCCTCGGCAACAACTCGGACCCGGACCCCACGCTGATCGATGTCCGCACACCGTCAGAGTTCGAGGCCGGCCACATCCCCGGCGCGGTCAACGTCCCCCTGGACGAGCTGAAGGGCTCGCTCGACGAGCTCCGCACGGTCCTGGACGACCACCACGACGTCGTCCTCGTCTGCCGCTCCGGCGCCCGGGCTGGCCAGGCGCAGGAGGCCCTGCAGGCGGCTGGCCTTTCCTCCCCCGCCGTCCTCTCCGGCGGCATCGTGGACTGGGAGAAGACCGGCGGCACGGTGAACCGCGGCCGCCAGAGCTGGGAGCTCGAGCGCCAGGTCCGCCTGGCCGCCGGATCCCTCGTCGTCGCCGGGATCGTGGGCAGCACGGTCGCCCCCAAGGCGAAGTGGCTGTCCGGCTTCGTCGGCGGCGGGCTGGTCTTCGCCGCCGTCTCCAACACCTGCGCCATGGGCATGGCGCTGGCGAAGATGCCGTGGAACAAGCGGGGCGCCCGCGCCACCGGCTCGGCGCTGGACCAGCTCACCCGGAAGCGGTGACCCGGTGCTGATCGCGCTCACCGTCGCACTGGCTGTCGTCGTCGGAGTCACCCTGGGGCTGCTCGGCGGTGGCGGCTCGATCCTGATGGTGCCGCTGCTGGTCTACGTGGCCGGCATGGACGCCAAGGAGGCGATCGCCGCCTCGCTCGTGGTCGTCGGCGTCACCGCGGCGGTGAGCGTGGTCGGCCACGCCCGCGCCGGGCGCGTCCGCTGGCGCACCGGCCTGCTCTTCGGGGCTGCCGGCATGGCCGGCGCGCTGGCGGGCGGGTTCGTCGGCGGCCACCTCCCCGGGCAACTGCTGATGATCGCCTTCGCCCTGATGATGGTCGCCACGGCGGTGGCCATGCTGCGCGGCCGCCAGGACGTCGACCCGGCCAAGTCGCACTCCGAGCTCCCCGTGGGCCGGGTACTGCTCGACGGCGTCGTCGTCGGCCTGGTCACCGGCCTCGTCGGCGCGGGCGGCGGTTTCCTCGTCGTCCCGGCGCTGGCCCTGCTCGGCGGGCTGCCGATGGGCGTGGCCGTGGGCACGTCCCTGCTGGTCATCGCCATGAAGTCCTTCGCCGGGCTGAGCGGCTACCTGGCCACCGTGTCGATCGACTGGGCCCTCGTGGGTGCGGTCACCGTCGCCGCTGTCGTCGGGAGCCTGCTCGGGGCCCGGGTGGTCGACCGCATCCCGGCCGATGCGCTGCGCCGGGCGTTCGGGTGGTTCGTCCTGGCCATGGGCGCCTTCGTGCTCGTCCAGGAGGCACCGGACGGCGCGCGGCTCCCGGCACTGATCGCCGTGCTCGGCGTGGCCGCAGCGATGGGGACCTGCACGGCGTTCGTGCCGCGCTGCCCCCTCCGCCACGCCGGGATCGTCGGCCCCCGCCCCGCCCGGGCCTGACCCAGACGGCCGCGCGGTGCGTCCGGGAATGCCCACGCACCGCGCGGCGCTTCAAGAAGCAGTACCCGCCGGGGTATCACCCCGGCGGACGGGAGAGGATGAGGGACATGCAGCTCGAGAACACCCAGGTCGTCGGAGATGTCATCAAGCGGCTCCGGCGTGCTGAGGGCCAGCTCGCGGGCGTGATCCGCATGCTGGAGGCCGGCCGCGACTGCGAGGACGTCGTCACGCAGCTGGCGGCCGTGTCCCGGGCCCTGGACAAGGCCGGGTTCGCCATCATCGCCACCGGCCTCGAGCAGTGCATCACTGCCGGCGAGGACGGCAACGCCGCCCTCGACCGCGCCCGGCTCGAGAAGCTGTTCCTCTCGCTCGCCTGAGCAGCGGCTCCCCGCGGCCCGCACCGGTAGTTCGGTGCGGGCCGCGCGCCGTTTCCTGGTCCGTTTCACCCGCAGGGCCGACGGGCACGGGCTCCGAGGCACCCGCCCGTGACGAGATGGAGGCGAGATAGGCCAGGAGGAAACCGACCCGGTGCGGACGCACACTCCCCAGCGGCTGACCCGGCGCCTGGACGACGAGCGGCTGGCGCGGATCGCGGAGTTCGGGACGGCGCCGCGGGAGAGGTCGAGCAGGCACCTCTCCCAGCTGGACCGGGAGTGGGACGTCGAGCGCAAGCTCGAGGCGAATGCCGCCACGCTCATGCTCGTGGGCGTCGCCCTCGCGGCCACGCGGTCGAAGCGATGGCTCGCGCTCGCCGGCGTGGTGCCCGCGTTCCTGCTCCAGCATGCGATCCAGGGCTGGTGCCCACCGATCGCCGCCTTCCGCGCTCTCGGCTCCCGGTCGCGCAACGAGATCGACGCCGAGCGCACCGCCATCAAGGCCCTCCGCGGAGACTTCGCCGGGCTGGAGCTGGAGCCCGGGGCGGCTGAGCGCGCCCTCGCAGCGGCCGGCGCACGCTGACACACCTCGAGACCTAGGCGTCCTCGAGTCCAGCCTTTCCGGCCGACTCGTAGGAGTCGTTGACCAGGACCACGGAACGGCCGGGTCGGTCCAGCACCGAGGCCGCGATCGAGGCCCGGTAGCCGGAGCCGCAGTAGACCCACACCTCGCCCTGCGGCACCTCGTCGAGCCGGTCGGCGAGCTCGTGCAGCGGGATGTGCTGCGAGCCGCGCACGAAGCCGTCCGCCCGCTCGTCGTTGCGCCGGGCGTCGAGGACCTGCACCGGCCCCCGCTCCATCGCCTCGGCCAGGCCGGCGAAGTCACTCACCGGATACGACCGCAACGGCTGCCCGTCGGCGAGGGACTCGACGTCCCCGATCGCGGCACCGGCCAGCTCGTCGACGCCGATCCGCACCAGCTCGCGGCGAGCCTCGGCCACCTGCTCCTCGCTCTCGCCGATCAGCGTCAGCGGCTCCCCGTAGCGGTAGAGCCAGCCGAGGTAGGTCACGAAGTTGGTGCCGAGCTCGACGTTCATCGCGTCGGTCAGGTGGCCGGCCGCGAACGCCGTGCGCTCGCGCAGGTCGACCACCCACTCCCCCGCCTCGATACGCCGGCGCAGCCCCGCGGGGTCGACCTTCTCGGGCATGGAGAGGTCGACCGGCGCGGGGCCCCGCCGGTTGATGGGCGCCATGCGCGCGTAGTAGGCCGGGAAGGCGTCCAGCCCGGCGAGGAGGGTGTCGACGTACTCCTGTTCGGCCTGCGTGAGCGCGGGGTTGACCTTCGCCTGCTCCCCGATGGTCGACGACGTCCCGCTGGTCGGGGTGGCCGAGCAGAAGCTGCCGAAGCCGTGAGTGGGGAACACCTGCGCCTCGGCCGGTAGCTCGCGGGCCAGCCGCCGCACCGAGTGGTACTGGGCGTGGGTCAGCTCGTCGGTGACCTCGGGGCTGACTAGATCGGTGCGGCCCGTAGCGCCGTAGAGCATGGATCCACCGGTGAACACCGCCTGGACGTCGCCGTCGCCGTCGCCGTCCGCCAGCGCATAGCTGACGTGGTGGTGGGTGTGCCCGGGGGTGTGCAGGGCCGTCAGCCGCAGCCGCCCGGCTGCGATCACTTCGCCGTCGGACACCGCCACGTGGTCGAGCTCGGCGTCGCTCCCGCTGGGCAGGACGTAGGCGGCACCCGTCTCACGGGCGAGTTCGGGGCCCCCCGTCACGTAGTCGTTGTGGACGTGGGTCTCCAGGACGTGGGTGACCCGCACGCCGCGCCGCGCGACCAGGTCCAGCACCCGGTCGATGTCGCGCTGGGGATCGATCACCACGGCGACCTCGCCGTCGTCGATGAGGTAGCTCCGGTCGCCCAGGCTGGAGGTCTCGATCGTCTGCACATCGAACATGCCGTTGTCCCTTCTCTACCCCGTACGGTACAAACCGTCTGCGGCGGGCTCAGCTCCTGAGTGCCGCCAGCGCCGCATCCAGACGACGCCCGGCCTCGTCGGCCATGGGCTGCAGCTCGGGCCGGCCGGTCATCGACACCATGGTCTGCGGGTCGAGGACCTGCACCGTGGAGCCGTCACCGGCCTGGCTGACCACGACGTTGCACGGCAGCAGCACGCCGACGCCGCGGTCCGCCTCCAGTGCCTGCTGCGCGAGGTCGGGGGCACAGGCGCCCAGGATCAGGTAGGGCTCCATCTCCACTCCGCGCTTCTGCCGCAGCGTGGCCTGCACGTCGATCTCGGTGAGAATGCCGAAGCCCTGCTCGGCCAACGCCTCCTTTGTGCGTGTCACCGCCTCTGGGAACGGAACGTCGAGGTCGAGGGTCCGTCGGTACTCCATGCGGCCGTTCCTTCCGGAGCGCCGCCCGACGTTGAGAGGCGGCCCGCCTGCTCGGACCGCCGGTCGGTGCGGCGAGGTCTCGGCGTCCCTACCCGCACCGACCCTGCCGTACCGCCCGTTGGGGCCGGCGACGACGCTGGACGACGGCCAGCGGGCTGACCTGCGTCGTTGCCCTCGCGGTCGCCCGCTGCCTATTCTCGATCTGTGTACTGGGGATTTGCACCGAGCCGGCCCGCGTTCTGCGTGTGCCTCCTCGCGGTGACCCCGCTCGTGGTCGACGACCGGCTCTGTCCGGGCGGCACTCCTTCCCGCTGAGCCAGCGCTCAGCGGTCCCGTGTCCGCCCGCACGCCAGCCGAAGGACCTCCGTTGACCGAGATCGCCGCGCCCGTCCCCACACCCTTGCCGCTCGCCCGAGCAGTCGAGGCGGTCACCCCGGCCGCCACACCGGTCGCGACCAGCTCTGCCCCGGCCCGCCGATCGCGGTGGCGGCGCCTGGTCTCCGCCGTCGCTGACACGCACCGAGCAGCCGTCCCCTTCTGACGGGCTTGCCCGCCACTGACGCGCGCCGGGAGCTCACACGGCGGGAGCGTTGCTGGCCACCGCGGCCGGTTCCCGCGCGAGTGCCCGCCCTGTGCGGCGGTACCAGGCGGCGAACAGCGCGACGAGCAGCAACAGGTCCGCGACGTGGCCGCCGTAGTACATCAACTGTGCAGCAACCTCGACCTCCGCGGCGTCGTGCCCGCCACCCACCGGTAGCACCGGAGCACGGGAGAACAGCAGCTTGGCCAGGAAGGCGTGCAAGCCGCCGGCGACGACGAGGACGACCAGACGTACCGCCATGCCCGGCCGGCGCGGCGCGGGATCGGGCCCGGCCACCGCCCAGGCGAACAGGTACCCGGCCAGCAGGAAGTGCAGGTGCAACAGGTGGTGCACAACGTCTGACCGGGCGCTCAAGGCGTACAGCGGCGTCAGGTAGAGCAGGTACAGCCCGCCGACGCTGAGCACCGCGGCGGTGGCCACGTGGGACAGCCCGTGCAGCACCCGCGACCGCAGCAGCACGGCTGCCGGGCGCCGGGCGGACACGGGCAGACCCGAGAGCAGCAGGGTCACCGGGGCGCCCATGACCAAGGCAATGGGCGCGAACATCCCCAGCAACAGGTGCTGCGCCATGTGCCCGTCGGCCGTGCCGGCGTCGACAGCCGGGGACAGCGCGGCTCCCACCAGGACGGCTCCCAGCAGGAAGCTCGCCGTCCGCCCGCCGCTCCAGCGGCGGCCACTCCCCCGCATGCGGGCGACGCCGGCCAGGTAGCCCGCGCCGAGCACGACGGCGACCAGCACCGGCAACAGCCACGCCGCCGCGGCGGAGCCCGTCCCGTGCGAACCGCCGTGCGCCAGCACGGCGGCTCCGGACATGGTGTTCACCGCCGGTCGGCCCCGGCCTGCCCTTCGCCCCGGGACCGCCACAGCAGACCCGCACCCACCGCCAACAGCACCAGCGCGGCGCCGTTCCAGGCCAGGTCGTAGGGCAGCAGGTCGACCCCGTAGCGGATCTGGTGCAGGCGCAGGAGCTTGTGGTCGACGATCCCGTCGAACAGATGGAAGATGCCCAGGCCGAGCACGAAGCCGCCCCACGCCGAACGGCGCGCCAGCGTCCCGCGGCGGCGCAGGTCGGCGAACCAGAAGAATCCGGCGACCAGCAGCACGAGGTAGGCCGTCTGCAGCAACCCATCCGACAGCAGGCTGATGTCAGGGGTGGACCGGTCGTAGAAGTGGTGCCAGCTCAGCATCTGGTGGAACACGATCTCGTCGATCGCGGCCATGATCGCGACGCCGAGCATGGTGCCCGTCAGCACCGATCGGTGGCGGTCCGCCGTGATGGGTCGGGCGGCGGTGTCCGTCATGCCGAGTCCTCCTGGCGTCAGTGGCTGGTCAGCCCGCGGCGGGACTGCAGGGAGGGCGGGATCCACCGCTCGACGATCAGCCCGGTCGTGACCGAGTAGATGGCCTTGTGCAGGATGTCTACGACGTGCTCGTTGCGGGGCCAGACCATCGGCGGGGCCCCCACCCCGGTGGTGTTCTCCAGCGTCTGGTCGGTCGACAGCCGCACGATGGTGTGCGCCACGTGCGCCTGCGGGCCACGGAGCCCGACCGCAGCCCACACACCCCGCAGGGCCCCCAGCACGGCCCCGGTCCCGTAGTGCATCGCCCAGTTCCAGCCCGTCGGCCGGTCGGCGTCGGACGGATGGCGGCCGAGCAGAGTGAGCAGGGTCCGGGCGGGGATGTAGGAGTGCGGCCGGCGGGTGACGGCCTGTTCCAGCCTCTCAGCCGCCGTCATCACAGCCACCCCCAGCAGGCCGGCGGCCGCGCCGCGGCCTGCTGCCGGAAGCAGTGCTCGGGCACGACTTGCCTCGTCCGCAGACATCCCCTGTGATCCCTCCTGTGAGTTGCGGACGGTCATAGCCCCTCCGGCGCGGATCTACACGGTCATCAGGGACGTTGCGCGAACAGCAGCGTGTCCACGGCGGTGCCGGAGTCGGTGTCCCTGTCCATCCGCTCGAGGCGTTCCGTGCGCCAGCCCCGGACCGCCGTCCCGAGCAACTCCGGGTCGTAGAGCACGTCGGGGTCCTGTGGGCCCCCGGTCCCACGGATGAGGTTCTCCCGGTCGTGGCCGAGGACCAACAGGTGCCCGCCCGGGAGGACGGCGCCGGCGGACCGCGCAAGGACGTCGACCAGCTCGGGGCGTGGAAGGTGCAGGTACAGCACGAGAACCAGGTCGAACTCCGCCGAGCCCAGATCGGCGGTCAGCACGTCCTCGACCCGCCACGTCACACGCGCCCCGGGCGGCGCGTTCTCCTGCCCCCGACCGAGACCGACGGCCGAGAAGTCGATCGTCTCGACATCCCATCCCCCGCCGGCCAGCCACAGCGCCATCCGTCCCTCGCCCGCGGCGACGTCCAGAGCCCGCCCGGGGGGCAATCCGGCGGTCACCTCGGCGGCCGTGCGGTTCGGCTCGACGGACCACTGCCGCGCCTCGGCGTAGCGGCGGTCCCACTCAGCGGCTTCCATGTCGCTCCCCTCGATCACACCGGGCTGCCTCAGCGGGCCGCGCCGGCGTGCGGCAGAGCCGGCACGGCGCAGGCGACCTGCCCCCGCAGTCTGCGGGCCAGCGCCCACGCCAGCAGGAGCAGCGCGAGGACGGAGAGCACGGGCTGTACCGGCTCGAAGTACGTCATCGCGCCACTGGCGCCCAGGGCCAGCAGGACGAGCTTGTTGCAGACCGGGCACCCGACGGCGAAGAACGTCAGCAGTCCGCCGGCACCACCCCACCAGCGCGACCGGCGCTCCTCCACGGCCGGAGCCGGCTCCGGCGACCCCGGTTCGCGCACGTAGGTCGCCACGAGCAGCCCGGCGAGCGCGGCGCTCGCCAGCAGGGCCGGCCAGGACCACCATGTGGGCGGCACCTCCCGGCTGAAGACCGGCGTGTCGATGAGGTCGGTCGGGACGGCGACCACCAGCACGCCGACGGCGGTCATGGCGAGCGCGGTGAGCCAGCGCCGGCGGTCCCAGGCCCGGAGCGCCAGGTACATCGAGGTCATCGGGACTCCTGTCGGTCGAGCGCGCGGATCGTGTCGTCGTCAGGACCGGCATCGGTGGTCCTGGTGCGGATCCGGTGCAGGCGGCGCGCGATGACGCCGAGGAGGAGCGCTGCGGTGGCCGCCAGCAACCAGACGTCGAGATCGCGTGCCGACAGCTCGGCGATCCAGCTCTGCGCCATGAACTCGAGGTCCGTGGTGTCCCCGAGCCCGAGGACGCCGGTGATGCCGGCGGTGCCGTCGAAGCGGAGGAACAGCCAGCCGATCACGATGAACAGGGCACCGGAGATCAGCTGGCTCGTGTGCAGCTGCCGACCGCCGATGCACAGCGGGCGACCGCGCAGCCATCTGCGCCGACCGAGGTCGAACCGGTCCCACAGCAGCGCGAGCACGAACATCGGCGCCGCCATCCCGAGGGCGTAGACGGCCAGGAGGACTCCTCCTCCCACCACGCCCCCATCGGTCGCAGCTAGGGTCAGCACGGCGCCGAGGATGGGCCCGGAGCAGAACCCGGCGAGGCCGTAGACCGCACCCAGCGCGAAGGTGCTCGCCCAACCGCGGGCCCGGCCCGGGGTGGCGACCCGGGCACGAAGCCGGTCGGCTCCGGGCAGGCCGAAGCCACCGCCGAGGAGCTGCACGACCCCGAGAGCGATGATCGTCCACCCGGCGACGGCGATCAGCACCTCGCGGTGCCCGTAGAAGAGCGTCGAGACCAGCGCCGACCCCACCCCGAGGGGCACGAGGGTCAGGCAGAGGCCAAGCCAGAAGACGACGGTGCGGGCGAGCAGCTCCCGCGGATGCGCGAACGCGTAGGCGAAGAACGACGGCAGCAGGAGTGCGCTGCAGGGGCTGATGAGCGTCAGCGCGCCACCGAGGAACGCCGCCGCGAGCCCCAGCTCACCCATCGGCCCCGGCCTCGGCGGCCGCCTGCTCGATCGCCGCGACGAAGGTGTCCGTGGGCTGCGCACCCATGATCGGTCGGCCGTTGAGCAGGAAGGCGGGCGTGCCGGCGATGCCGAGCTGCTGCCCCTCACGGAAGTCAGCGGTGACCGCGTCGAGCGTCTCCTGCGACTGCATGGCCGCGGTGAACCGGTCGACGTCCAAGTCGAGGTCGCGAGCGAGCCCGAGCAGCACGTCGTCGGTCAGCTGACCGCTGTTCGGCGGAAAGCCCAGCGCGTAGACCGCGTCGTGGTACTCCCAGAAGGCGCCTTGCTCCCCCGCCGCCCGTGCGGCCCGCGCCGCCTGGACCGACTGCTCACCGAAGTAGGGGAAGTCCCGCCACTCCAGCCGGAGAGTGCCGTCCTCGACGAACCGGTCGAAGAGCACCGGCTCGGTCTCCTGGGCGAACTTCGCGCAGAAGGGGCACTGGAAGTCCTCCCACATGACGAGGACGACCGGCGCGTCGGCGTCCCCCTGTGCCAGCGGGTCGTCGGCGATCCGTCGGGCCTGGTCGTCCGCCGGCTGCGCCGACCCACCCTCGTGGTGGACGTCCGCCACCGGGCCGCCGGCGTCCCTCCCGTCAGCACGGCCGAGACCCCAGACGACGGCGACGACGCCGAGCACGACGACCACGGCCAGGGCGATGAACGGTCCACGCAGGGCCTGCGCCGTCGTGGATCGGCCCGTCTCCGGCGGCGTGGTTGGAGCAGCGTTGGGCACGAGAACTTCCCCCTGACGCGCCATCGTCGACGCGGGTTGTCCGGACAACTCGTCTACAGTTGACCGTACAAGAGCTGCTGCGGTCGTCGATCGCCACCCACGGCCCCGTGAACCGAACTGGAGGAGCCATGCCGGAGCTCCCGCGCATTCCCCCGGCGGCACGGCTGGATCGCCACACGAACACACCGCTGTGGCGCCAGCTCGCCGCCGATCTCCGCGACCGGCTGGACGGCGGCGAGTTCACCGAGGGCTTCCCCGGTGAGGTGGAGCTCGGCCTCCAGTACTCGGTCAGCCGGCACACGGTCCGCGAGGCGTTGCGCCAGCTGCGCGCCGACGGCGTGATCAGCACCGGGCGCGGTCGGCGCCCCCGGCTCGCCGCGCTCGACCCGGTCATCGCCCAGCCCACGGGGATCGCCTACTCGCTGTTCTCCTCCGTGGAGGCCTGCGGGCTGGTGCAGACGTCGGTGGTACGCGTGCTGACCCTGCGGGCGGACGGCGTCATCGCCCCCCGGCTGGGGCTGGAGGAGTCGACACCGCTGGTCCACCTCGAGCGGCTGCGCTTGGCCGACGACCGACCACTGGCACTCGACCGCGTCTGGCTCCCCGCCTCGATCGGTGAGCCCCTGCTGGACGTCGACTTCCGCCGCACCAGCCTGTACGAGGAGCTCGCCCGTACCGGCATCCCGGTCACCGGCGGGCAGGAGACGGTCCGGGCGGTCATCCCGAGCAGGGCCGAGCACGACGCTCTCGACCTGCAGCCGCCGTCGGCCGTGTTCTCCGTCGAGCGGACGGGCACGAGCTCCGGTGTCCCCGTCGAGTGGCGGCACACCCTGATCCGGGCCGACCGCTTCGCCCTGACCAGCACGCTGGACCCCCGGCCGGGAGCGACCGAGCCGCCCAGCGGCGATCTCGCCGCCTCCGCGCTCACGCCGAGCTTCGGCTGACCCCACCCAGGAAGGACCGACGATGACCGAGGCGTCCCGCACCACCCGGCTCCCCGATGTGGATCCCGGCCAGGCCGCCGAACTGCTCGAGCGGGGCGAGGCCGTGCTCCTCGACGTCCGCGAGCCACAGGAGTGGGCAGCGGGCCACGCCCCGCAGGCCGAGCACCTGCCGCTTGGTCTCCTCGCCCCGGAGGCGGTGCCGCAGGACCGGCCGGTCGTCGCCGTCTGCCGATCCGGCAACCGCTCGGGCAAGGCCGCCGACGCCCTGGCCGCTGCCGGCGTGCGGGCGCACAACCTGGCCGGCGGTATGAAGGCGTGGGCGCACGCCGGCCTCCCGGTGGTCACCGACGACGGAGAGCCGGGCACCGTCGCGTGATCGTCGCCGCCACGCTCGGGCTGGGCCTGCTCATCGGCCTGAGCCTGGGCGCCCTGGGCGGCGGCGGCTCCATCCTCACCGTGCCCGCCCTGGTCTACGTCATCGGCCAGGACGCCCGCGCTGCCACGACCAGCAGCCTGTTCATCGTCGGCGTCACCTCGGTCATCGCCGCACTCGGCCACGCCCGCAGTGGGCGCGTGCGCTGGGGCGTCGGCGTCGCTTTCGGGATCACCGGCATCGCGGCCGGCTTCGCCGGGACCGCGGTCAACCGGCTCATGAACCCCGATGTCCTCCTGCTCGGCTTCGCCGCGGTGATCGTCGTCGCCGCTGTGGGCATGCTCGCCAACAGCGGAGACGAGACGCTCCCGCCAGAAGAGGGCGACGCACTTCAGCCCGCACGACGCTGGAGAGCCGGGCGGATCGGACGGATCGCCGGCGCAGGCCTGCTCGTCGGCTTCATGACCGGGCTCTTCGGCGTCGGCGGAGGCTTCGTGATCGTCCCAGCGCTCACCCTCGCCCTGGGCATGTCCATGCCACAGGCGGTTGCCACGTCGCTGGTCGTCATCTCGATCAACTCCGCCGGCGCCCTGCTGGCACGCGCCGGCACGGCTCACTTCGACTGGGCCGTGATCGCCCCCTTTACGCTGGCCGCCGTCGCCGGCTCGCTCGGCGGGAAGGTCGTCGCCGACCGCCTCTCCGGCGCAACCCTCACGCGGGCCTTCGCCGTCCTGCTCATCGCCGTCGCCGTCTACACCGCCACCTCGAGCCTGATCTCGCTCCTCGGCTGACCGTCGGGAACAGGACGCACCTTTCGCGGGCTTATACCCATATGGGTATCGGACAACGAAAGGGTCACATCATGAGCTCGACCGACCTCACCGCCTCGACCTTCCAGGACACCGTCAGCCGTGACGGCATCGTGCTGGTCGACTTCTGGGCCGGCTGGTGCGGCCCCTGCCGGGCCTTCGAACCGGTCTTCGAGGCCGCCGCGCAGCGCCACCCCGACATCGTCTTCGGCAAGGTCGACACCGAGGCCGAGCAGGAGCTGGCCGCCGCCGCCGGCATCCGGTCGATCCCGACCCTGATGGCCTTCCGCGACGGCGTCCTCGTGTTCGCACAGCCCGGCGCCCTGCCCGCCGAGGCGCTCGAGGAACTCGTCACCGCGGTGCGCGGACTGGACATGGAGCAGGTGCGCGCCGACCTCGCCGACCAGCGCCTCACCGCCTGATCGCGGGACCTCGCTCGCGGTGTCCCGCGACATCATCTGCGTTGGAATTCGCGGTGCCGCCATGACTGATCATCCTGTCGGGCGATTGCAAGCCTTGGAGCAGACTTGGTGGGTGGAGTGCCGCCCCGGTGCCATCGCGGTCTTTCCCCCACGTCTCTTGGCTTCCGAGGCGACTGCGGCAGGACCTTCGCGCCATTGCGACACGTGGCCTCCCCGTGACGGGACCGGCGTTCATCGACCTGCGAAGGCGAGAGCGTCCTGCCAGGCGCTTCCCCGGCCGATCATCGCCCGATATTTCATGATCTTGCCCGGCATGTTGAGCGCCAGGGCGCCGACGAGCAGGTCCTCCTGGCGGTAGAGGGCGAGCCATCGAGTGTCGTCCAGGTCCCCGATCACGGTGACCTCGTCGGCGGCGGTGATGCCGACCATCTGCAGCTTGTCGCTGTACCAGTCCGACCAGAAGTAGGGGACGGTGCTGTACGGGGTGGCCTCGGCGGGGGCCAGAGCGTTGCGCGCCGCAGCGGCGCCCTGTTCGGCGGCCGACGTCCAGTGCTCGAGGCGCATCATCCGGCCGAAGAGCGGGTTGTGCCAGCGCGCGACGTCGCCCGCGGCGTAGACCTCGGGCGCGGCACGCAATGTCTCGTCGCACACGACGCCGTCCTCGACCTGCAGCCCTGAATCGGTGAGCCAGTCGGTGACGGGGTCGGCGCCGATCCCGACGACGACGAGATCGGCGGGCAGGATCGAGCCGTCGGACAGCGCGACGCCTTCGACGCAATCCTCGCCTTCGAGCCCGGTGACGGAGACACCGCACCGCAGCTCGGTGCCGTTGCGGGCGTGCAGGTCTGCGCAGGCGGCGGCCATCTGCTCGCCAACGGCACGAACGAGCGGCAGCGGGGCCGCCTCGAGGATGGTGACGTCGACGTCCCGCTTGCGGGCGGCCGAGGCGACCTCGGACCCGATGAAGCCACCACCGACGACGACCATGCGGCAGCCGCCGTCCAGGGCCCGGCGGATGCTGCGGGCGTCCTCCACGGTGCGCAGGGTGTGCACGCCGTCGAGCTGCTCCCCGGGCAGCTGCCGGGCGCGCGCACCGGTCGCGATGACCAGCCGGTCGTAGCGCAGCTGCTCGTCACCGCCCAGGACGATCTCCCGGGCATCGGTGTCGAGCGAGGTCGCGGGCACGCCGAGGCGCAGCTCGACGTCCAGGGCGCGCAGCTCCTCCTCGGTGCGGTGGTGCGGCACCGCCGGGTCCTCGCCTGGGTCGAGGAAGGCCTTGGACAACGGTGGCCGGTCGTAGGGCAGGTGCTCCTCGGCCCCGACGAGAAGCAGCCGCCCGGCGTAGCCGGTCTTGCGGGCGGACTCGACCGCGCGCAGCCCGGCCAGTGAGGCTCCGACGACGACGACAGGTCCTTCAGACATCGACTCTCCAGAGAACAGTCGGCGCTGATGCGCCAAGAACACGGGGCGCGTCAGCGGTCGGCGGTCACACAGGCCGGCAGCAGCTGATGGCGCAGTGCCCCCGGTGCGTGGGCGGGACGGCCGGCACGGATGGCGCGACAGGCGCGACGCGCTGGTAGGCCGCGCCAAGCGGTGGCCGCACATCCCGCTCTGCCTTGTTGGGCCAGAGGGAGCAGGCGCGCTCGGCCTGTGCGGTGATGGTCAGCGGCTGGTACAGGGTGTTGGCGTAGTTCAGCGAACCGGCGCCGACGCCCGCCCCGGCGAGGACCACGACCTTGGCGACCTTGCTGATCCGCTGGATCCCCTTGAGTCCCCAGGCGGGGTTCCCACCGGAACCGACGGACATCCCATGAGGTCCCGGGCAACGTGTCGTCGGTGAAGCGCATCCCCGGCCTCGAGCACGGTGATCCGGTAACCCTTCTCCGACAGCCGCAGAGCCGCGACGCTTCCGCCGAAGCCGCTGCCGATGACTAGGACGTGGGCGTCGTGCTCCGGGCGCGATGCGCCCATCCTCACTCCTCGATGCTCAGCGCGCTCGTGGGGCAGGCCGCGACGGCCTCCTCCATCAGCGCCCGGCGGCCCCCCGGGGGCGTGGGGTTCAGCAGCTTGAGCGCGCCGTCGTCACCGACCTCGAAGAAGTCCGGGGCGACCGACTCGCACATTCCCAACGACGAGCACTTGTTCTCGTCCAGCACGATCCTCACGGGAGTGTCCTTTCCGGTCGGGTGGACGGTCAGCGCTGCGGGGTGAAGCGCACGGGCAGGTGGTTGACGCCGTGGAAGAAGGTGCTGACCGTGTAGGAAGGCTCTCCGGACACGTCGATGTCGGGCAGCCGGGTCAGCAGCTCGCGGTAGATGGCCGCCAGCTGCTGGCGGGCCAGCTGATTGCCCAGGCAGTGGTGGATTCCGCCGCCACCGAAGCTCACGTGCGGGTTGGGGTTCCGGGAGAGGTCGAAGCGCTCGGGCGCGTCGAACACCTCGGTGTCCCAGTTGGCCGAGGCGTAGAACATGACCACCTTGTCGCCCTGGGTGATCTGCTGCCCGTTCAGCTCGCAGTCGCGGGACGCGGTGCGCCGGAACGTCATGATGGGGGTGGCCCATCGGACCATCTCCTCGACCGCCCCCTTGAGCCGGCCGTCGAGGTCCTCCATGAGCCAGGCCTTCTGCTCGGGGAAGTCGGTCAGGGCCTTCATCGCATGGCTGGTGCTCTGCCGGGTCGTGTCGTTGCCGGCGATGGTGAGCAGCCCGAAGAAGGACATGATCTCGTCGTCGGTCAGCCGCTCACCATCGACCTCGGCCTGCACGAGGTTGCTGAGCAGATCCTCGCCCGGGTTGCGCCGGCGCTCGGCGATGTACCTGCCGGCCAGCTCACCGAGGTACAGCATGGCCTGGAACAGGCGGTCGAGGGGTTCCTGGTCGCCCATCAGCTCCGGGTCGTTCCAGCCGCCGGCGAACTGCGACTCGTAGGCCATCTTCGCCCGGTCGGCCTCGTCGATGCCCATCATGTCGCAGATGTTGTGCATCGGGACGAGAGCCGCCACCTCGGGGACGAAGTCGACCTCGCCCCTGGTCGCGATGTCGTCCACGATGCGCCGGGCGTTGCCCTGGATCTGGTCGTGGATGCGACGGATTTGCTTGGGGGTGAACGCCGAGCTCAGCAGCCGCCGGATCTTGGTGTGCCGCGGCGGGTCCATCGCGATGAAGCCCTGCCCCGCGTCGAGTAGTTCCTGCGGCATCGACTCCATCACGATGCCCTCGCCGGAGATGAAGTCCTCGTGCCGCTTGGTGACCTCGACCAGGTCGGCATGGCGCACGACAGCCCAGAACCCCTGGTCGTTCGGGTCCTTCATCAGCATGTCCTCGACCGGCTGGTGCCAGCTCACCGGGCGCTCGGCGCGCAGCACGGCGTAGGTCTTCTCCCGCTCGGCGGCCGTCTGGGACCAGAACGCTCGGGACGAGATGTCCGCGGGGTCATAGGGGCGGGTGTCGCGCGGATGGGCAACGGTGGTCATCACGGCTCCAGGGTCTGCTCCGTACGGGTGGCAACCAGGTTGACACACCGCCCATTTTTGTCAAGTTGTAGACCCCGACTCGGGATTTGTCAGGACCGGTTTGGACAGAAGGAGGCCCCGGCAGTCGCTGTGACACACTGTCGGAAATTGTCAAGGACGGAACAAAGACGATGGGACGGGGGCGGCCAGTGGCGGCAGAGCCTCTTCGTCTGACCTTCCGCCAACACGTGCGCGACCGCGCACTGGACGCGGCGCGGGCTCTGACGGTCCAGAAGGGCTGGTCCCGAGTGCGCATGGGGGATGTCGCCGCGCTGACCGGGGTATCGCGCCCGACCTTGTACAAGCAGTTCGGCGACAAGCAAGGCCTCGGGGAAGCGCTGATCATGGAGGAGACCGAGCGGTTTCTCGTCGGCATCTCGGGAACGCTCGAAGCCCATCCTCAGGACGCCGCCGGGGGAATCACCGCAGCAATCGAGTACGTGCTGGCCGAGGCCGACGCCAGTCCCCTGCTGTGCGCGATCCTCACCTCGGCACGCGACGCCGACAACGAGCTGCTGCCCATGCTCACGACACGTTCCGCACCGGTGCTCGACGCCGCCACCCGAACCCTGATCTCCTGGTTCACGGAGCACTTCCCCCAGCTGGACCCGCAAGACCTGGCCGACGGCGTGGACGCAGTGGTCCGACTCGCAGTCAGCCATCTCGTACTCCCCGTCGATGACCGCACGACCACCGCGCGCCGACTGACTCGGATCGCCTTGCGAACCCTGCAGCTGGGGACCGTATGAGCGCGCGACCGATGCGGATCCCGGGCCGGGAAGACGACGGCGCCCGCCCCCGCTAGGGACGGGCCCCGTCGGCGTCCTGGATCATGCCTGACCGTGCTCCGTGTTCGCGGAGTCCAGGCCGACGACGTCGTCGGCCTTCGTGCCGACGTCGGCGCCGGACTCGGCACCCGGTGCCGCGACACCCGCCGGCGTCATCGAGCGGAGCAGGATCTGGCTGACGTCGAGGACCTCGACGTGCTCGCCGGCCTCGCCGTTCTGCTTCTTCGACGTCAACGCGTCGGAGAGCATCGTGATGCAGAACGGGCACGCGGTGGAGATCACGTCCGGGTCGAGCTCGAGGGCCTCCTCGGTGCGCTCCATGTTGATCCGCTTGCCGATCTTCTCCTCCATCCACATGCGCGCGCCGCCGGCGCCGCAGCAGAAACCGCGGTCCTTGCAGCGGTGCATCTCCTGGGTGGAGAGGCCCTGGACGGAGTCGAGGATCTCGCGCGGCGGTGTGTAGACCTTGTTGTGCCGGCCGAGGAAGCACGGGTCGTGGTAGGTCACCTTGCGGTCGACCGGCGTGACCGGCGTGAGCCGGCCCTCCTCGACGAGCTGACCGAGCAGCTGGGTGTGGTGCACCACCTCGTAGTGGCCCTCGAGCTGCGGGTACTCCTTGCCGAGGGAGTTGAAGCAGTGCGGGCAGGTGGCGACGATCTTGCGCATGCCCGGCACGCGGCCCTCGAAGACGCCGTCGAGGGTCTCCACGTTCTGCTGGGCGAGCATCTGGAAGAGGAACTCGTTGCCCATGCGGCGGGCCGGGTCGCCCGAGCAGCTCTCCCCGTTGCCGAGGACGGCGAACTCGACGCCGGCCATGTGCAGCAGCTCGGCCACGGCCTTGGTGGTCTTCTTGGCGCGGTCGTCGATCGCGCCGGCGCAGCCCACCCAGAACAGGTACTCGATGTCGTAGTCGAGCGGCCCGTCGGCCACCTTGACCTCGAAGTCGAGCTCCTTGAGCCAGTCCTCGCGGACGTTGCCGCCCATGCCCCACGGGTTTCCGCGGTTCTCCAGGTTCTTCATCATCACGCCGGCCTCCGAGGGGAAGCTCGACTCGATCAGCACCTGGTAGCGGCGCATGTCCATGATGTGGTCGACGTGCTCGATGTCGACCGGGCACTGCTCGACGCAGGCGCCGCAACTGGTGCAGCTCCACAGGACGTCGGGGTCGATGACCCCGCCCTCCTCGAGGGTGCCGACCAGCGGCCGGTGCGCCTGGGCGTCGTTGGTGCCCTCGATGCGGGCGTACCCGGACGCCCAGGCCTGCTCGTCGCTGGGCTTGAGGACGTCGTAGTCGGGAGCGGTCTCGCTCGCGGTCTTCTCGCCGAGCAGGTAGGGGGCCTTCGCGTAGAGGTGATCGCGAAGATCCATGATCACCATCTTGGGGCTGAGCGGCTTGCCGGTGTTCCAGGCCGGGCACTGGCTCTGGCAGCGCCCGCACTCGGTGCAGGTGGTGAAGTCGAGCATCCCCTTCCAGGTGAAGTCCTCGATCTTCCCGCGGCCGAAGATGTCGTCCTCGCCCGGATCCTCGAAGTCGATCGGCTTGCCGCCGCTGGTCATCGGCTGCAGGGGGCCGAGCGCGACCGTGCCGTCGTCGTTGCGCTTGAAGTAGATGTTGAAGAAGGCGCTGAACCGGTGCCAGGCGACGCCCATGTTCAGGATCCGGCTGATCACGACCAGCCAGACCAGGCTCGCCACGATCTTGACGAACGCGACGACCGTGAGCAGGTCGGGATTGTCGGGCAGCACCGTGGCCAGGGCGCCGGAGATCGGGTGCGACCAGGCGGGGGCGTCGGTCAGGTCGGAGGAGACCTTCAGCGCCCGGATCAGCAGGATGGAGATCCCGATGGTGAGGATGACTGCCTCGACGAAGTAGCCGCGGCCCTCGTTGGTGCCGGCGAAGCGGCTCTTCCGGCCCTGCCGGCGCGGGTGGTCCTTCTGGCGCCGGTAGATCAGGTACAGGATCCCGAGGATCGTGCCGGTGCCGATGACCTCGGCGAACAGGTTCCAGACCCCCCACTCGCCGATCAGCGGCACGTGGAACGCCGGGTCCCACACCTCGCCGAACGCCTCGACCAGCGTCAGGACGAGACCGTAGAACCCCATGAAGACGAACCAGTGCGCGACGCCGATTGTCGACCACTTGAGCATGCGGGTGTGGCCGAGCGACTCGATCGCCAAGGTCTTGAGCCGGTCCTTGACCGGGCCGAAGCGGGTGCCGTCGGGCTGGCCGATGCGGATGATCCGCACCATCGCCCGCACCGCGCGGTAGGCCATCACCGAGGCCACGATCAGGAAAAGGACGCTGATCGTGCCCAGGACAATCTGCAGAGGGCCCGTCATTCTCTTCCTCCCCGTACGCCTGGCGGCGTCGATCGACTCCCGTCCGTCACGCGAGGGACGGGTTTGCTCCGGTAAGCGCGCCGCGTGCGACAGCGGAAGGCGAGAGGCGGGGCACGTGTAGGGACGCCCTCCGCACTACTTGTGCGCGATAGCGGCCGGAGGTTAGACGACTGGTCGGTAACTCGGTGGCGGCGCCGCGCGTCCAGGGGCTGTCTGCGGAGCGGCTTCCCCCTTGTGACGACTCCCGAGGGCGCGAGGTCGAAGTCTGCGATGAAGGCCGCGCACAGTTGCCGATACCGCTGCACAATCTCCGGGCCGGATTCGGTCGTGCCGCCGTCGAGAGCGGGCGGGACGTGCCCGGACACGCACCCGAGGCTCCAGGCGCGGTCATCAAGACGACCTCTCCCAGCGAGCTATCGCGCGGGATGCGCTGGCGCGCAAGTACGACAGGAAGTCCCGTGCTTCCAGAAGTCGGTCTCGGTCGTCCCGGGGGGCGAGTTCACGGAAGCCGGCCTCCAGAGCTTCCTCGAGCCTCTCCAGCAGGACGAGGCGACTGGCGAGATAGCGCGGAAGGGGATTCGGCCGGCCCAGCCGGTAGTACCCACTTCGCACACCGGGCTCGCGATCCCGTTGCAAGAGTCCCAGACGGACCAGTTCCTGCACGGCGCCGCTGATCGCAGCCGCGCTGCTGCCGATCCCCTCGGCGAGATCTCGGGCGGTGAGGCGATCCCGACCGTCGGCGAGGGCGTAGGCCAGCACGCGCGAGGCCGTCGTGGACAGACCCAGACGATGCAACTCAGCGGTCAGTCGCTGATGCACCCGCACGGAGTCACGCCCCGCGTCGAGGTCGGCGGGGTGGGGCAGTCCCTCGGTCCGCGGGGACGTCGCCCCCCGCGGTCCCCGGTCCGGACCCGTGTCACCGGGCGAAGCGGCCATCACGACCCCGGGGCGTCGGGTGGGGGGTCGCTGGCATCGATCACCCGAACTCACCTGGCTGAACATGGATGCCCTCACGAGGGCTGCTCTCAGGATGGCGTGACGAACTTGCGATCCGGATCGCCGTGAAGCCGCTGCGCATGCCTTCCACGACATCCTTCTCGTCGAGCGGAGGCAGCGGCTCGGCCTGGTCGGGTCTCATCGCGTCGAAGACCAGGGACACGTACCGGCGCCGGTCCGCCGGCGAGGCCGGGGGCGTGGACAGACCGACGACGAGGATGCTGAGCACACGCGGGATGTCGTAGGGCTGGAGGTCCGCACGGATCTCGTTGGCCTCCTGCGCATGCCGCAGCAGGACGGCGAAAGGCTCCAGGAACTCCCTCAGCATGTCGTCGGTCAGCACCGCGAAGTTCGCCGACGAGGCGATCAATCCGCGCTCCCGGTCGAGCAGCTCCAGCAGCCGCTCGACGATTAGCAGGAACGACTTCCGGGCACTGCCTTGCGCGCACGAGTGCCGGAGGAGCGGCAGGAGCTCATCTCGCATGATCGACCGGTACACGGCCCGGGTCAGGCTCTCCCGGCTCGAGAAGTGGCGGTACAGCGTGGCGACCCCGACACCGGCTTCGCCGGCGATCTCCTCCAGCGACCCCTGGCCACCGGAGGCGAAGACCTTTCGGGCAGCCGCGATCAACCGCTCACTGTTGGCCAGGGCGTCGCGCCGCCGACCTCTTGTCGCCGATGTCATCGCAGCACTCCTCTCACGCCGACTCGGGGCGGCCCCCGTGGTGCCGCCACAAGCCCCCCTCCGCGTCCCGAGCTGACCGCGCTTACGATAGCTTCCTATCACTTCCATTCCGCGGGGCCCGCATGGGCGCTGTGACGCACTGACCGGCTCTGGGGGCTGCGGTGTCGACTTTGCTGTACCGGGTGGGGCGCTGGACCTATCGGCACCCGTTCCGCGTGATCGGGGTGTGGGCGGCGCTCCTCGTCGCGCTCGTCGGCGCGCTGGTCCTCAACCCGCCGAAACTCAGCACAGAGTTCCGGATCGACGGGACGCCGGCGCAGGAAGTGATCGACGAACTGGCCCGCGAACTGCCAGAGGTGTCCGGCGGCCAGGGGTCGCTGGTGTTCCAGGCGCCGGCCGGCGACCGACTGGACTCCGAGCTGTTGGGACCGGTGCTCGCCGAGGCGGTGCAAGGGGTCTACTCGGTTGAGGAGGTCGTCGATCCGGCCGACCTGATGCAGTCGCAGCAGCAGCCGGGCGCGGCCCCGGCCACCCCGCCGAGGAGCACCCCGGAGACACCGGGGAACGCGCCCAGCGCCCCGCCGGGCACGCTGGTCGTCGGGGGCCAGCCGGTGCTGGGAGTGACTGTGTCCGAGGACGGCCGGGTGGCACTGTTCCAGTTCCAGTTCGACGACCAGATCTTCGAGCTCCCTCAAGGCACCGTCGCGGACACCGTCGCGGCGGCGGAGGCCCCGGCGGAAGAGGCCGGTGTGGCCGTGCTGCCGGGCGCCACCCTGCAGGAGATACCCGAGATCATCGGCGTCGGGGAGATCGTCGGACTCGCCGTGGCCGCCCTCGTCCTCGTCGTCACGCTGGGCTCCGTGGTCGCCGCTGGGCTGCCGCTGCTGACCGCCCTGGCCGGGGTCGGCGCGGGCATCGGCGGCGCCTTCGCGCTGGCCCACCTGTTCGAGCTGAACTCCCTGTCGGTCGTCCTGGCCCTGATGCTGGGGCTGGCAGTGGGCATCGACTACGCGCTGTTCATCGTCAACCGGCAGCGCTGGCTGATCCTGACCCGCGGCCTGGACGCCGGGGAAGCCACGGGCCGCGCCGTGGGCACCGCCGGCAGCGCCGTGTTCTTCGCCGGCACGACGGTCGTCATCGCTCTCACCGCGCTGCTGGTCGTGGGCATCTCCCTGCTGACGGTCATGGCGCTCATCGCCGCCGCGACCGTCGCCATCGCCGTCCTGGTCGCCCTGACCCTGCTCCCGGCCCTGCTGGGTCTCGTGAAGGAGCGCATCTGCTCACCCCGCGCCCGGGCACGCCAGGCGGGACACCGCGACCGCTCCCGCAACCCGGCGCGACGCTGGGTCGGCCTGGTGGTGCGATACCGGTGGGCGGCCGTCGTCCTGGTCACGGCAGTCGCCGCGCTGCTCGCCCTGCCGCTGTCCAGCATGCGGCTCGGGATGCCCTCGGCCGAGAGCTACGGCAGCGGCACCCCGCAGCGTGAGGGATACGACCTGGTCGCCGAGGGCTTCGGCGAGGGCTTCAACGGGCCGCTGGTCGTGGCGGCCCGGACGGCCGAGCCCGGCACGCCGATCGAGCCGCCCGCCCTGCAGGAACTGGTGGCCGACCTGAGCGCGCTCGACGGCGTCCAGAGCGCCATGCCGGCCGGCCTCAGCCAGGACGGCACCATCGCGGTACTGCAGGTCGTCCCCACCACCGGCCCGACCGACGAGGCGACCGAGGACCTGGTCGCCGAGATCCGCGACCGCTCCGCGCAGTACGGGGACGACCTGGGGATCACCCTCGGCGTCACCGGCCTGACCGCCATCGGCATCGACATGTCCCAGCGACTGTCCGAGGTGCTGCCGATCTACCTGGCGGTGGTCCTCGGCCTGTCGCTGATCGTCCTGCTGCTGGTCTTCCGGTCCATCCTGGTCCCGGTCAAGGCGACCCTCGGCTTCCTGCTCAGCATCCTCGCGACGTTCGGGGCCACGACCGCCGTCTTCCAGTGGGGGTGGCTCAATCAGGTCTTCGGGCTCGACAGCACCACCGTGGTGATGAGCGTGATCCCGATCATCGCCACCGGCGTGCTCTACGGGCTGGCCATGGACTACCAGATCTTCCTGGTCTCCTCCATCCGCGAGTCCCACGTCCACGGCCACCACGGGACCGACAGCGTCACCGACGGATTCACCCAGGCCAGCCGGGTGGTGGTCGCCGCGGCGATCATCATGACCGCGGTCTTCGGCGGGTTCATCTTCAACGCCGACCCGATGGTCAAGCAGGTCGGCTTCGCGCTCGCCGTCGGCATCTTGATCGACGCGTTCCTGATCCGGCTCACCCTCGTGCCGGCTGTGATGGCCATGTTCGGCGACCGGGCCTGGTGGCTGCCCGCGTGGCTCGACCGGCTCCTCCCCGACCTCGACGTCGAGGGTGACAAGCTCGTCCAGCGGCTCAACGGCGAGCACGGCGACGTGCCCGAAGCCGCCGAGCCACCCGGCCGGGAACCGGCGTCGGCCCCAGCCGGGTGACGTGCCGATGATCGGAGGGCACCCGGCGAGGCAGCTCACCCGGCCGGGGAACCGACGCCTCGCGCGGTGGGGACGGCGGTTGATCGCCGGATCCGTCGTCGCGTCGGCCACCCTGCCCTGGCTGGCCGACTGGAACCACAGCCACACCTTCGGGCCCGAGTACGGCCCGCACGCCCGGTGGCACGGAACCTCCGAGGTCGTCGGCGCAACCGCGGAGGGACTCCTCGCCCTGTGGCTGCTCCGCGCCGCCGAGGAGCACCGCCCCGACGAACGCCTGCTCACCGCCGCAGCGCTGCTGCCCATCGCCCGCTGGGCGCCGTTCAACCTCACCCTGCTGGTGCCCGGGACCTCCCCCTACGACCAGCACCGCATCCCGCAACGGGTGCTGGGCATGCCGGCCGCCCTGCTGAGCCAGGACCTCATCGCCGCCACCGCCGCCGCCGGCCTGATCCTCCGCCGCCTCGCCCGCGAACGGGCGTAGGGCGCCCGGACCACCCCGGCGGCGCGCCGGGGGCGGCCGCTCGATAGGCAGGCCACCACTTCTGAGGTGCTTGTCCTGCACGGGCGGCGCGGAGTCGACAGCGAGCGCCTTCAGTCGGCGGTCGGGTCCCCGTCGTGGAGGTGGCGCGCGAAGAAGCCGAATACCCGCCGCCAGGCATCCTCCGCGGACGGATGGTGGTAACCGAAGCCCACCACCCGTTCGAGGACGGCGAGCGGCCCGGTGTTGTGCCGGTTCATGAAGGAGTGGCCGGCGTCGGGATACTCCTTGACGTCGTGGTCGACCGCGAGGCTGGTCAGGGCACCGTTCAGTCGCTGGGCCGCACCCGGCAGCGTCCTGTCGCGGCCCCCGTAGCTGGCGACGACGGGGCAGGCCCCCTGCAGCACCCGCTCGAGATCCTGCGGTGTCTGCCCGTAGTTCGGAGCAGAGGCGTGGAACCCGCGAGTCGCCGCGACCAGGGCGAAGCCGCCCCCCATGCAGAAGCCGACGATCCCCACTGTGCCGGTGCAGTCGGGTCGCCGTACGAGCCAGGAGCGCGCGGCCTCAAGATCATCGAAAGCCGCGCCTTCGCGACGGCCCAGCGCCCGGAACGTCGACCGGAGGCAGCGAACGGGTCCTCCGGCTGTGAACAGGTCGGGCGCCAGCGCCAGGTAGCCTCCGACAGCCAGCCGATCCGCCTGCTGGCGGGTGTCGTCGGTGAGACCGAAGGCCTCGTGCACCACCACGACGGCGGGCCACGGCCCCGTGCCGACCGGCGGGACGGCGAGGTACGCCCGCAACTGGGGGGCGCTCGCGGCCCCGTCGATCGTCGTGTCCGGCATCAGGACCCCCCGTGTCGTGTGCTCATCTGTGAACTGTCGGGCTGCGTGTGGGCCGGCGTCACGAGGAGACGCGTAGTTCCTCGGCAGCCAGCGCGAGCAGGTCGGCGGCCTCCTCCTCCAGGGCGGGCAGTCGAGCGGCCGCCTCGGCGGCTGCGGCGACCCGGTCCGGCAGCGGAACGTCGGCGGTCGCGGCACGAGCCAACCGGCTCCACGCCTCGGCACACCTGTCGTAGGCCAGGCCCGCCCGTGCGCTGGCCGAGCTTCCCGTCCGCCACGCCACGTCGTGGCAGGCAGCCACCTGGAGCCGGCGGAAGAGCCCACCGCCCGTGCCGGCCTTCTCGACGAACACCGGGAGGGCGGCCAGCGCGGCTTCCAGGGTCACGGTGTCCCACACCTGCGGCCACGAGGCCAGGTCGTCGGCGAACTCCCGGATCCCGGCGAGCCCCAACGCGCTGATCGAGCCCGGCGGCAGGTCGGAGGAGTCCACGATCCCCGGACCGCCGTGTCGGATCCCGGCCGCCGCGGCGGCGAACGCCTCGGCGGCGGCTGACCTCAGATCCGGGAGCCGCTCGGGCCAGTCGACAGCGAACGTGGCGTGACGCGTCGGCGCCGGGAATCCGGTCGAGCGGCGCGCACGGGCCAGCGCTGCGTACGGCACCTCTTGGACGGCCTCGCGGTCGTTGTCCACGACGTAGGCGATCTGCCGCTCGTCGTCGTAGCCGATCACCACGACGTTGTGCCGGCTCATCTGCAGCCGCACGCGCAAATAGGGCAGTTCGGCGATGTCCGCCCAGACCATGACCGGCCGGCCGGCGGTCAGTTCGTCACGGACCCAGCGCCATCCCAGCGCCGCGTCATCGGTCCGCCGCAGCTCCACCTGCGCACCCAGGCGTCGCAGCAGGTCGACCTCCATGTCCCCGCCCCGGCCGACGAGGTAGATCGGCGGCGCCAGACCCGGCACCCGCAGATAGGAGAAGTCCAGCCCCCCACCGAGGCCGAAGACCAGTCCCTCCGCGAGCACGTCCCCTCCCCAGTCGAGCCCCGCCCAGTCCAGCAGGTCGCGGAGTGCTCCGGACCCGCAGTGCCCGGCCATGCGATCGGGATAGCTCTCCAGCAACCGTCGCCCGCTCACGGCGCCACAGGCGCCGCGTCTCCACCGCCACGGGCGAAGTGCTCCAGGCCGACGACGAGGAAGAGTGCGGACGCCTCGACCACGGCCGCTCCCCCCTCGTCGGTGCCCTGCGCCCGGACGAACAGCTTGCGCCCTTCCCGACGCTGCACACCTGCCTCCAGCAGGTAGGGGGTCCCGAGCAGGACCGGCGACCGGTACCCGACCTCCAGGTGACGGGTGACCGCGGGCTCCCCGATCAGGTACAGCAGGAAGCCGAACAGGTCGTCCAGCACCGTCGCCACCGCGCCACCGTGTGCGATGCCCGGCGCGCCGACGTGCCGCTCGTCGAAGACGTGCCGCGCCCGCACGGCGTCCCTCTCCCGCCAGACCTGCAGGTGATGCCCGTGCGGGTTCTCCGGGCCGCAGCCCAGGCAACGAGCATGGTGCGGCGGCAGGGGCCCGGCATGGTCCTGACGGGCAAAGCCCTCCGACCAGTCCCCGATCACGGAATCCACGTCATCACCCCTGCCTCCTGTCGCGCACCAGCTCGCCTGCGGCCCTCATGACTGCACACTGCCCGCCGCCGGCAGTGGCCGGAGGGAGCAGAACTCCGACGCCGGGAACGAACCGGAAGTGGAGGGTGAGTTGCCCCATCACGGGTGATCGACCGTGACGTCATTCCTGCCCCTCGCCGTTCCGCCGACCCCGCGTGCCGTCGGCCACTGTCAGCGGAGTACCGCGTGCTCTCCTCCGCCGTGCTGCTGCCGTAGCACCGTCTTGAGCACCTTGCCGGTGGCGTTGCGCGGTAACTCGGGGACGAACTCCACGCGGGTGGGGCACTTGAAGTGGGCGAGCCGCTCCCGCGCGTAGGCGATCAGTTCCTCGGCCGTCGTCCCGGCGCCGTCCTGGAGCGCGACCACGGCCACCGGGGTCTCACCCCAACGGTCGTCGGGGACCCCGACGACCGCTACCTCACGGATCGCGTCGTGTCGGTAGAGGACCTGCTCGACCTCGATCGGATACACGTTCTCGCCACCGCTGATGATCATGTCCTTCTTGCGGTCGACCAGCGTGATGAAGCCCTCGGCATCCATGCGGCCCAGGTCGCCGGTGTGGAACCACCCGCCGCGGAACGCCTCGGCCGTGGCCTCCGGTAGACCCCAGTAGCCGGCGAACACGTTCGGGCCGCGCAGGACCAGCTCCCCGACCTCATCGGCGGGCTGGTTTCTGTCCGTGTCATCGACGATGCGTGCCTGGACGTGGAAGACCGCCCGGCCGATGGAGCCTGCCTTCTCCTTGACGTGGTCGGCGTCCAGGACCGACACGAGCGGAGCGGTCTCGGTCATCCCGAAGCCCTCCTGGAAGGGCAGGCCTTTGCCCTGGAAGAAGTCGATGACCGGCAGCGGGCACGGCGCTCCCCCTGAGACGGCGAGTTCCAGCGACGACAGGTCGTAGCCGTCGAAGCCGGGCACCGACATGAGCGCCGCCCACATCGCCGGCACCATGAACTGCACGGTGGCCCGCTCCCGGGACATCACCTCCAGAGTCCGGATCGGGTCGAAGGACGGCAGCACGACATTGGTTCCACCGACGTACAGCAGCGGCAGGGTGTGGACCCCCAGTCCGCCGATGTGGAACATCGGTGCCACTGTCACGGTGACGTCACTTTCCCGCAGGCCCCGACCGAAGGAGAGGCTGTTCACGACGTTCCACAGGTGGTTGTCGTGGGTGAGCATCGCGCCCTTGGGACGCCCGGTGGTCCCCGACGTGTACATCAGGCACGACAGGTCCCGCCGGTCGACGTCGCTGTCCACGGGCCGGGGCTCACCGCCGGCCAGCACCTGCTCGTAGTCGAACTCCCCGTCCTCGACCTCGCCGCCGACCAGCAGGCGGGACCGTATCCGGACGCCGTCACCAGTGAGGGCTGCGCGCGCCACGGGTGCGAGAGGCGCGGAGTACACGAAGGTGTCGGCCCCCGAATCGGCCAGGAGGTAGGAGACCTCGGGCGGCGCGAGTCGCACGTTCATCGGCACGAACACCGCCCCCAACTTCGCCGTGGCGAGCATCGTCTCGAGGAACGCGACGCTGTTCAGGAGCAGCCCGGCGACGCGGTCACCCCGGCGCACCCCCAGTGCGCGCAGCGCCCGCGCCAGTTGGTCGGTCCGCCCGTCGAGGTCGGCATAGGTCAGCCGTCGCTCACCCTGGACCAGCGCGACCCGGTCCCCGGAGAGGAACGCCCTCGTGGCGACCCAGCTGCCGATCCCCTTGTCCATGTGCCGTCCTTCCCGAGAGCCCCACGGTCCGGTGACCTGAGTCACGGCCAGCTTGGCCAGACTTGACGGTTCCGTCAAGATGAGGTTCCACGCGCGACCGCCGGATGAAGGGACGAGGCATGACGTCGGCAGGACCGGCATCCCCTCCAGCCACCGCGCGTGGCCGTCGCACCCGGTCCGCGCTGCTGGCGGCCGGAAGGGAGCTGTTCGAGGAGTGCGGCTTCTCGGCCGTCGGTATCGACGCGGTGGCGCAGCGCGCCGGGGTCTCCCATGGCACGTTCTACACGTGGTTCGACTCCAAGGAGATGTTGCTCCGCGAGATCATCTCCGAGGTCGCCGCGGACATCTTCTCCGCGACCTCGATCGGTAGTCGCCTGCCGGCGGACGCGGCGTATGCGCGGATCGAGGCGGCGAACCGGTCCTTCCTGCGTGCGGTCACCCGGCACTCCCGCATCCTGCGGGTGCTGGACTCGCTGGCGGACACACGGGAGGACTTCCTCCGGCTGCGGCTGGAGATCCGGGAGTCGTTCGTCCAACGAGGGATGGAGGGCCTGATCCGGCTGCAGGAGCTGGGGCTCGCCGATCCGCAGCTGCCGCCGCGGGCGACGGCCAGCGCTCTGGGCGCGATGGTGGAGTCCTTCGCCCACCTGTGGCAGGACCCGGTGGAGGGGCTGGACGAGGCGGCGGCAGTCGACGTCCTCACCCGGTTGTGGGCCGGGGCGATCGGTCTGGCGCCGCGAGCGTGGCCCGGCGGCGGCCGGGCGGGGGCGGGCTGACCGGACGGCCACGGGCCGAGATGGCGTGGATGGGTGGCCGGCGAGTCAGTGCTGCACCCAGCGCCACGGCGTCTCGCGGCTGCGCCGCACCCGTCCTCTGCTCTCCAGGAGGACCAGGTGCGCCAGGGTCTCGGCGACAGCCGCTCTGCGCATGAAGCCCGAGATCTGGTCCCAGGGCCGCGACCAGGTCAGCGCTGCGGTCAGTTCCCACGTCGTGGGCGCCGTCGCCGCGGCAGCGCGGACCTCCTCCAGCCGCGCGTCGTGGTGTGCCACGAGCGCCGACACGCGCGCCGCGAGGCCGGCGAAGCGGTACTCGTGCGCGGGCAGCACCTCGCGCACGTCCGAGTCCAGCGCTCCCACACGCGCCAGCGAGTCGATGAAGTCGGCCAGCGGGTTGCCGGGCGACTGAGCGTGCACCCCGATGTTGGGCGTGATGCGGGGCAGGACGTGGTCGCCGGAGAAGAGAAGGCGACGACGGTTCTCGTGGAAGCAGAGGTGGCCGGGCGAATGGCCGGGGGTGTGCACGGCACGCAGATCCCATCCCGCCAGTGGCAGCCGGTCGCCGTCGCGGATCAGGCGGTCGGGTTCGGCCTGGCGGACGTAGTCGGTGATCGCCAGCGAGGCGCCGGCCAGGACCCCGAGCTCGTCCTCGGGCACGCCGCAGTTCCGCAGCAGCGCGGCCATGTCGTCGAGCAGGTCGGTGATGCCGGCCCCGTACCGAGCGGGCAGCAGCGCGGCGTCGTCGGGATGCAGTCCCACCCAGGCACCGGACGCCTCGCGGACGCGGCCGGCCAGGCCGTAGTGGTCGGGATGGATGTGCGTCACCATCACGCCGCGGACGTCGCCCATCGCGTGCCCCGCGGTAGCGAGCCCGTGGGTCAGGGCCTGCCAGGCGTCGTCGGTGTCCCATCCGGCGTCGATCAGGGCCAGGCCGTCGTCCAGTTCGAGGGCGTAGACCAGCACATAGCGCAGCGGGCTGTCCGGGATGGGGACGGGAATGGACCACAGCCCCTGCTGGACCATCTCGACCGGGGGCAGGACCTTCTCGGCCCAGGCCCGTTCCTGTTCGGTACCGGTGACCCGCAGCGGGCGGGCGGGCTCCGAGGTCACAGGCCCATCCGCTTGCTGATGACCTCGTTCATGATCTCGTTCGTCCCGCCGCCGATGCCGAGGATCCGCGCGTCGCGGTAGTGGCGCTCCACCTCCGACTCCCGCATGTAGCCCATGCCGCCGAAGATCTGCACCGCCTCATCCACCACGAAGTCGCAGGCGTAGACGGCTGTGTTCTTCGCCATCGACACCTCGGTGACGACGTCCTCGCCGGCCAGGTACCGCTGCGTGACCGCCCGCGTGTAGCAGCGGGCCACGTCGACCTGACGGGCCATCTCGGCGAACTTGTGCCGGATCACCTGGCGGGAGGACAGCGGCCGCCCGAAGGTCTCCCGGTCCCGCGCCCACGCGAGCGCCAGATCCAGGGCGCGAGCTGCGGTCGCGTAGGCCTGGACGGCCAGGCCGATCCGCTCGCTCTGGAACTGCTGCATGATCTGCACGAACCCGGAGTTCTCCGCGCCGACCAGGTTCGCGGCCGGCACCCGCACGTCGGTGAAGGCCAGCTCGGCGGTGTCGCTGCACCGCCAGCCCATCTTGTCCAGCCGCCGGGACACTGTGAACCCCGGCGTGTCCGTGTCGATGACCAGCAGTGAGACTCCACCGTGACCGGGTCCGCCGGTGCGCACGGCGGTGGTCACGAAGTCAGCGCGGACGCCGCTGGTGATGAACGTCTTGGCGCCGTTGACCACGTATTCGTCGCCCTCGCGCACCGCGCGGGTGCGCAGATTCGCGACGTCGGAGCCTCCGCCCGGCTCCGTGACCCCCAGAGAGCCGATGAGCTCGCCGGCGAGCGTCGGCCGGACGTAGCGGTCGACCAGGTCCGGGCTGCCGTGCGCGGCGATGTGCGGAACGGCGATGCCATGGGTGAACAGGGAGGCGCAGACGCCGGTGGAGCCGCCGCCTTGCAGGATCTCCTCGGTGATGATGGCCGAGTCGATGGGGTCGCCGCCGCTGCCGCCCACCTCCTCGGCGAACCCGACGCCGAGGAGCCCGACGTCGGCCGCCTTCCGGTGCAGCTCCCGCGGCAGCTCACCGGCCAGTTCCCACTCCTCCATGTGCGGTGCGATCTCGCGGGACACGAAGTCGCGGGCCAGCCGCCGCAACGCCACCCGCTCAAGCGTGCTCCACGGGTCCCCCACGGGCGCGAGGACATCGGTCTCGGTCATGCGGCTCCTCCTCCGGTCGGTGCTCCCGCCGGTGACACCCAGGCGGGCAGGCGCTTGTCCAGCAGCGCGGCGATGCCCTCCCGCGCTTCGGCCGAGAGGAACCGCTCGGCGGAGACCTCGGCCATCCGGCGGAGGTCCTCCTGCAAGTCAGCGCCCGGGATGTCCCGCAGCAGCTGCTTGGTGATGTCCAGCGCCTCGGGGGCTCCCCGGCTCAGCTGCCCGACCAGCGCGTCGACTGTCTCGTCCAGCTCGTCGTCGGCCACCGCACGGTCCAGCAGGCCGGCCTCCCGGGCACGCACCCCGTCGAACTGCTCGCCGGTGAGGAACAGCTCGCGCGCGGCGCGGCGGTCCATCCGGCGCAGGACTGGCACGGCGATGATGGCCGGGGCCACGCCGATGCGGACCTCGCTGAACCCGAACGTCGCGCCCGCGAGACCCACCGCGAGGTCGCAGGCTGCGACCAGGCCCAGCCCGCCGGCGCGCGCGGCCCCGTTGACCCGCGCCACCACCGGCTTGGGTCCCTCCATGATCAGCGTGAGGACCTCCGGCAGGTTGACCACCGGCCGCACGCCCGTCCGCTCCTCCTTGAGGTCCGCGCCGGAGCAGAACACCGGCCCGGCCCCGGTGAGGACGAGGACGCGCACGGCGGGCTGGCCCATCGTCTGCCGCAGCGCGGAATGCAGCTGCTCGAGGAGCGCGGCTGACAGCGCGTTGCGGTTGTGCGGCGAGTCCAGGGTGACCACCGCGGCGGGCCCACGGTGGTCGACGTGGACCAGCTCCTGATCAGCCACGGAACCGCGCTCGCAGCTCGTGCTTCTGGATCTTGCCCGTCGCCGTCTTGGGCAGGCCGGCGAGGACCTCGATCCGCTTCGGGACCTGGAAGCCGGCCAGGTGCTCGCGGCAGAACGCGGTCAGCCGCTGCGCGAGGTCGGCGGGGTCGGCGGCGCGGTCGGCGGCGACGACGACAGCTGTCACAGCCTCGCCCCACTGGTCGTCGGGCACCCCGATGACAGCGGCCTCGGTGATCTCCGGGAAGCTCAGCAGCACCCGCTCGACCTCCACGGAGGAGACGTTCTCCCCGCCGGTCTTCACCATGTCCTTCACCCGGTCGGTGAACCAGACGACAGCCTCCTCGTCGAGGTGGCCCACGTCGCCGCTGTGGAACCAGCCGTGGGCGAAGGCCGCGGTGTTCGCCGCCGGGTTGTTCCAGTAGCCGCTCATCGCGTGCGGACCCCGGTAGACGATCTCCCCTGTCTCGCCCCGGGGAAGCAGGTCCCCGGCCGGTCCCATGATCCGGGTGTCGACAGTCACCACCGCCGGGCCCCACGAGCCGCTCTTCGTGTCCTGGTGAGCGGGCCACTGGAGCACCGTGGCCGGCACGCACTCGGTCTGCCCCGAGCCCAGCAGCACGTCGGCGCCGGGGAACGCGGCGGCGATCTGGCCGATCCGCTCCTGCGGCATCGGGGCCATGGCGTACATGCAGAGCCGGACCGAGGACAGGTCCCGCTCGTCCAGCCCGGGGGTGGCGAGCACCGCGGCCCACATCATGGGGAGGAGGAGCAGGTGCGTGGCGCGGCGGCTCTCCACGACGTCCAGGTAGGACCGGGGCTCGAAACCACCGGGCAGGATCGCCGTTCCGCCGGTCAGCAGCACGGGCAGCAGCAGCGTGTCCAGCGCGGTGGTGTGGAACAGCGGGAGCACGATCGGGGCCACGGAGAACTCGTGCCCGTGCCGGTGACCCACCTGCAGCGCATTGCTCAGTGCCGCCACGTGGACGGCCAGGTGGCTGGTCAGCACGCCCTTGGGCCGGGCCGTCGTGCCGGAGGTGTAGAGGCAGTGCAGGGTGTCGCGGTCCTCCACCACCACCTGCAGCGGGGTGGGGTCCGCGGCCACGTCGTCCCAGCGCAGCACCGGGCGACCGGCCACCGAGGCCGGCGCCTCCCCGGTGACCACCACTGTGGTGACCTGCGGCAGGTCGGGCAGCACCTGCTCGAGGATCGGGACGAACGCGGGATCGGCGACCACCGCCCGCGCGCCCGAGTCGCCCAGGATCCACGCCACGTCGTCGGCGGGCAGCATCAGGTTGACCGGCAGGGCGACCAGCCCGGCCTTGGCGCAGCCGAAGAACGTGGCCACGAACCGCCACGAATTCCCCAGCAGGAAGGCCACTGGCTGCTGGCGCTGCAGACCGGCGTCGAGCAGCCCGCGCCCGAATGCCTCGGCGGCGGCGTCGAGCCCTGCGTAGCTGATCTCCTCGGCGCCGTCGGCGACGGCGGTCCGATCGGGGAACTGGAATGCCGAGCGGGTGAGCATGTCCCCCACCGACAGGCGGGTGGCCAGATTCAGCTGGAGGGGATCGATCCCGGACAGGTCAGGACGCATCAGGTTCTCCTCGGTCGGGCGCGGGTTGGTCCTCCACCACGGCGAGCACGGCGCCGGTCTCCACCTGCTGGCCGACGGTGACGTGCAGTGCGGTGACCACGCCTGCCGTGGGGGCGGTCACCGGGTGTTCCATCTTCATCGCCTCGAGCACCAGCAACGGCTGCCCCGCCGTCACCCGGTCGCCCTCGGCGACGGCGACCCGGGTCACCGAGCCCGGCATGGCGGCGGTCAGCGACCCGGGCGGGATGGCGGCACTGGGGTCGGGGAAGCGCGGCAGCTCGACAAGCGCGGTGGACCCACCCGGCTCGTCGACGTAGCAGCTGTCGCCGGCCACGTGCACCTCGAAGGCGGAGCGCAGGCCGCCGGCCTCCAGCTCGATCAGCACCCTGCCCGGCGCCAGCACCTCGGCGCCCAGCAGCGTCGCCTCCACGGGGGTGCCGTCCACGTCGGCAGCCAGGCCGCCTCTATCGAGGCGGTACCGCACGGTCCCGGCGTCGAAGACAGTGGTCTGCGCCTGCGTCGGGTTGTTGCGCCACCCCGACGGCAGGCCGGCGAGCACCGGCGCGGTGGCCCGCCGCAGCGCCGCCCCCGCGAGGGCGGCCGCGAGCGCGTGCAGTCGCAGCCGTTCGGCGTCCACCAGGGGTGCGGCCAGCACGTCCAGGCCGTGCCGGTCCAGGAAGCCGGTGTCGGTCTCACCGGCGAGGAACGCCCCGCTGCGCAGCACCCGCACGAGCAGGTCACGGTTGGTGGTCAGCCCGTGCAGCCTGGCGCGTTCGAGCGCGCCGGCCAGGGCCAGCGCGGCCGAGGTCCGGTCCGGCGCCCAGGCGATGACCTTGGCCAGCATCGGGTCGTAGTGCACGCCCACCTCGCTGCCGGGGGCGACACCGCTGTCCAGCCGGATGCCCGGCCCGTGGGGCAGCCGGAACTCGGCGTCGGCGGGGACGTGGAGGTCCTCGAGCCGCCCCGACTGGGGCAACCAGTCCCGGGCCGGGTCCTCGGCGTAGAGGCGGACCTCGATCGCCGCCCCGTTCAGGGGAGGCCGCAGCGCCGAGTCGGGCAGCGGCCGGCCAGCGGCGACGTCGAACTGCAACCGGACCAGGTCCAGGCCGGTGACCGCCTCGGTGACCGGGTGCTCCACCTGCAGGCGGGTGTTGACCTCGAGGAAGTAGAAGTCGCCCTCATCGTCGAGCAGGAACTCCACGGTGCCGGCGCCGAGGTAGTCGATGGACCTGGCCGCGGCGACAGCGGCGGCCTGCAGCCGCTCCCGCAGCTCGGGGCCGACCGCCGGGGACGGCGCCTCCTCGACCACCTTCTGGTGGCGCCGCTGGATGGAGCACTCCCGCTCGAACAGCGCCACCGTCGTGCCGTGGCTGTCGCCGAAGACCTGGACCTCGACGTGCCGGGGCCGCTCGAGCAACCGCTCCAGGAAGACAGTGCCGTCGCCGAAGGCCGAGGCAGCCTCTCGGCGGGCACCCTCTACCGCCTCGGCCAGCTCCCCGGGACGGCGGACCTCCCGCATGCCGCGGCCGCCGCCGCCGAAGGACGCCTTGACCAGCAGCGGGTAGCCGACGTCGGCGGCGGCCTTTTCCAGTTCCGATCCGGACAGCCCGGTGGCGTCCACGCTGGGCAGGGTGGGCACCTCGGCCTCCTGCATGCGGGCCTTGGCGGCCAGCTTGCTGCCCATGGCGTCGATGGCCTCGGCGCTCGGGCCCACGAAGACCAGCCCCGCCGCCTGCACGGCGCGGGCGAAGTCGGCGTTCTCGGAGAGGAAGCCGTAGCCGGGGTGCACGCAGTCAGCGCCGGCCCGCAGCGCGGCCGCCACGATGGAATCGATGCGCAGGTAGGTCTCCGCCGGGGTGTTGCCCGGCAGCCGGACCGCGATGTCCGCGTCGGCCACGAACGGCGCGGACGCGTCGGCGTCGGAGTACACGGCCACCGTGCGCATCCCCATGGCCCGCGCGGTGGCGAACACGCGACGGGCGATCTCCCCGCGGTTGGCCACCAGGACGCTCGTCAGGTTCCGGGGAGCGGTCACAGCCTGAACACCCCCCATCCGTCGTGCAGACCTCGGACAGGGGCGTTGTGGATCGCCGACAGCGCCAGCCCGAGGACGGTCCTGGTGTCGCGCGGATCGATGATCCCGTCGTCGTAGACCCGGCCCGAGAGGAACAGCGCCAGCGACTCCGCCTCGATCTGCTGCTCCACGGCGGCCCGCATCGCCGCGGCGGCCTCCTCGTCGTAGTCGCGCCCGCGGGCCTGTGCGCTGGCCCGGCCCACGATGTCCAGCACGCCCGCGAGCTGCGCCGCCCCCATGACGGCGCTCTTCGCGTTGGGCCAGGTGAACAGGAAGCGGGGGTCGTAGGCCCGGCCGCACATGCCGTAGTTGCCGGCGCCGTAGGAGGCCCCGATGTTGACCGTGATGTGCGGGACGGCGCTGTTGGAGACGGCGTTGATCATCTGCGAGCCCGCCTTGATGATGCCGTCCTGCTCGTACTCGGTGCCGACCATGTAGCCGGTGGTGTTCTGCAGGAACAGCAGCGGGGTGTCGGTCTGGTTGGCCAGCTGGATGAACTGGGCGGCCTTCTCGGCGTCCTGCCGGAAGAGGACCCCGCGGGCGTTGGCCAGCACGCCGATCGGATAGCCGTGGATGCTCGCCCAGCCGGTGACCAGGGAGGTGCCGTAGAGCGGCTTGTGCTCGTCGAAGCGGCTGCCGTCGACGATCCGGGCGAGCACGTCGCGGGGGTCCAGCGGCTGCCGGAGGTCGGCCGGGGCGAGGTCGAGCAGTTCCTCGGGGTCGTGCAGCGGCGGGTCGGCCGGCCGGGAGGGGCCTAGTCCGCGCTTGCGCCAGTTGAGATTGCGCACGATCTGCCGGCCGATCCGGATGGCGTCGACCTCGTCGACGGCGAGGTGGTCGGCGCTGCCGGAGACCCGGGCGTGCATCGAGGCCCCGCCGAGGGACTCCTCGTCGGCCTCCTCGCCGGTGGCCATCTTCACCAGCGGCGGTCCGGCCAGGAACACCTTGCTGCGACCGTCGATCATCACCACGTGGTCGCTCATCCCCGGCACGTAGGCGCCGCCGGCGGTGCTGTTGCCGAAGACCAGGGAGACGGTCGGGATGCCCTGGGCGGAGAGCCGGGTGAGGTTGCGGAAGCCGCGGCCGCCGGGGATGAAGATCTCCGACTGGGTCGGCAGGTCGGCGCCGCCGGACTCCACCAGGCTGAGGAACGGCAGCCGGTTGGTCTCGGCGATGTCGTGCGCCCGCCCCGCCTTGCGCAGCGTGTACGGGTTCGAGGTGCCGCCCCGCACAGTCGGGTCGTTGGCGGAGATGATCACCTCCACGCCCTCGACGACGCCGATGCCGGTGACCTGGCTGGCGCCCACCGGGAAGTCGGTGCCCCAGGCGGCGTACGGGGACAGCTCCAGGAACGGGCTGTCCCGGTCCAGCAGGAGTTCGATGCGTTCGCGGACCGTCAGCTTGCCGCGCTTGCGGTGCCGGGCCAGGGCGCTCTCGCTGCCCCCCAGGTTGGCCAGGGCGCGCTGCTCGTCGAGTTCCGCGAGGCGCTCGAGCAGCGCGGCACGGTTCTCCGCGGCGCGCTCGGCGAGGATGGTCACACTCGTCCTTCCGGGAACAGGGACACCGGGACGTCGACCACGCGGGAGCGCAGCCACTCCCCCACGGCCTTGGCCTGGGGGTCGAAGCGGGTGCCGGCGGCGACGCCCTCGCCGAGCAGGCCGTGGATCTGGAACAGCACCGCCCGCAGCCCGGGCAGCAGCTCCCGGGTCAGCGGCAGGCCGGCCGCCTCGGGCAGCAGCTCGCGCAGCCGCTCCTCGGTGAGGAAGGCGGCCAGCCAGGCGTAGCCCTGGTCGTTCCGGGCGTACACGCCGAGGGTGGCCGCCCCTCCCTTGTCACCGCTCCGGGCGCCGACCACCCGGCCGAGTGGGACGCGGCGGGTGGGGCCGCCCGGCGACGGCCCACCGCCGGCCACCAGTTCCGCGGGCTCGTCGTCCTGGGCGCCGGCCGGCCGCGACCGCGCCGAGGGAACTGTCTCCGCGCCGCCGTCGGGCAGGCCCACCAGCTGGTCGACGTCCTCGGCCGGCACCCAGGCTGGCGCGTACACGCCGTAGGCCGACGGGCTGGGCGGGGCGGTGGTGGCGAAGAAGCCGGGGATGCTCGCCAGGCCCAGCTCGATGAGGGGCACTGTGAACGCCTTGCCCACCTTTTCCCGGTCCGGGTCCTTCACCGTCACGTGCAGCAGGGCGCTCGCCTCCTCCTCGGAGCCGGCGTCCGGGGAGTCCGTGCGCGCCAGGGTCACGACGGCCTCTGCCACCCCCTCCAGCGCCGGAGCCAGCTGCCGGCGCAGCAGCTCCGCCTTGCGGTCGACGTCCAGCCCCGCCAGCGGCAGGGTCATGGAGTTGCGGAAGCCGCCGAGACGGTTCGTCGCCACCTTCAGCCACCCCCCTGGCGGGAGCCCGCGGGCCCCGGTGATCTCGACCCGGTCACGCCCCAGCTGCCGAAGCTCTAGCTGGTCGAACCTGGTGATGACGTCCGGCCCGCCGTAGCGGCTGCCGGTGCACTCGTAGAGCAGCTGCTCTGTGACGGTTCCGACGGTGACAGCTCCCCCGGTGCCGGGGTGCTTGGTGATCACGGAGGTCCCGTCGGCGGCGATCTCGGCGAGCGGGAAACCGATGCGGTCCAGGCAGCCGGGGTCGGCGTCGAGCAGCTCGGCGAAAAAGCTGAAGTTGCCGCCGGTGGCCTGCGCGCCGCACTCGAGCACGTGCCCGGCGACGGTCGCCCCGGCGAGCGCGTCGAGGTCACCGGGGCCCCAACCGTGGTGCCAGGCCGCCGGGCCGACGACCACGCTGGCGTCGGTGACACGACCTGTGACGACGACGTCGGCGCCGGCCTCCAGCGCCCGTACGATGCCCCAGCAGCCGAGGTAGGCGTTCGCGGTGAGCGTGTCGGGGAACTCCCCGGCCCCCGCGGCCCCGTCACCGTCCGCCGGTGGCCGCTCACCGGCCCGCAGGCGGCCGGCGGAGCTCAGCTCGACGAGCCGGGGCAGCAGGTCGTCACCGCTGACAGTGGCCACCCGGACCTCGACCCCGAGCCGCGTGCCGAGTTCACGTACCGCGTCGGCCAGCCCTCGCGGGTTCAGCCCGCCGGCGTTGCTGACGATCCGAACCCCCCGGCTGAGTGCGTCGCCGAGGCAGTCCTCGAGCTGGGTGAGGAACGAGCGCGCGTACCCGGCGGCCGCGTCGCCGGCACGCTGCCGGCCGAGGATGAGCATGGTGAGCTCGGCCAGGTAGTCGCCGGTCAGGACGTCGACGTCGCCGCCGTCGAGCATCTCCCGCATTGCGGAGAGGCGGTCGCCGTAGAAACCGGAGACGTTGGCCACCCGCAGCGGCGCGCTCATCGCAGCGGCTCCCGCCCGGCTCCGGGGGGGCCGGCGAAGGCCTGCGCGATCCGGGCCCATTCCTGCGCCGCCGCCCCCCGCACTGTCAGCGCCAGGTCGTCGCGATGCCGGCGCTGGGTGACCAGCAGGCAGAAGTCCAGCGCCGGGCCGCTGATCACGTCCGCCGCCTCGGGCGGGCCCCAGGTCCAGCTCTGGCCGTCCGGCCCGGTCAGCTCGAGCCGCACCGGCGCTTCGGGCATGGTCGCGCCGCGGGCCGCGTAGGAGAACGGGCGCGCCCGGTAGCCGATCTCGGCGACCTCGCGCAGCCCGGAGGTGGCCGGACGCTGCTGCCCGAGCGCGTCGACGACATCCTGCCCGTGGGCCCAGGTCTCCATCAACCGGGCGGTGACGAACGAGGCGGGGCTCATGGGCGGGCCGAACCACGGGACGCGCATCCCGGGCTCGGCGACCCGCAGTGCTGCGGCCAGCTCGGCACGTCCCGTGCGCCAGCGGTCCAGGACCTCGGCCGGCTCCAGGTCCCGGCCTTCCAGCGTGCGCTGCTCGACGTAGTCGCCGCCGTCCGCGGTCACTCGCTGCACCAGCGCGGTGAAGGCATCCGGACCGGTGACCGCCAGCCGGGCGTCGGCGTCGAAGAAGGCCAGGTGGTTGATGGTGTCCCGGATGTCCCAGCCGACCGCGGGGGTAGGAGCACGCCAGGCGGCTGCCTCCAGCGGGGCGACCCGCGCGTCGAGGTCGGCGCACTCGGCCTCGAGGTTGCCGACGAGCTGCTCCAGCAGCGCGCTGCCGGTCGCCGTCATGCCGTGAACCCGTCCATCCGCGCCAGCACCTGGAGCATCACCTCGTCGGCGCCGCCGCCGATGGAGGCCAATCGGGTGTCGCGGAAGAACCGGGAGGTCCAGGTCTCCTCCATGTAGCCCATGCCGCCGTGGAACTGGATGGAGGTATCGGCGACCTCGCGCAGCAGGCGGCCGGCTGTCAGCTTGGCGACTGTCGCCTGCCGGGTGACGTCCTCCCCGGCCAGGTACGCCTCCGCGCAGGCGTAGTTGTGCGACTGCAGCAGGTCCACCTGCGCGGACAGCTCGGCCAGCCGGAAGGCCAGGTACTGGCTGGCCATGAGCGGCCCGCCGAACGCCTGCCGCTGCTTGAGGTAGTCGCGGGTGCGCTCGAGGGCGTGCCGGCAGCTGGTCACCGCGCCGTAGGCGACGAACATGCGTTCCACCACGAACTGCGCCATCTGCTGCTGGAAGCCGCGCCCGACCTGGCCGATCGTGTTGGACACCGGGACCCGGACGTCGTCGAAGAAGAGCTCGGCGGTGTCGGAGGACCGGTTGCCGAGCTTGTCGAGCGTCCGCGAGACGGAGAAGCCGGGCGTGTTCGTCTCCACGATGATCTGGGACATGCCGCGGTGGCCGCCCTCGTCGGAGGTGCGGGCGAGCAGACACAGCCAGTCGGCCTGGGTGCCGTTTGTGATGTAGAGCTTGCTGCCGTTGATCACCCAGTCGTCGCCGTCGCGCACGGCTCGGGTGCGCAACCCGGCCACGTCGGAGCCGGCGGCCGGCTCGGTCACCGCGATGGAGCAGACCGCAGTGCCACGGATGGCCGGCTCCAGGTAGCGGCGCTTGAGCTCGTCGCTGCCGAACTCGTGCAGCGACGGCGTGGCCATCATCGTCTGGACGCCGATGGCCATCGGGATCCCCGCGCACCCGGAGCGGTGCAGCTCCTCGACGAGGATGACCGAGTACATGTGGTCGGCCCCCTGCCCGCCGTACTCGGGGTCGTACTCCAGGCCCAGCAGGCCCAGCTCGCCGAGTTTCGGGAAGAGCTCGTGCGCCGGGAAGATGCCGGCGCGCTCCCACTCGTCGACGTGCGGGGCGATCTCCTTCTCGACGACGTCCCGGACCAATGCCCGGAAGGCGCGGTGCTCGTCGGTGAAGCGCACGGAGGCTCCTGCGGGTCATGGGCGCTGGCCACGGAGACAAACTTGACGACCCCGTCAGGTTAGCCATCTGGCGATGTGGCGCACAACACCCCGGGTCGGCTTTCTGGCGGGCCCGCCCCCTTTGGCGGCGCGGCTTCGTCGAACGGTTCAGCGACCGGCCGCTCCCGATCATCGGAGCCACCTTCCTGACCACCGGCGCTGGTCGGCTCCGGGCGATCACCCGTGGGTGGGTGACCCGCTGGATCCTGGCCCCGACCTTCCCGCTCGTCATCGCCCGGCGGCAGCGCCCAGCGGGGGCTCTGGAGTCATGGCAGGTCTGGCGAACGTGGGACGGAGCGGCGGAGGAGCTCATGCCCGAGCGGGCGGTCGAGGGGCAAGCGCGAGACGCCGATGTCAGCGGCGTCCGGGTCCTGCTGACGGGCGGTACCAGCGGGCTGGGGCTGGGCATGGTGCGGGCCCTGGTGACCGGCGGGGCCTCGGTGGTCCTGACCGGCCGGGACGCCGACCGTGCCCGCCGGGTCGCCGAGCAGGAGACGGCCGCCGGCCCGGGATCGGCCACCGGGATCGCGATGGACGTGCGGGACGAGGCCTCCGTCGCCGACGGCGTGGCGGCCGCGCGCGCGGCCCTCGGCGGCATCGACGTCCTGGTCAACAACGCCGGCATCGGCATGCGGACGGTCAATCCCCGGTTCCTCACCGAGCCACGACCGTTCCACGATGTCAGCCCGGCGGGGTTCGCCGACCTGATGGCCACCAACGTGACCGGCTACTTCCTCGTCGCCCGCGCGGTCGTGCCCGACATGGTCGCTGCCGGGCACGGCACCGTGGTGAACGTCAGCATCAACGAGGAGACGATGCGCCGCCGAGGGTTCGTCCCCTACGGCCCGTCCCGAGCCGCCACCGACGCGATGTCGCACGTGATGGCCGCCGACCTGGCCGGCACCGGCGTGGACGTCCACCTGCTGCTGCCCGGTGGGGCCACTGTCACCGGCATGATCCCTGACGACCTACCGGACGAGGCCCGAGCCGGGCTCCTGGAACCCGGTGATGGGCCCGGCCATCCGGTGGCTGTGCTCGCCCGCGTCCGCCGGCCGCACCGATCTCCGCGTGGTGTCGCGGGACTTCGTCCCAGCAGGGGACCCCTCTCCCGCGTGACCGACCCGCGGTTCGCCCCGGCCCCGGCCCGGGAGCCGCCGGCTGTGCGGGGCAGCCGGCCCCGCCCAATGGACGGAGCCGGCTGCATCCAGGGGTCGGTCAGCCGCGCAGCAGCTCGCCGAACCGGGCAGAGCTCTCGTCGATCGCCTTCTGCGCGGCGGGCGAGATCGCGCCCATGTCGAAGAAGCCGTGGATCATGCCGTCGTAGCGGTGGACGTCCGCGGCGACGCCCGCGGCACGCAGCGCCTCGCCGTAGGCCTCGCCCTCGTCCCGCAGCGGGTCGAACTCCGCCGTGACGACGACCGCCGGGGGCAGTCCAGTGAGGTCGGCGTGCAGCGGCGACAGGCGGGCGTTCTTGGCGTCGTCCCATGCCCCCGCGTAGTGGCCGTAGAACCAATCCATGGTGTCCTTCTCCAGGAAGTAGCCCTTGGCGTTCTCGACCCGGGACGGGTACTCCCCCTCCGCGTCCACCGCCGGGTAGATCAGGAACTGGGCGACCAGCGCTGTCCCGTCGGCGTGCAGCACCTGCGCCACGACAGCCGCGAGGTTGCCGCCGGCGCTGTCCCCGACGAGACCCAGCCGCTGGTCTCCGCCGAACTCGTCGAGATGCTGGGCGATCCAACGGGCGGAGGCCACCGCGTCGTCCGCTGCGGCGGGGAAGGGGTGCTCCGGCGCGAGCCGGTAGTCCACGGACACCACGACGGCGCTGCTGCCCTTGCAGACGTTGCGGGCCATGTTGTCGTGGGTGTCGAGGTCACCGATGACCCAGCCCCCACCGTGGAAGAAGATCACCGTGGGGAAAGGGCCCTCGCCTTCGGGGCGGTAGACGCGCGCCTTGAGGTCACCCTCGCTGCCGGGCACCGTGCGGTCCTCACTGCTCCCGACCTGGACGACGTGTTCGGGCGCCCGGGAGCCGTGGGTGAGCGCGAGGTACTGGTCGCGCCCGGCCTCTGCGGTCCCCTCGTACATGGGGGGCATGCCCGCCTGGTCAAGCATGCTGAGGACGGCGGCGATGTGCGGGTCAACCGGCACAGGATTCTCCTTCTGGGAACGACTCGGGACGTGCGGAAAGAACTCGTGGGTGGTGCAGCGCGACCGCCGGCCGGCCGGTCAGCCGTACACCAACGAGGTGTCGTCGAGCTCGAGCGCAGGCAGTGAGTCGCGCTCCTCGGCGTACTCGAGCAGGTGGAGCCAGGGCTCTCGGTCACCCTGCTTGAACATCAGGTGCATGGTGCGCATGACGTAGCCGGAGTTGAAGTTCTCCGGATCGCCCCATGGCCGCAGCTGCATGCCGGCGTCCTCCGGACGCAGCGTGGGGACGACTGTCGTCGCACCCCGCTTCTCCATGTGCGCGAGCAACCGGCAGACGAACTCGCTGACCAGGTCCGCACGAAGGGTCCAGCTGGCGCGGAAATACCCGAACACGTAGGCCATGTTCGGCACGCCGCTGATCATCATGCCGCGCCAGGTGACCCGCTGGGTAAAGTCGACCGGCTCCCCGTCGACGGTGAAGGCGACCCCCCCGAACAGGCTCAGGTCGAACCCGGTGGCGGTGACGACGATGTCGGCCTCCAGCTCCTCTCCCGAGGAGGTGCGGATCCCGGTCTCGGTGAACGTGTCGATCGTGTCGGTGACGACCGACGCCTGGCCCTCCCGGATGGCGGTGAAGAGGTCGCCGTCCGGGAGGAGGGCGAGCCGCTGCTGCCACGGCCGGTAGGTCGGGTTGAAGTGCTTGTCGATGTCGAAGCCCTCAGGCAGCAGGGGACGCATCGATTCGATGATGAAGGCCCGCAGCTCCTCCGGCGCTTCCTTGGACATCCGGGTGATCTCGTCGCCCTCGGCGATGTACGCGCGCCGCAGGATCTCGTGGGTCCACTCGTCAGGGACGTCCAGGGCGCGCAGCGTGTTCGCCAGCTCGTGGGTCCTGGGGCGGGCGAAGAAGAACGTCGGCGAGCGCTGCAGCATCGTCACGTGCGCCGCCTCCTGCGCCATGGCCGGCACGAGGGTGGCCGCAGTGGCTCCGGATCCGATGACGACGACGCGCTTGCCCGCATAGTCGAGGTCGACCGGCCACTGCTGCGGGTGCACGACCTGACCACGGAACCGGTCCAGCCCCTCCCACTGCGGCCGGTGGGGCCGGGAGTGGTCGTAGTAGCCCTGGCACATCCAGAGGAAGTCGGTGGTGAAGCGCAGCGACTCGCCGGTGTCCTCACGGGTCACGTGCACCGTCCAGCGCTTCTCCTCCGATGACCAGCTGGCCGCGCTCACCCGGTGCCGGTAGCGAATCCGGTCACCCAGGTCGTTGTCCTCGATGACCTCGTCCAGGTAGGCCAGGATCTCCTCCGAGGCGGCGATCGACGCGCCCCGCCAGGGCTTGAACCCGTACCCGAAGGTGAACAGGTCGCTGTCGGACCGGACGCCGGGGTAACGGTGGGTCCACCAGGTGCCGCCCCGGGCGTCCAGCGCGTCGAGGATGACGAAGCTCTTCCCCGGGAACTGCTCCTTCAGGTGGTAGGCAGCACCGATCCCGGAGATTCCCGCGCCGACCACGAGCACGTCGACGTGCTGGGTTTCCTCGGCGGTGCCAGGTGCTGCGTCTGCGGTCAAGGTCATGCTCGGTACCCATCTGCCGGGTGACGGCGGTCACCACGGAAGCTAGCCGCGAGAGTTCCACGTGAGCCATGACACAATAGGCCGTAAGTTGATTATTTCGGCCAACCCTCAGCCCTTCGACGCCCCCGTCCGCGGCACGGGCAGCGTGGCTCTGCTGTGCGCGCTCGCCATGGAGCACGGCCTGCCTCGCCGTGATGTCCTGGCCGGCGGCGGGATACCGGAAGCAGCCCTCGAGGACCCGGACGCCGAGATCACCGGCGCCCAAGAGCTGCGCGCCATCGCCGCGGTCGCCGAGTCGCTGCCCGAGGACGCAGGCCTGACCGCCGGCGGGCGGTACCGGCTCGCGAGCTACGGCATCTGGGGCTTCGCCCTGCTCTCGAGCCGCACCCTGCGTGAGGCACACGAGGTCGCCATGCGGTTCGTCGACCTCACCTACGCCCTGACGCGCATCAGCGCCCAGGAGGACGAGGGCGAGGTCCGGCTGTTCTTCGACGACTTGGACGTCCCGGAACACGTCCGGCGCTTCGTCCTGCTCCGCGACACCTCGGCGGCCCTCCAGCTGTGGCGCGAAACCCTCGGCCGCCCGGTCGTGCCGCTGCGCGTGACGCTGCGACTGCCGCAACCGGCCGACCCCACGGGGTACGAGACCGCGTTCGGCGTGCCATCCCTGTTCGGGACCGCACGGTCGATGCTGGCCTTCGACGCTGCCCTGCTCGACCAGCCATTGCCGCAGGCGGCCCCCCTGACCGCCGCACTCTGCCAGGCCCAGTGCCGGGACCTCCTCCAGCGCCGCCACTCACGGCAGGGGACGAGCGGACGCGTGCGGGACCTCCTTGTGCACACGGGAGGCCGGATCCTCGGACAGGAGGAGGTCGCCGCCGAGCTGCACGTCAGCGTGCGGACCTTGCGCCGAATGCTCGAGGACGACGGAACCACCTTCCGCGCCATCGTGGAGCAGACACGTGAACACCTGGCGGAGGAGCTGCTCGTGACCGCCGGTCTGAGCGTCGAGCAGGTCGCTCGACGGCTCGGATACACGGATGCCTCAACTTTCGTCCATGCCTTCCGACGGTGGAAAGGGATCAGCCCCGGCCGCTGGAAGGAGCGGAAACGCGGGCTCCCGGTGCGGCCGTCCACGAACGGTCGGAAGTCCCGGCCGGCGGCCGGCGTAAGTGACGGCCGCGCCGGCCGAGCCGCAGATGGGATCCCTGTCCCATCGACGAGTTCGAAAGCCCCGGGCCCGAGAGAGCCCGGCGCCGCCGACTCCTGAGCATTCGCGCCTCCCGTTCGAGGCCGCGCTCAGTCGGAGGTGTTGGGCCGTTCAGTTCGATCCCGCTCCGGCCGATCGGCCGCCGATGGGCAGCCGGCCCGTATCCACGATTCCATCGCGGCGACCCCTCGTGCCGCCTCGAGCGCGATCATGATCTGCTGGCGACCCGGTCGCCGCCAGGTCGGGGGCCCGGCCGCCAGCCAGTCGGTCAGCACCGCGGGACGTCCTGTCCACGCCGTGCCCATGGCCAGGCTGCCGGTCATCAGGCACCAGAGCAGCAAACGGGCCGCGCGCAGCAGCCACAAGCCGAGGCTGTAGAGGTACAGCCTGGTTCGGAGGAGGTACTCCACCGCCCCCCCTCTCTCCAGGGGTCTGCCCGCTCACAGCGTCACGACCGCCGCGGGTCACCCCCGGCTGTTGCGAACTGCAACCATGGTCCCGCGGTGCAGTGCGAAAGGGAAGGGTTCCGTCTGCGGGCAGCATCTGGGGGCAGCTAGCTGTAGCGCCCCGGAGACACAGGCTGGCCTGGCTGGTCCGGTGGTCCCGCGACTACCGACGGCAGAGGCCGCTATGGCTCGGCCTTCGGAAGTCGCGCACCGGCCGATCCGCGGGCGTCGGAAGCGCTCCTGCGTCCGGCATCGTCCGCGCCATGCCCGAGATCGCAGTCCGGATCGACCGCCGTCTCGAAGGCCTCTGCGACGTTCTCCCCGGTGGTGTGCTCCTGCGCGTGTTCGCGCAGCGGGGTCTCCCGCAAGAACAGCAGCACGAGGAACCCGAGCAGAGCGAACGGCACGGCGGCGAGGAAAGTGGTCTGCAGCGCGTCGGCGAAGCCGGTGATGACCGCGGTGTGCACCGGTTCGGGCAGTGCGCCGATCTGTTCGGGGCTGCCCAGCGTCGGAGTCCCGCCGGCGATCCGGTCGGCCGGGACGCCGGCCTCGGCGAGGCGGGACGGGATGGTGTCGGCGAGGCGATGGGTGAGCAGGGCGCCGAACACCGCCACCCCCAAAGCGCCGCCCAGTGACCGGAAGAACGTGGCCCCGGAGGTGGCCACGCCCAGGTCCTTCTGCTCCACGGCGTTCTGGGTGGCCAGCACCAGCACCTGCATCACCAGGCCGATGCCGACGCCCGTGACCAGCATGTACAGCCCGGCCACCACCAGGGAGGTGTCGACGGCGAGCCGGCTCATCAGCCCCAGCCCGACCGCTGCGATCAGGAGGCCGACCACCGGGAAGATCTTGTACCGACCGGTGGCCGTGATCGCCCGCCCGGAGCCGATGGAGGCAGCGAGCAGGCCCACCATGAGCGGCAGCGTCAGCAGCCCCGAAGCAGTCGGCGACTCCCCCTTGACGATCTGCAGGTACTGCGGCAGGAAGATGATCGCGCCGAACATCGCGACACCGACGACGAAGCCGGCCAGGCTGGTGACGACGAAGGTGTGGTTCGCGAACAGGTGCGGCGGCATGATCGGCTCGCCTGCGCGACGCTCCTGCCACACGGCGAGCACCAGCAGGACGGCGGCCGCGGCGGCGAGCGCATAGGTCCAGGCCGAGTTCCAGGCGAACTCCTTGCCGCCCAGCGACAGCATCAGCAGCAGCGCGCTGACCGAGGCGACGATGAAGAAGGCACCGAGCCAGTCGATGGAGTGCCGGCTGCGCGGGAACGGCAGCTTCAACACGCGCTCGGTGACGATCAGGGCCGCCACGCCGATCGGGATGCCCACCCAGAAGGTCCACCGCCAGGACAGGTGCTCGACGAGGAACCCGCCGAGCAGCGGTCCCGCGACCGTCGCGATCCCGAACACGGAACCGATGTAGCCCTGGTAGCGACCACGCTCCCGCGGGCTGACGACGTCGCCGATGATCGCCTGCGACAACGCCATCAGTCCGCCGACACCCAGCCCCTGAACCGCGCGGAACGCGATCAACTGCGCCATGTCCTGCGCGAAGCCGCTGGCCAAGGATGCGAGCAGGAAGATCCCGATGGCGGACTGGAACATGATCTTCCGCCCGTAGAGATCGGACAGCTTGCCCCAGATCGGTGTGGATGCGGTGGAGGTCAGCAGCGTCGCCGAGACGACCCAGGCCAGCTGCTCCTGCCCACCGAGCTCGCCCACGATGGTCGGCAACGCCGTGGCCACGATGGTCTGCGAGAGCGCCGCGACCAGCATGCCCAGCATGAGCCCGAGCAGCACGGTCAGGATCTGCCGGTGTTCCAACGGTGGCAGGCCCTGGTGGCCGCTCGAGGAGTCCGGCGTCTGGCTGTGAGGAGCAGGGGAACTCACGCGCGCAGGACCTCTTTCGAACCGGCTTCGTCGGGGGTTGCGGCGGATCTGTCCGGGCTCGCGCCGGAGGGCGACGGCGCTCCGCCGGCCATTGCCTCGGTGACTCTGCCGTCGAGACCTGCGTTCAACCGTTCCAGCAGCGCTGCAAAGGTGTCCTGCTCGTCGATCGGCCACGAGCCGATCAGCTCGCGCACGGCATTCCGGCGGACCTGACGTGTCCCAGCGACCGCACGCCGCCCCGCCGATGTCAGCCGCAGCCGGCAGGCCCGCCCGTCCTCGGGGTCCGCCTCGCGCGTGACAAGCCCGGCCTGCTGCAGGCTGGCCACGTGCCGGCTCACCGTCGAGGCGTCGAGGTACAACCGGGCCGCCAACGCCCCGTTGCGCATCGGTCCCTCGTCGTTGAGGAAGCCCAGGATCGTGTATGCGCTCCGCTCCAGTGGCTCCACGGGCCCATCGGTGTGGAGCTGGACGCGCTGAGCCCGGCGGACCAGATGGGTCAGCTCACGTTCGATGCGCACCATGGACCCCTCAGCCGATCCGGCCCCACCCAGTTGCATGGGCCAACCATAAGGCGTTGCCGACGAAGGTTCCAGCTCTACCGCCGCCGGTGGAACTCCCCACCTACGCAGTCCGCCATCCGGTCAGCCCTCGGCGCTGGATCCCGCCTCGTCGCCTCCCGTCGACCCCGGCGATGACTGGCCCAGCCACGACTCCAGGGCGGCGATGCCACGCGCCGCTTCCCGGTGCACGAGCTCATCGTCGAATCGCGGTGCAGGTGAGCCATCGACCGGCCCGGACCGCCCCGGTGCACCGTGGAGCAGGTGCCGACCCGCGGCGTAGAGGCCGTAGCAGGACACCGCCACGCCGCCCATACAGAACGCCGCAACCAGGGTCCACGTGAAGGCGGGTAAGGCTTCCTCCAGCAGGCGCGACAGCGCTTCCCCCGTCGCCTCCCAGGCCACTACCGAGGCACCCATCAGTCGCCGCCAATCAACGTGCGGCACCACAGCCACCGGGCCATGGCGCCCGCGTGCGAGGACTTCAGCCTATTCCCGTACCGGCTCGGAACGGATGGTTGCACACGTCATCTTTCGACCAATCCCCAGCGAGACCTGCACCCGGGCAGAGGTCCGCGGCGGGTTCCACGATCAGGTTGCGAGTCCCCATCGTTCCGTGACACGTCCCACCTCAGGCCGTGAGCGAGGCGCTGTGGCGTGTAGCGGTGCGCGCCGGGCTTGACCCGAGGGACCTCGCCGGGGCCGACGGGCACGACCGGTCACGGACACCGCCCCCCTCGAATGGGTGGTCGCGCTCAAGACGAGTTGAGCCGTACCGATACGGAACCATGCGATTCGTGCGGTTCTCCGAGCAGAGCATGCGCCGCGCCTCGCCCCTGTGGTGCTACCTGACGGCGCTCGTGCTGCTGCCGCTCCTCGGCGTCATGGTCTTGGCCACCGCCGCGGCACAGACCCGGGCGAGCGAGGCGGACAGTGCCGCACGCGCGGAGAACGGCATGCGGACCCTCGCGGCCCTCGACGGCGCGCGCCGGAGCGTGGAGCAGGAGCTGATCCCGTTCCTGTGGCTGCACGTCGTCGCCAACCCGGAGGCCATCGCCATGCTCGACCTGCCGCCGGGACTGCTGGAGGTACAGGCCGAGACGATGGCGCGCGACTCCGCGCGGGTCCGAGCGGTGACCGATCGGGCGCTGGCCGGCGTGCCGGCCGGCTCGGTGGGCTCCGCTGCCGCCGAGCGCGCCGCGACGGACCTGGCCCTGCTGCGCTCCGGTGGCAACACGCTGAACCTCGACATCGAGGACGTCTACTTCCGTTTCCTGGCCGTCTCGAACGATCTGATGACCGCCCAGCAGGCCGCCGCAGCCGCCGCCACCGCGGAAGGGATCCCGGGGGTCACCCTGCGGGCACTCCAGGACGTGCAGTCCATCGCGCGGCTCAGCCAGGTCGCCAGCCGGCAGCTCCCGCTCTTCTTCGGGTCCATGTTCGCCGGCGGGGACAGCATGATCGGCTCGCGCACCGCGTGGCAGACCGCCCTGCTCGACTACAGCGACGCCGAACGCCAGATGAAGTCCCTGTCCCAGCCCTCGCTGCGAGAGGCATGGCGGGCCGTGCAGACGTCCGACGCCGTGGGCGCCGTGGACGGCGTGCTGACCAGCGGTGCGGACGGCGACACCCCCACCGTGTCCGTCGCCGAGATCGCCACGCTGCTCGTCCAGACCCAGGAGCGCAACGATCTGCTGGGCGAGCTCGTCGAGACCGCGATCGGCAACGCCCACACGCTGGTGTCCGCCGACCGGGAGGAGGCCACCGGTCAGCTGCGGGGGATCCTTCTCCTCGCCGCCGGCCTGCTGGCCGTCTCGCTGCTCGCCGCACTGGTGCTCGGCCGCAGCGTGGCCGGCGCGCTGCGACTGCTGGCCGGGCAGGCCAGCCAGATCAGCGAGGGCTCGCTGGTGGAGGTGGAGGTCGCCGGACCGCGCGAGGTGCGCACCGTCTCGGCGGCGCTGGGAGCCGCCGTCGCCGGGCTGCGCCGGATCCAGGACCAGGCCCAGGCCGTCGCCCGCGGCGACCTCGACGACGCCCTGCTCGACCAGCCGCTGCCCGGACCGCTCGGTGAGGTCGTCCACGCGTCGGTCAAGGAGATCGTGCACGCGGTACGCCAGCGCGAGGAGCTGCAGTCCGCCCTCGCCCACCAGGCCACCCACGACGCGCTCACCGAGCTGCCCAACCGCGCCCAGGCCGTCACGCTGGTCACCGGCGCGCTGCACCGCGGCCGGCGGTCCGGTCAGATGACCGGCCTGCTCTTCGTGGATCTCGACGGCTTCAAAGCGGTCAACGACGGGCACGGGCACGCCGCCGGCGACGAGGTGCTGCGCGAGGTCGCCCGCCGGCTCACGGCCGGGGTCCGGCCCGGCGACGTGGTCTGCCGCCTGGGCGGCGACGAGTTCGTCGTCCTCGTGGAGCCCGTGCACACCGAGCACGACCTGCTGGAACTCAGCCACCGGCTGATCTCCTCGATCAGCGAGCCGATGGTGGTCCAGCGTGCCCAGGTCCGGATCGGCGCCAGCATCGGCGTAGCGGTCAGCCGGGACGGCAGCACCGACGCCGACGTGCTCTTCGCCGAGGCCGACGCCGCCGCCTACCGCGCCAAGGCTGCGGGGCGTGGCCGCGCGGAGATCTTCGACGAAACCCTGCGGCGGCAGCTCAACCAGCGGGCGGCACTGGAGGTGGCGATCGCCACCGGCCTGGCCAACGGTGAGATGCAGGTGGCGTACCAGCCCGTCATGGAGGTCGCCACCGACCGGCTGATGGGCTACGAGGCGCTCATCCGCTGGACGCGACCCGGTGTCGGACCGGTCGCTCCAGACCAGTGGATCCCCGTGGCCGAGGGGTCCCGACTGATCGGTGAGGTCGACCGCTGGATGCTGCACGAGGCCACCCGCCAGCTGGCGCAGTGGCGGGCCGAGTCCCCCGCCGCGCCGGGGGCGCCCGACCCGACGATCGCGGTGAACATCTCTGGACGGCACCTGGCCGACCCGCGGGTGATCAGCGACGTCGCCGACGCGCTGGAGGCGTCCGGGCTGCCCGCTCACCTGCTGGTCCTGGAGGTCACCGAGACCGTGCTGGTCGACGACCCGCTGGCCAATGACCACCTCACCGAGCTGCGCGCCATGGGCGTCAGCATCGCCATCGACTACTTCGGCACCGGATACACCTCCATCGGCCAGCTGCGCAACATGCCGGTCGACACGCTCAAGATCGACCGCAGCTTCGTGGCCTCCACGGAGCCCGCCCACCGCGAGCTCGTCGCCCTAATGATCAGAGCGGCGCACACCTTCGGGTTGACCGTCGTCGCCGAGGGCGTGGAGGAGCCGGACCAGCTGGCGCAGCTCAAGGCGCAGGAATGCGACCAGGCCCAGGGCTACCTGCTCTACCGGCCCATGCCCGCCACCGAGGCCGGGGCGCTGCTCCGCAGCCCCCAGCCCGCCGGCTCGCTCTGAGATGGAGCGACACGGTCCTGCGAGAGGGTGTGGGGGACACGACGACCTCCTGATCGAGGGCCGTCCATAGACAACTCCACAGCCCACCCAGACGTCTGAGCCATGCCGAGACTGGCACTACTGAGCAGACTCCCGGTCATTGACCGGCTCGCTGGCGCACGCCACGGTGACGGCCGAGACATCGACGACACCGCGATCGCCCCTACCCGCCGCAAGCGCAACGCCTCCTTGCGCGGCAGCAGGCCGCCCCCCGAGGAGGCGGCCAGCTCCGCAGAGCCATGGAGCAACCCAGAGGCGGATCGCGAGGTCGACGGCGTCGAACCCGTCGACCTTGTTCGGTCCGGAAGGTGCTGATCGCCTCGCCCCGCGATAGGACATGACGTCTCCCACCCTGGGTTACCCCCGAGCCGAAGAGGAGCCGGGACGCCGCATGCGCCGGCATTGCAAGCGCGGTGTTGAAGGCACGCGGAAGGCACGGCATCCGCGTGCCTCACGTCCCGCCTGCGGGAACAGGGCTAGAGTCTCAAGCCTTCCAAGCTGGCCATGCCGGTTCGATCCCGGTCACCCGCTCCACCGCGGTGTCCCGGGCCGCCGTTCACGGTGTCCCGCGGCACCGTTTGAGTACGAGCGGACCGCGGTGCCGCCATGACCTCGACCTTGTGGTGGCTGCGAGCTTCCATCAGCCGCGGGTCAAGCCCGCTCCGGTCCGGCGCACCTGGAACGCAAGGGCTGGGGCCGCGCTTCGATCACCTTCTCGGCTATGGACTCAGGGGTCCCGGCCATCGCCGGGTCGCTCGCAAGGACAGTGGGACGGCGCCGGGACCTACGACCTCAGAAGGGGGTCGGTCGCCTCTAACGGCCGGTACTCGTCACGGGCACGGTTGAGGATTGTCGGGGCGAACTGCCAGCCCTTACCGCCACGCAGCCGCGGACGTGATCGCGCCGGATGGAACCCGGATCGCGTCCCGTGGGGTGGTGTAGCTCGTCGCGTGTTGCTCTGCGGTGAGGGTGGCTATACCGTCAGCGCGGTCGGGTTGTCGATCACCTCGCCGGGGTCGGTGTTGCGGGTGGGCAGTGCGGTGGGCGCTGGCGGGGTCAGTAGCGCCATTGAGGCCTCGGAGAGGTAGCGGCGGTCTGAGACCTGCCACTCGTCGTGGGCCTCGATGAGCACGCAGGCGGCCAGCCGCAGCAGGGAGGGGTCGTCGGGGAAGATGCCGACGACGTCGGTGCGGCGCTTGACCTCATTGTTCAGCCGTTCCAGCGTGTTGGTCGACCAGATCTTGCGCCAGTGGGCTTGCGGGAAGTCGGCGAAGGCGGTGATGTCCTCCCGGGCGTCGCGCACGGTGTCGGTGGTAGGCTGGGCGAAGACGGTGCGGATCGCCGCGGCGACCATCTCCGCCTGCCCCTTCGTCGTGCGCGCGAGGACGTTGCGCATGAAGTGCACCCGGCACCGCTGCCAGACCGCGCCGGCCAGCACGGTGCCGATGGCGTTGGTCAGGCCGCGGTGGGAGTCGGAGATGACCAGCTGCACCCCGCCCAGGCCGCGGTCGCGCAGCGAGCGTAGGAAGTCGGTCCAGAACACCTCGTTCTCGCTGTCACCGACGTCGACCCCCAGCACCTCCCGCCGGCCGTCAGCGGCCACCCCGGTGGCGATCACCACCGCCCGGGAGACGACCCGGCGGTTGACCCGGGCCTTGCAGTAGGTCGTGTCCAGGAACACGTACGGGAAGGGCTGCTCGCCCAGGTCCCGGGACCGCCAGGCGGCGACGTCGGCGTCCAGGCCAGCGCAGATCCGACTGACTTCGCTTCTGCTGATGCCCGACTCGACGCCGAGGGCGGCGACCAGGTCATCGACCTTGCGGGTCGACACGCCCTCGACGCAGGCCTGCATGACCACCGCGTGCAGCGCGACGTCGATCCGCCGTCGAGGTGCCAGCAGGGAGGGGAAGAACGACCCGGTGCGTGTCTTGGGAATCTTCACCGTCGAGTCGCCGGCGGTCGTGGCGACGAGCTTGTCTCGGGTGCCGTTGCGCTGGTGGTGCGGGTGCCGGTGCGCTCGTGCGGGCCGGCGCCGATCTGTGCGGTTGCCTCGGCGTCGATCAGGGCCTGCAGCATGGTGTGCAGCAGCCGGCGCATCAGCTCACCGGAGTCGGCGGTGCGGAGTGCCTCGCTCAGCTCGAGCAGGGCAGACTGGTTCAGGGCCATCGTGTGTTCCGTTCTGCGAGTTCCTTGGCGGGTTCTCACAGAGCTTCACGCGGTGGCCCCTTCGCGTCGGTGACCGACACGGCCATCAAGATCAAGGGCCCGATCTACACCACTTCAGGGGACTCTCCCCCGGTGCCCGGCAGTCGCCAGCCCTTCGCATCATCCGTAGCCGACGCGGGTAGGTCGCGGCGGCCCAGCGGTGGCCCAGCCCGCGGCCCAGCCGCAGACTGTCCCAGACGTGCGTCCGGCCGCGAGCAGAAGGTGGTGGCTGTGTTTCTCAGTGCTGCAGTGATGCTGGCGCTCGGGGTGGGTGGTGCCGCCACCGCCTATCTGGTGCACCGGTCGACGTCCGTGGCTGCGTCGTCATTGCCCACGCTGCCGTTCCTATCGGGGTGGAGACCGCCCGAGCACGCACTCTCGCGGTTCCATGCGCGGTACTACCCGTTGACCCTGATGTTCCTAGCCTTCGACGTGGAGATGCTCTACATGTATCCGTGGGCCACCGTGGTGGGCCGGGTCGGCGTCTCCGCGGTGGTCGAGATGTTCGCCTTCTTGATTGTCCTCATGGTCGGAGTCGTGTGGGCCTGGCGTGAGGGTGCGTTGCAGTGGACCTGAGCCGGCGCCTGGCCGAGGCTGCGGTCCGGCGCACCTGCGTGCTGGTCGTGGAGGTCCCCGGCTGGGCTGCTACCCGCTACGCCGCGGAGCTCGCCATTCGGCGGCGCGGCTGGCGGCTGGCGTCCTCCCCCGCCGACGCCGATGTCCTGCTCACCTGTGGCACTCCGGGACCGCGTCTGGCCGAGGCTGTGGGCCTGCTCTGGGAGCAGGTGCCCGGACCCCGCGCGAGGGCGACGGTGACGGCGCGCTCCGCGGTCGATGCCGCAATGGAGCAGGCTGCCGCCGCGCTGCTCGACACCGGCCACCAGCGGGCGGACGCGGCACAGCGCTCGCCCGACCCGGCCATGGGCACACGCGCCGAGCACGACGAGGACGACGAAGATTCGGGGGGCTCGGAGAACCAGCACGCCGACGAGGAGCACGCCTCCGACGGGTCGGACGGCGACATGAACGACAGCGACATGAACGACGGTGGCGGCGACATGGACATGGACATGGAGCCGGGTGGGATTCCGCTCGCAGGTGGGGCGCAGGACCGGGACGGCCTCGAGATGGACGTCCTCCACGTACCGCTGGGACCAGTTCTCCCGCACTGGCCAGCCGGCCTACTCCTGCACTGCACCCTGTCGGGGGACGTCGTGACGGAGGCCCGACCGGAGGTGCTCGGCGCTGCCGTCGATGCGGTCCCCGATCCGCCGATGCCCGGTGCGTCCGCGGTGGACCGGTTGGACCGAGCAGCCCGGCTGTTGTACCTCGCCGGCTGGGAGGCCCGGGCGACCGATGCGCTCCGGCTGCGGGACGATCTCCTGGCGGGCAACGACGATGCGAGTGTGGCGGCCGGGGTGGACCGCCTGGTCGCCCGGATCCGTCGATCATGGGTCCTGCGCTGGTCGTTGCGGGGGACCGGTCCGATCAGCAGCGGCACCTGCGAGGAGCTCGGGCTCGACGATCGAGCCACCGGCGACGTGCACGACCGGCTGGTGATCTGCCTGACCGAAGCCCGGTCCGCCCTCGAGGGCGACCGCCTTCCCGCCCCGGTCTCCCCGGAGATCCTGGCCGAGCTCCTGCCGGGGCTGGAAATCGGCGCCGTCCGGCTGCTGGTCGCCAGCCTGGACCTGGACACCGGTGCCCACCTGTCGACCGGGACGGCGGCGCGATGAACGCCGTCGAGATCGTCCAGGTGTCCGCGGCCTGGGCGCCGCTGGGGGCCCTGCTCCTGCTGGCCCTGGCCACGGTGGCCACCGGGCTCGACGGTGCCATCGCTGCCCGCGCTGCGGGTCACCCCTGGCAGCAGGGCCTGCGTCTGCCCTGGGCGGAGACCGCTCGGCTGCTGCGCCAGCGCCGGAGAACGACCGTCGCGGCCGACCGGCTGCTGTGGCGGACCGCCGGTGCGGGCCTGCTGGTCACCGCCCTGCTCAAGATCGTCGTCGTGCCGCTCGGTGCCTGGACGTTGTCGGACATGTCCGTCGGGCTCGTCTGGTTCAACGCCATGGACATCCTGGTCTGGGCGCTGGTCTGGCTCGCCGGCTGGGGGCCCAACAGCGCGCACTCGCTGATCGGCGGCTACCGCTTCCTCGGCCAGGCGCTGTCCTACGAGTTGCCGCTGATGTTCGCCCTGACGGCGCCGGCGACCGCGGCGGGAAGCCTGCGGGTCGGCGACATCGTCACCGCCCAGCAGGGCCTGTGGTTCATCGTCTGGATGCCGGTCGCATTCCTCGTCTTCTGCGCTGCCCTGATGGGATTCTCGGTGTGGGGCCCGTTCAGCACCCCGTTCGGCGCCGACATCGCCGGCGGAGTCCTCGCCGAGACGTCCGGGATCGACCGGTGGCTGCTGCTGGCCGGGCGCTGGGCGCTGCTGACCGCCGGTTCAGCCTTCGGCGTCACGCTCTTCCTCGGCGGGGGCGCCGGCCCCGTCTTACCGGCCTGGCTGTGGGTGCTGGTCAAGACCGGGATTCTCCTGGCCGCCCTGGTCCTGCTCCGCCGACGGCTGCCCGCACTGCGCCCCGACCGCATCGCCGCGGCTGCCTGGCTGGTCGTGCTGCCGCTGGTCCTGCTCCAGGTTCTCATCGTCTCCGTCGTCGTCGTGGGAAGAGGCTGAGATGCTCACCGACATCGTCTTCTGGGTACTGGCCGTGATCGCCGTCGCCGCCGGGGTCGCGGTCTTCGTGGTCGACTCCATGGCCCGCGCCACCTACGCCCTGGCCGCCTCGTTCGTCGCGGTCGGCCTGAGCCTGCTGCTGATGAATCTCGAGTTCATCGGGGTCATCACCGTGCTGATGATGGTCATGGAGATGGCGATCATGGCCATCTACATGATCATGTTCATGGGCATGAACCCGGCACTCATGCCGATGAACATGGTGCACAGCGCAAAGGGCGCCCTGTCCGTCGCCGTCGGCACGTTCGCCGTCCTGGCCACCGGTGCGCTGTTCATCCCGTGGCCCAGCCGCCGGGGCGTCACCGGTACCGACCTCACCGTCGCCCTCGGCGAAGCGCTCATGGGCCCGAAGATGCTGGTGATGATCACGGTCAGCCCGGTTCTCTTCGCCACCATCGTCGCCGCGATCGTGCTCGCTGCCCCCAGCGGCCGCTACGACCGGCTCGGCGACGACCTGCGTCGGCGCTCTGCCACGGCCCGCCGGCCCGAGGGGGTGCAGCGATGACCTTGCAGACCGTGCTCCTGGTCGCCGCTGCGCTGTTCAGCGTGGGTCTGTACGGCGCGATCTCCCAGCAGGTCGTCGTCATGGTCATGATGGGCCTGGAACTCATGCTCAACGGCGTCATCCTGGCCGCCGCGGGCTTCTGGTGGTTCCTCTCCCCCGCCCCCGACGGGCAGGTCCTCCTGCTCGTGGTGATCACCGCGATGACCGTGGAGATGGCCATGGGTTTCGGGGTCGCCACCCTGCTGCACCGCAGCCGTGACGCCGACATGACCGACATGGCCACGGATCTGTCGCAGTGAGCGGTGCAACGGGGACGAGCACCGCCGGCGTGGTCCTGCTGTGGACCTTCATCGTCCTCCCGGCGGTCGCCGGTGCCGCGTTGTGCCTGGTCGGGCGGCGCGCGGACCGTCCGGCGCCGGCCGTGTCCGTCACTGCGGCCGCGCTGGCCCTCGGCGCCGCGATCGCCGTGGCGGTGCTGCGCCCGCAGACCGCCGTGCCGTTCCTGCCCGGCGCCGACTTCGGCCTGGCCGTCGACGCGCTCTCGGCGGTCGTCGTCGTGACGGTCGCGGCGGTGACCCTGCTGGTGCTGCTGTTCGCCACCGCGGACATCGATGACCGGCCGGCCCGCTTCCACGGCCTGATGCTGCTGTTCGCCGCCGCGGTCGGGATCACCGCAACCGCCACGACACTGCCGGCTCTGCTGTTCTCCTGGGAGATCATGGGGGCGACGTCGTTCGCGCTGATCGGCTACTGGTGGCGCGAGCCCGACCGGGTCTCGGCCGGGACGACGGCGTTCCTCACCACCCGCACCGCCGACCTCGGGCTCTACCTTGCCGCCGGCGCCGCCCTCGCCGGTGGCAGCAGTCTGGTGCTGGCTGACCTGCCCGGCGCGGCCGACCCCTGGCGGGACGTCGTGACTGCCGGGATCCTGGTCGCGGCGCTGGGCAAGGCCGCACAGCTGCCCTTCTCCTTCTGGTTGTCCCGGGCGATGGAGGGCCCCAGCCCGGTCAGCGCCCTGCTGCACTCCGCCGCCATGGTGGCGATGGGCGGCTACCTGCTCCTGCGCATCGAGCCCCTGCTGGCGGCCACCGGGTGGGCGGCGACCACGACGGCCTGGATTGGTGCGCTCACCGCGCTCGCCCTCGGTGCGGTCGCCGTTGCACAAAGCGATCTCAAGCAGCTGCTGGCCGCCTCCACCTCCGCGCAGCTGGGCTTCGTCGTGCTCGCCGCCGGTGTCGCGAACGTGTCCGGCGGCGTCGCGCAGCTGGTGGCGCACGCCGCGACCAAGGCACTGCTGTTCCTTGTCGCCGGGGCCTGGCTGACCGCCCTGGGCACCAAGCAGCTGTCCGCCCTGCGCGGCGCCGCGCGGCGCTGGCCGGTCGTCGGCGTGGCCGCCGCGATCGGTGCGTTGTCGCTGGCCGGGGTGGTGCCGCTGTCGCTGTGGGCCACCAAGGACGACGTCCTCGCCGCCGCGCGGGAGCAGTCCCTGGCGCTCTACCTCGTCGGCCTGGCCGCCGCCGCGCTGTCGGCCGCCTACGCCGGCAAGGTGCTGTGGATCGTCTGGCGGGACCGGCCCGCCGATGCCGAGGCCGGGTACGACACCGAGCAGGAAGGCACCAGGCACGTCGGCGTCGCGGAGAAAATCTCCCTGGTGGTCCTGGCCGGTGGCGCTGCCGTCCTGGGGCTGCTCGTCTGGCCGCCCGTCGGCGAGGCTCTCCGCCGTGCCCTCGGTGAGACCGCGGCCCCCAGGCCCGGCGTCCTGGAGCTTGCGATCTCGGCCGTGCTGGCCGTCGTGGTGGTGCTGGCCGTGGCCCGCTGGCCGCTGCCCGAGCCGCGCTGGGCCGCGCGGTGGCTGGGGCTCGGGCCGGCGACGCAGGCGCTGGTCGTCCGGCCGGTGCTGCAAGTGGCCGAGGCGCTGGCCCGCTTCGACGACCGGGTGCTCGACCGGGCGGTGGACGCCACCGGCCCTGGCACCGTCCGCGCCGCAACGGTCGCCGCCGAGGTCGACGATCGCGGCGTCGACCGCGCGGTCCAGGGGGTGGCCACCGGGACCCGCCGGCTCGGCGGCCTGGTCCGGCGAACCCAGACCGGCCAGCTGCACGAGTACTACATCCAGGCCGCCGTGGTTCTGGGCGCAGGTCTGGTCCTGTTGCTGGTGGTGCTCATATGACGGCGACCCGCTCCCACAACGGGACACCCGGAGGACGACTGTCGGACATCTGCAGGAAGGGAGCGCTTTCGTGCTCAGCCTGATCGTATTCCTGCCCCTCGCCGCGGCCCTGATCCTGGCGGTGCTGCCCGCCATGCCCGACCGTGCCGCCCGCTGGTCCTGGCTGGTGGTCACCGTCGCCGAGCTCCTCCTCATCGGGGTGCTCGTCGCCGGATACGACACGCCCCCGGACGGCGGCCTGGCCTTCGAGGAACGGCTGCGCTGGATCCCGTCGGTCAACAGCAGCTACCACGTCGGCGTCGACGGGTTGTCCCTGCCGCTGGTCGCCCTGACCGCGGTGGTCTTCACCGCCTGCGCGGTGTATGCGATCCGCGAGGACCGCCGGCCGCGTCAGCAGGCGGCGCTGTTCCTCTTCCTGCAGTCGGTGTCCCTGGGCCTGTTCGTCGCCCAGGACCTCATTCTGTTCTTCCTGTTCTTCGACCTGTCGATCGTCGGCATGTACTTCGCCATCGCCGGGTGGGGACACGGCAACGCGGCCCGCTCGGCGCTGAAGTTCTTCCTTTACACCTTCCTGGGCAGCCTGGCCCTGCTGCTAGGGTTCATCGGCCTCTACCTGGCCGCCGATCCGCACACCTTCGACATCCCCGAGCTGGTGGCCGCCGCGCCGCTGGCCGGGCGCCCCGTCGTCGGCGGGCTGGTGCTTGCCGCGATCCTGCTCGGTCTGGCCGTCAAGACCCCGACCGTGCCCTTCCACACCTGGCTGCCGCCGGCGCACACCGACGCCAGCGCCGTCGGCTCGGCCGTGCTGGCCGCGATCCTGCTGAAGATGGGCACCTACGGCTTCGTCCGGATCGCCATGCCGGTGCTGCCCGAGGCGTGGCAGGCGTGGTCCTGGGTCATCCTGATCGTCGGGATCGTCTCGGTGCTGTACGGCGCACTCGTGGCCCTGGCGCAGAGCAACGTCAAGCGGATGATCGCCTACACCTCGGTCAACCACATGGGCTACGTCGTCGTGGCCGTCGGCGCCGCCGGGATCCTCGCCGACGACACGGCCGCGGCCCGCGAGCTGGCGGTCGTCGGCGCGGTCACCCAGATGGTCAGCCACGGCCTGATCACCGCGGCGCTGTTCCTGCTGGCCGGGGTCCTGTACGACCGCCGCGAGACCTATGAGATGGGTGAGTTCGGCGGCCTGGCCGACCCGGCCCCGCGGTTCGCGACGCTGTTCGCCATCGGGGGGTTCGCCTCGCTGGGCCTGCCGGCATTCAGCGGGTTCATCGCCGAGTTCCAGGTCTTCGCCGGCAGCATCGGCGCCACCTGGGTCGCCGCCCTCGCGCTGCCCGGCATCCTGATCACCGCCGCACTGTTCCTCCGCTCGGCTCAGAAGCTGCTCACCGGCACCGTGGGGGGCCGGGCCGTCGGGTTTCCCGATCTGCACCTGCGCGAGACCCTGCCGATCGCGGGGCTGCTGGTGCTCGCCTTGTTCATCGGTGTCGTCCCGTGGCCGCTGCTGGACCTGATCGCCCCCGGCTCGGCCGCCGTGGTCGAACTGGTCAGCCGGTAGGCGCATCGTGTCAGACGAGAAACCCCTCGCCCTGCTCCCGGAGATCTTCCTGATCCTCGGCGCGGTGCTCACGCTCCTGGCCGGCTCCTTCCTGCCCCGGCACCGGCAGTGGATCGCCCGGCTGGTCGCCGTGGCGGCACTGCTCGGCGCGGGCATCGCCGCCGCCGCAGCACTCGGCGATCCGATCCAGTCCGTCTACGGGACGACCTTCATCATCGACACCGGCACGGTGTTCCTCCGGCTGGTCGTCGTCGCCGCCACCCTGCTCGTCATCGGGCTGGGCGTCGACGAGCTCGCCGGCACCCGCCGGGAGAGTGAGACCTACGCCCTGCTGCTGCTCAGCGCACTGGGCGCGGTGGTGATGGGCAGCACCACCGATCTGCTCGTACTCGTCGCCAGCTTCCTGCTGGGCAGCATCCCCCTCTACGGCCTGATCGGGATGCTGCGCTCGCCCGGCGCGGCCGAGGCGGCGATGAAGACCTACCTGCTGGGCGCACTGTTCGGCATCGTCCTCATGCTCGGCGTCAGCGTGCTCTACGGCGTGGGCGGCGCGACCGCCTACCCCGAGCTCGCCCTGGGCCTCGCCCGTGCGCCGGCCGCCGCCGTCGCGTTCGGCCTCCTCGCCGTCCTGGGCGGGTTGATGTTCAAGGCCGGCGGCGTACCAGGGCACTTCTGGGTGCCCGACGCAGCCCAGGCCGCGGGCACGCCCGCCGCGGCGTTCCTCACCACGATCCCCAAGCTGGGCGCGCTTCTCGCGGCGTACCGGCTGATGACCGTGATGCCGGACTCGGTGGACTGGCCGCTGCTCGTCGCCGTCCTCGCCGCGGTCACCATGACCGTGGGCAACCTCGCGGCCTTAGCCCAGACCGACGTCCGGCGCCTGCTCGGCTGGTCGACGGTCAGCCAGGTCGGCTACCTGCTCCTTCCCGTCGCCGTCGTCGGTGGGACGGCGGCCGCCCTGCCCGCGCTGCTGGTCTACCTGGGCGGCTACGCCGTCACGAACCTCACCGCCTTCGCCGTCATCGCCGCCGCGCCGGGACGACGCACCGTCGAGGACTACACGGGCCTGGCGACCACTCATCCCTGGCTGGGGTCCGCCCTCGTGGTGAGCCTGCTCAGCCTGGTCGGCACCCCGCCGACCGCGGTGTTCCTCAGCAAGCTCGGCGTGTTCACCGTCGCCTGGGACGGCGGCTTCGCCTGGCTCGTCGTCATCGCCGCGGTCAACACCGTGGCCAGTCTCTTCTACTACCTGCGCTGGCTGGGCCCGGCCTTCCGCCGGGACGACTCGATGGAACCGGCCGCGGGGCTCGCGCCGTTCGCGACAGCAGCCGCCGTCGCGGGCGGGGTGGGGGTGCTCGTCCTCGGAGTCATCGTGGTGAGCCTCGCGCCCGTGGTGGAGACGTCGCTGGGCGCTCGCTGACGTCGGCGAAGGACCACGACGGCCCACCACCGGCAAGCCGGCCTCAGCTGGACGAACGTCGTGCCGGGTGTGTCGCTGATCAGCGCGACGTCCCTGCTGACGGACGACGACACGACGAACACGCACCGTCAGCCTGCTCGTCGGGAGCAGGCGGAGCCTGTCACTGGCCCGTCCCCGGGAAGTCGCTGATCATCGCGGACGCCGGGGGCCGGCGCCCCGTGGTATCCGTGGTCGGCCCCGGTCCGGGGTGCGGCCCCGGCGCAACCGCGTCGGATCCACGCGGCGAGCGCACACGTTCTTCACACACCGCGGGCACTCTCGAGTCAGGTCACCGCACAGGTGATCCGCCCATCGAGAAGGAGACAGGCATGAACAAGCGATCGATCGTCACCTTGGCAGCCGGCGTGGTCGTCGGAGGCGCCATCATCGGGATCCCAGCCGCGGCGTTGGCCAGTTCGGACTCGGACACCTCGGGGTCCGGGTCGGACATGGGCACGATGATGAACGACCCGGCGTTCATCGAGGGGATGAAGACGCTGATGTCGGACATGATGTCGGACTCCCAGATGCAGGAGCAGATGCGTTCACTGATGGAGGGCATGGGGGGCATGTCCGGCGGGGACATGGGCGGCATGTCCGGCGGGGACATGGGGAACGGGGGCGGCGCCGGTGGGCAGAACGACCCCGGCACGCCGTGACGGTGCCCGCCGTCGGCGGCTGACGCCCCTGAGCTGACGCCCCGCAGGAGCCCGGTGCCGCCGGCTGTGCTGCCTGCGGGCAGCGCGACGACGACGACGACGACGAGAAGGGCAACATCCGGTGCGGCCCGTCCTGTTCGAGATGCTCGGCTTCCCGATCAACAGCTACGACGCGAGCAAGGTGGCCGCTGCCCTGCTCGCCTGCTACCTCTCGGCCCGGGAGCTCCGTCGGCTGGGCTGGGATCCCGACCGAGCGTGGTCGCTTGTCGTCTGGGCCACGGTCCTGGGCTTCGTGGCTGGCGAGCTGTATTACCTGGCCGAGCACGCCGGAAGCCTTTCCCCGCTCTCCTTCGGATCGTCCGGCTTCACCTGGTACGGCGGTCTCATCGCCGGTGCGCTGACGGTCGTGGTCCTGGCCCGGCGGTGCGGAATGCCGCTGGTGCCGCTGGCCGGAATCGTCGCTGCGCCGCCGTCCTTCGCCTACGGGGTCGGCCGCACCGGCTGCCTCCTGTCCGGGGACGGCACCTACGGGACATCGGCGGAGTTACCGTGGGCCATGGCCTTCCCGAACGGGACGATGCCCACCACCGTCCCTGTCCACCCGACGGCGCTCTACGAGGCGGTCGTCGCCATCGCCCTCGGGGGGCTGCTGTGGGAACTGCGCAGCCGATGGACGCCGATGACACTGGGCCTGACGCAGCCCCGGTCGTGGTCCCTGGCGCTGGTGGCCGGGGGAGTTGGCCTCCTGGTCGCCGACCGGGCCGACCGGTTCCGCCGCTCCCCGACCCTGACCAGGGCCGGCTGAGATGGTGCGAACCACAGAAGGCGCACCCGACAGGAACCTGGCCACGGTGCTCGTCGTCGACGACGAGGACAAGATCCGGGAGCTCGTCAGTGCCTATCTGCGGCGCGAGGGCTTCCGGGTCCTGCAGGCCGACACCGGACTGGCTGCGCTGGAGACGGCCGAGCGGCTCAGCCCGGACCTGCTGGTCCTGGACCTGGGGCTCCCCGACATCCCGGGTGAGGAGCTGCTACGCCTGCTGCGCAGGTCCAGTGAGATCCCGGTGATCATGCTGACCGCACGGGCCAGCGAGGGGGACCGGATCGCAGGCCTGCGGCTGGGCGCCGACGACTACGTGACCAAGCCCTTCAGCCCCCGGGAACTCGTCGCCCGGGTCGAGGCCGTGCTCCGTCGGGGCGGTATAGGCCCGGACGGCCGGATCCCCACTTTCCTCGGCGGCCGCCTGTCACTGGACCGGGAGAGCCGGGAGGCCGTCCTCGACGCTGCTCCGCTGGACCTCACCCGCACCGAGTTCGATCTCCTGGTGACCCTGTCGTCGCGCCCCGGTCGTGTGTGGTCGCGGTACGAGCTGGTCAGCCGCGTCCAAGGGCAGGGCTACGAAGGATACGAGCGGACCGTCGACGCGCACGTGAAGAACCTGCGCCGCAAGCTCGGTGACGACCCCCGTGAGCCGACGTTCGTCGTCACCGTGCCAGGCGTGGGTTACAAGTTCGGTGCGCGCCCCGATGCGTAGCTCACTGGGGCGGCGTCTGGGACTGGGCTTCGCGGTGATCGCCGTCGTGGCCGCGCTGCTCGCCGCACTGCTGGTGAACCTCGCATTCCGGAGTCGCTTCGACTCCTACCTCGACCAGCAACGGACCGCCCGGATCGAGCAGATCTCCGCTGCGGTGACCACCGCATTCTCCCCGGCCGGTGGTTGGGACGTCGACCGCCTGGAGCAGCTGGGACCGGGCCTGGCCATGGCCGGCGCCGACGTGCGCCTGCTCGATCCGGCCGGCCAGCTGATCTGGCCGACCGCCGGCAGCGACACGGCCGGGATGGCCGCGATGCATCAGCGGATGATGGGCTCCGGGCCGCTGGCCGAGCCGGTTGATGTTCCGGTCACGATCGACGGACAACCCCGGGGCACGTTGGTGATGGCCCTTGCGGAAGGCAGCGTGCCGGTGGCCGACCAGGACTTCCGCACGAGTGTCAACGGCCTGATGCTGGCCGGTGGTCTCGCGGTGGCCGTGGTCGCGTCCGTGCTGGGCCTGCTGCTCGCCCGACGCATCACCAGGCCGGTCGCCGAACTGACCGCCGCGGCGCACGACCTGCGCAGCGGTGAGCGCAGCCGGAGAGCCGCGGTGACCGGCGAGGACGAGGTAGCCGAGCTGGCGCGAGCCTTCAACGAACTGGCCTCCTCTGCCGAGCAGCAGGAGTCCCTTCGGCAGTCCTTCGCCGCCGACGTCGCCCACGAGCTGCGCACGCCGCTGGCGATCTTGCGCAGCCAGCTGGAGGCCGTCCAGGACGGCGTCCTCGACGCGACACCGGAGATGATCTCCTCGCTGCACGAGGAGACCATGCGCCTGGGCCGCCTGGTCGCCGACCTGGAGACGATGACCAGCGCTGATGCGGTCTCCTTCTCGCTGCAACGCATTCGAGTGGATCTCCCCGACGTCGTTCGATCCGTCGTCGCCGGACTGGAGCCGCGCTTCGCCGAGCGACAGCTGCAGGTGGCACTCCGACTCGCGCCGGCCCAGGTCACCGGCGACCCTGTCCGGCTCGCACAGGTGGTCACCAATCTGCTCACGAATGCGGCCAAGTTCGTCCCTGCCGGCGGGCGCGTCGATGTCAGCACAGGCTGCAGCAACCACCAGGTCCAGATGACGGTCCGCGACGACGGGCCGGGGATTCCGGCGGAGGAGATCCCCCGGGTCTTCGACCGCTACTTCCGCGGCAGCGGAGCCCGCGCCAACGGCTCCGGCATCGGGCTGGCCGTCGTCGCCGCACTCGTCCACGCGCACGGCGGCACGATCGTTGCCGCCAACGCCGAGTCCGGGGGCGCGATACTCACGGTCACGTTGCCTGCAACCGACCCGCGGGTTGCAGACGTCGGACCACGGCCACCGCGTCCCTCGGCTGACGCCGGTCGCCGGCAGCCCGCAGCGACAGCCACCAAGGAAAGGCAGTGAGTGCTTCTCCGGCGTCGCGACCGACCCCCCGGCACGGACGGACACCGCGCGGGGTTCGCGCGATCTACGACCGGCAGGCTCACCACTACGACAAGATCATCGCCGTCGCCGAGCGGCTCCTCGTCTCCGGCGACCGGGAATGGGCTTGTGGGCACGCCCGCGGATGTCCGACTCACCGGCCTCGATCTCAGTCCGGCCAGGGTCGACCGCGTCCGGGCCCTCGCCGCGCGGCTGGGGCGGCCGGTCGATCTGCAGCAGGGCGACGCGCAACAGCTGCCGTTCCCGGACGCCAGTTTCGACACGGTGATCGCCACCCTGGCCCTGTGCAGCATCCCGGACGACGAGGCCGCGGTCCTGGAGATGGCCCGGGTGCTGCGTCCCGGTGGCCGGCTGGTGCTGCTGGACCACGTCGCCAGCCCCTCGCCGAGGGTGCGGGCGGTGCAACGGATGCTGGATCCACTCGTCGTCCGGGTAGCGGCGGATCACCTGCTCCGCCGCCCCGAGATGGCCGTGCGCGCCGCCGGGTTGAAGATCGAGCAGTTGAGTCGGTCCAGGCTCGGCGTCGTGCTGCGCCTGGGGTGCCGGAAGCCCCGACAGGAGCCCGCACCCCACCTGCGCGCTGCCAACCCAGCTGAGTCGGCGACCGTTCGCTGAAGGCGCTGGACGAACGTGCTGCGGGCCGGCGGCTCGCCGTCGTGGTCCATCGCAGCGCCCTGCCGTGCCTCAGAACCTCCGCCAGCGGGCCTTGATACGACATCCGTCCAAACCGGGTGACGATCAGGGTACGGGCGAAGGACGTTCAGACGGGCGTTAGCGTGCGACACCAGGACCTCCGGGTGGTGGGCGTGACCTTCGACAAGCCACACCTCACCCGGAGGCCCCCCCAAAGATCAACTACCCGCCTGTCACCGAGGTCCTGGCCGGGTACACCTAGGTGCTCGACTCGATCCTCGTCGGCCGTGAACCCCGCTCACGAACCAACGGCCCGGCCGAGCCCGGGCCGGGCGAGGGCCCACCGGCTGATCCTCACCCCACCTCACACCGCTGTCACGACGACGGACGCTGCGCCGACCGCGCTCGGCTCGTCCACATCGGGCGCCGGCGTCCGGGACAGCGCCACCGCCAGTCCCATGGTCGCCGCGAAGATCATCAGCTCCACCCAGGCGACGCGCCGGAACACCCAGCGGTCTCCGGCGTCGAGGGCCGGCAGCGAGCGGTGCCGATGCCACCAACCGACGGTGACCAGCCCACCCAGCGCAAGGGCCTTCAGCAGCACGAGGCGGCCGAAATCCGTGCTGAGGAGCTGGCCCGGTGCCTCCAGCACGACGGCCGCACTGAGCAGCCCGCTCACTCCCACAGCGAGCACGAGCAGCGGCGCGACCCGACTGAACCGGCGCACGGCGAGAGTTCGCTCGGGTCCGCTACCGAGCAGCAGCAGGGCGACGAGCGCGCCGGACCAGGCCAGCGCCCCGGCGATGTGCAGCATCATGCCGACCAGGGCGGCGACATTGAGGACGCGGCTGCCGTCGTCCTCCAGGTACTCGATGACGGCCGGTGGCACGGTCGCCAGGAGGGACACCAGCAGCATCGCCCGGGTGCCCGCCATGGTCAGCACCGTGCGGCTGGCCACCGCGACCAGTCCTGTCAGCAGCACCACTGCCGCCTGCGCCCGCCCCTCGGGCACGTCGCGGACGAAGCTGAACAGGGCCACCGGCGACGCCTGGCCGAGACCGGAGTCGAGGAACTCGGCCAGCAGGCCCGGCAGGGCCAGCGCCCCGGCCAGCGCCCAGAAGGCGGCGGACCAGGTCGCGGCCCGCAGCCACTGATATCCCGCCGGGCTGACGAACCGGGCCCCGGGCACCAGCAATCCAGCCGCGACCAGACAGCCCACGGTGACAGCTCCGCTGACATCGGAGACAAGCCGGCTGGCCGGCAGCACCCACCCCACCCGGATGTCGGGGGTGGGGTGGCCGGTTGAGGGCACAGTCATGACAGCCCCGACGGCCAGCACGGCGGCCACGCCGACGAGCACGGCCACCCCGAGTGGTGTGAGCCAGAAGGCGGCTCGGGATCCGTACCTGGTTCGGACCCGACGGCCCACGACAGTCATCCCTTGACGATCTCCCGTCCCCGGCCGCACCGAGGTGTGCGTCGCCTCGGCGACCGTAGACGCCGGTTGTCACCGGCAGGTCCTCGCCGGCGGCCCCCGCCCCCGGCCCCGGCCCCGCCCAATCTAGGTCGTGCCCTCCGCCTGCGCCAACCACCCGTTCCTCGGGATCTCGTCTGCGTGGACGTGGCGACGGCAGCCTGGTCCGACGGTGACACCGCCCTGTCGGCCGGGCTGACCGCGGGAGCCGACTCTCAGGCCGACCTGAGCGGGATTACCCAGCTGGCGCACGCCGCGTCCGTCGACGCTGTGGCCGACGGGCCCGCAGCTTGGGCGTCACCGGCCCCGTCGCCGGAACACCCGAAGCTGCTGGGGTCGCAGATGTGCCCCGGCGGGCCGGGGCACAGTGGTCGCCGGGCTGATCGAGATCCACCAGGACGGGTTCCGGGGCGCTGCGGTGGCGTGAAGTCCCGACGGCGCGCTGCCGGCCCGGGGCGTGGCGGGGGGTGCTGCGCACCCAGGCCGGTCGACTGGGTGAGATGATCTTCTACGAGGTGTTCGCCCCGACTGCGCCCGGGCCGCGGTCACGGCGGGGGTGCGATCCTGCTGGTGCCGATCGACGCCGCCTCCTGCACCACCGAGGAGGTCCCGGCGACCGAAGGTGGCCGCCGCCCCGATGCGTGCACGCAAGACCGGCCGTGCGGTCCTCCAGGCCGGCCCGACCGCCACCGTCCCCCTGCGCTGCGACCTGATCCGTCTACGCCCGCACCGGGGACGGCAACGTTCTCGGGCTGGTGGCCGCGCTCCTGATCGCCGGCCCGCAGGTCCGGGCTGCCTCGCTGATGCCCCGAAGGAGTGTGCGGCGCGGCTGCCCCTGACGTGGGGGTTCCGGGCACGCGCTCACCGTCGGCTGTCCTCAACAACCTCATCCGACCGCTGACCTGCATCGATCGGTCGACCCGTCCCCGCTCTGCCGTCCGCTGTGTCCGATGCGAGGGCCTTGAACCGACGCAGACGCAGGCTGTTGGAGACCACGAACACCGACGAGAACGCCATCGCACCTCCGGCCAGCAGCGGGTTGAGCAGGCCCGCAGCGGCGAGCGGCAGCGCCGCGACGTTGTAGGCGAAAGCCCAGAAGAGGTTGCCCTTGATCGTGCCCAAGGTCTTCCGGGACAGCCGGATCGCGTCTGCCGCGGCCCGCAGGTCGCCCCGTACCAACGTCAGGTCACTGGCCTCGATCGCGGCATCGGTTCCGGTGCCCATGGCCAGGCCGAGGTCGGCCTGGGCGAGCGCGGCGGCATCGTTCACCCCGTCACCGACCATGGCGACGACCTTGCCCTCGCCCTGGAGCCGCTTGACCACGTCGACCTTGTCCCGCGGCAGCACCTCGGCGATGACCTCGGTGATGCCCACCTGGGCGGCGACCGACCGGGCCACGGTCTGGTTGTCCCCGGTCAGCAGCACCGGGGTGAGCCCGAGGTCCCGCAACTGGCGGATGGCCTCGGCCGACGTCTCCTTGATGGCGTCAGCGACGACGAAGACTCCGCGGGCGGCGCCGTCCCAGCCGGCAACGACGGCCGTCTTCCCGTCCGCCTCTGCGGCGGCCGTGGCCCGCTCGAGGTCGGCGGACAGCTGCTGGGACCATTCGGCGAACAGCCGGGCCCGGCCGACGATCACGGCGTGCCCCTCGACGATCCCCTGGACGCCGAGTCCCTCGACGTTGCTGAATCCTTCTACCGGTGGCAGGGCGCCGTGGCGCTCGGTGGCCGCCGTGGCGATCGCCCGGGCGATGGGGTGCTCGGAGGCATCCTCCAGCGCGCCGGCCAGCCGCAGCAGCCGGCCGGTGTCCTCGCCGGCGGCGGGGACGACGTCGAGCAGGGTCATCCGGCCGGTGGTCACGGTGCCGGTCTTGTCCAGGACGACGGTGTCGACCTTGCGGGTGGACTCGAGGACCTCGGGGCCCTTGATGATGATGCCGAGCTGCGCACCCCGGCCGGTGCCGACCATCAGCGCGGTCGGCGTGGCCAACCCCAGGGCGCAGGGGCAGGCGATGATCAGGACGGCGACCGTGGCGGTGAAGGCGGCCGTGATGCCTGCGCCAGTGCCCAGCCAGAAGCCCAGGGTGGCGACGGCCAGGGCGATGACGATCGGCACGAAGATCCCCGACACGCGGTCGGCGAGCCGCTGGACCTGGGCCTTGCCGTTCTGCGCCTCCTCCACCAGCCGCGCCATCTGCGCGAGCTGGGTGTCGGAGCCGATGCGGGTCGCCCGCACCACGAGGCGGCCGCCGGCGTTCACGGTGGCGCCGACCACGCCGTCCCCGGGCCCGACCTCCACCGGGACCGACTCACCCGTGAGCATCGAGGCGTCGACGGCCGAGGAGCCCTCGGTGATCACGCCGTCGGTGGCGATCTTCTCCCCCGGGCGGACGACGAACAGGTCACCGACGGCCAGCCGGTCGACGCCGATCCGCTCCTCGCGCCCGCCGCGCAGGACGGAGACCTCCTTGGCACCCAGTTCCAGCAGCGCCCGCAGTGCCGCGCCGGCGCGCCGCTTGGACCGTGCCTCGACGTACCGGCCGGCGAGGATCGCCGTGGTCACCCCGGCGGCGACCTCGAGGTAGATGTTCGCTGCGCCGTCGGTCGCCCTGATGGTCAGCTCGAACGCGTGCGTCATGCCGGGCACGCCTGCCGTGCCGAAGAACAGCGCGTACAGCGACCACCCGAAGGCGGCCAGGGTGCCCATCGAGATGAGCGTGTCCATGGTGGACGCGCCGTGTCGCAGGTTCGTCCAGGCAGCCCGGTGGAAGGGATAGGCCCCCCAGACCACAACCGGGGCGGCGAGCGTGAGAGACAGCCATTGCCAGTAGGTAAACTGCAGTGCCGGGATCATGGCCATCGCGATGACGGGCACCGTGAGAACGGTGGAGACCAGGAGGCGCTGGCGCAGCGGGGCGACGGGATCCCGCCCGTCGGGCTCCTCGCCCTCCGCACCGGTCATCTCCGGGCGGGGCGGCTCGGGCAGCCGGGCGGTGTAGCCGGCCTTCTCCACGGCCGCCACTAGGTCGTCGGGCGCGACGCCATCGGCGAAGGTCACCTTGGCCTTCTCGGTGGCGTAATTGACGGTCGCGCTTACGCCGTCGAGCTTGTTGAGCCGTTTTTCGATCCGCATGGCGCACGACGCGCAGGTCATGCCGCCGATCGCGAGTTCGACCTGGTCACCGCCGGCCGGGGCCGGCGATGTCGTGCTGTTCGTCGCGGAGCTCACTGGTTCTCCCTGTCAGAAATCGCTGGTCTGCGTCGGCCGAGGACACCCGGTCAGCTGCCGGTGTCGCCGTCCATGTCCATGCCGTCGTGGCCGGCGTCCGACGCCGGTGCCGGCGACTCGGTCTGGTCTGCCGTCGGCCCGACCGGGCCCACGGCGCTGCCGATACCGAACGCCGAGGCGAAGGCGACAGCGAGGCCGGCCACATAGGCGCCGACCTTGGCCGCAGTGCTGTTGACGTCCACTCTTCTTGATTCGAGGTGCCGGGACGGCGGTCCGGTGTCCCGGACCGCCGTCCCGTCACTTGCAGCCGCACCCGCAGCCGGACGATGTCGCCGACGCGGGCTGTTCGACCGGCGCGGCGACCTCGTAGCCGGCCTCCTCCACAGCGGCCCGCACGGCGGCGTCGTCGATGTCGGCATCGCCGGTGACGGTGAGGCCGCCGCTGGCCAGGTCGACGTCGACGCCCGTGACACCGGGCACCTGCGTGACCTCCTCGGTCACGGAGTTGACGCAGTGCCCACAGGTCATGCCGACGACGGTGTACGTGGTGGTGCTCATCAGGTGTTCCTCTCGGATCTCTTGTCGTTCTTGCGCTTTGTTCTCGTAGCGGGGACCGGTTGGGTCCCGCTGGTCCTCGACGACGCCTTGGCTCAGGAGCGGACGAGACGGGCGATGGCCTCGGATGCCTCGCGCAGCTTCTGCTCGGCATCCGAACCACCTGCGGCGGCAGCTTCGACCACGCAGTGGCTCATGTGCTCGTCGAGCAGACCGAGAGCGACGGACCGCAACGCCTTCGTCACGGCCGACACCTGGGTGAGGATGTCGATGCAGTACTTCTCGTCCTCCACCATCCGCTGCAGACCGCGGGCCTGGCCCTCGATGCGGCGTAGCCGCTTGAGGTAGTCGTCCTTGCGATGGATGTATCCATGCGGTCCGGATCCACCGTTCGTGTCCATGCACCCTCTCCACGCATTCCATTACCCGGTAGGGGTATATCCAAACGGTACGACGCCCCTCCGTGGTGTGCAACCCCTGCCAGGTGCGTCCACTCCGACTGCCGATGCCCGACGGGGACGATCCGGGTGGAACCCCTAGAGGGAGCGACGGCCGGCCCGGTTACCCATCGTCGGGCTACGCACTCGTCGGGTGCCACGCCCTCGTCAGTTCCTACTGTCCGGCACAGGCCCCCGCCCCCGACCGAGGATCGTCGTCTCGCCGTGCTCATGCGCGTAGGCCATCAGCACCCCTTCGACGTCACCCGTGGTCCTCAGCAACTCGCGGCCCAGATGGTCTGTCAGGTCCTCCAGCGCCCGTGCGAGGTGGCCCGACGCGAGGCGTACGTCGGCACGCATGCCGGAACGACCCGCGGTGACCAGGTCCAGGGCATACGGCAGGGCGGCGGGCAGCGACGTCCGGGAGTCCTGGGAGCGGAAGTAGTAGGTCTCGGCGTACTGGGTCAGGTCGACGCGCATCTGCGCTACCTGTCCCGCCAGTTCGGAGAGCAGCAGCGCTGGCATCGCGGAGTCCGCCCGCGGCAGTGCCTCGCGGAGGCTTGCCTGCTCCAGCGTCGTGAGCCGCAGCGCAAGCGTGCGCCGCCGGTTGAGTGCCGGGTACACCTGCAGAACCCAGGTCACCGCGGCAGTCAGGAGTGAGAACCCGACCAGCGCCTGCAGCGGTGTCACGACGCGCAGCCACCCCTCGGTCGGGACGACGTCACCGAAACCCAGCGTGCTCGTGGTCGTGAGCGACAGGTAGAGCGCGTCGAGGAAATCCGCACGCGCAGTCGGGCTCAGACCCGTCGAGTACATGAACCCGTCGATGTACGGCAGGTAGACCAGTGCGCCACCGAAGACGACCCCCGAACTCCAGATGCTGACCACGGCCACCATGCCCAGTGGCCCGGCGAGCTCGGCGAGACGGGTCGGGCCGCCGATCCACCGGGCAACCCGCCACGTCCCGGAGAGGACGAGGTGGCTGAGACGGCCCTGGCCGGCGGGATGGAAGAGCGTGTGGAAGACATCGCGGAGGATCAGTACCAGGAGCAGGGCACCGAGTGCCGGGTCCAGCAGCATCATCGTGGGACCCTCCGGTTCGCAAGAGCTCTCCGACCTCGACACCGCCAGCCAGCCGAAACAGGTGACACGGGCGGGCACGAGTGGCGCTGCCGTCGCACGACGACAGCACCACTCGCCCGGAATCAGCCCCCGAGCTCGGTCAGAATCGTCCCCATCTCGTCGATCTCGGCGCTCTGCGACTCGACGATCTGCTCCGCCAGCGCAATGGCATCGGCGTTCTGTCCGTCGGCGATCTCGGTCTGGGCCATGTCCACGGCCCCGAGGTGGTGCTCGGTCATCATCTGCAGCCACATCCGGTCGAACCCGGGCCCCGAGGCTGCCTCAAGGCCCTCGATGTCCATGTTCATGCCACCCATGTCCATGCCACCCGACATGTCACCGGACTGCGCAGGGGACGTCGGCTGCCCCCAGTCCTCCAGCCATCCGGTCATGGTCTGGATCTCCGGATCCTGGGCGGCCTCGATCCGGCCCGCCAAGTCCAGGACACGCGGGTCTTGAGCGCGCCCATCGGCCAGCTGAGCCATCTGGAGCGCCCCCTCGTGGTGGACGATCATGTCCTGCGCGAAGGTGACATCCACGTCGTTGAAGTTGGCGGACTGACTGGCGGACTGACTGGCGGAGCTCCGAGCGCTCGTGTCGCTGGTGGCGGAACCGCCGGAGCAGCCGGTCAGTACGACCGCCCCGGCGATGAGGCCGCCAGCGAGGCGGTGGAGTCGAACATTGGTGCGGGTCATTGCATGTCTCCTGTCGATGATGAGGTCGTTGGCCGTGCCGTCTGACCCCGTGCAGCGCGCTGGGGTCGGGTGTGGTCGGCCTAGATCCGCAGGACGCAGAGAGCAGAGAGATTGGGCGGTCGTGAGGGCCGTGACGGTCGCACGGACCCGCGAGGAACGGCCGCTGCTCCGTCCGCCTGCGCGGTCATCGAGCGCAGGCTGTACACCGCGCCCAGCACGGCGAACGCGACCAGGAGAACGGCCAGGCACAACGACCAGACGTGCGCCGGCATGCCGTGACCGGGCATGTTCCCCACCAGCGGCCGGGACTCGGCCAGGGCCCCCCCGTCTGCGCCCGTCGTCACCGGTCCGTCGGCGAGCCCGACGGGGTCCGCGCCCGATCCGTCCGTGGCGACCTCCATCCCGTGGGCCGGGCTCGCCGACGCAGGTCGGTCCGAAGTGGGGCCGACCGACAGGTACTGCAACCCGTGCATCGAGATCAGCGCGAACAGCACGAGCACGACTCCGAGTCGCCGCGCTGGTGCGCCAAGTCCCGTCACGGCAGCCACGGTACTACCGGCCGTAGTGGAACGGCGCTGGTGGAATGGGCGCAGGCGGACAGGAGACCGGCCGCACCGCGCAGTGGGGGCAGCCGCAGCCGACTGGTCGCCGTCCCTGCCCAGAGCACCTCGTCCGGTCTCACGGTGGGGCAGCCACCGCCCACGTCCACTCGAGCTGGAATGGTCCACCGCACAGGAACCTGGAGAACTTCCGCTCCCGTAGGCTCTCTTTCCAGGTCGTAGGTCAGAGGACCAGCGCGACGCGGAGGCTCGATGGTGCCGCCGACGGACGGAAGGGAACGGCGATGCCACGACTGGGGAAGCTGGAAGCCGCCGTGATGGACGTCCTCTGGTCCTCCCACCCTCCTCTGACGGTCCGGGAGGTGCTCGAGCGGCTGCCGTCGCACCGCACGCTCGCGTACACGACCGTCATGACTGTCCTCAGCCACCTCCACGGCAAGGGGGTGGTGCACCGCGAACCCACCGGCAAGGCGTACAGGTACAGCCCCAGCCTCACGCGCGAGGAGGCGGCGACGGCGTCCTTGCGCGAAGTGCTCGACGCGTCGGGGGACCCGCAGTCGGTTCTCCTGCACTTCGCCGAGACCGCCTCCGAGGAGGAATCCTCCGTCCTGCGGAAGGCCCTGGCCCGGCGAGCGTCTCAGTCATGAACGGTGTCCTCGGACTGCTCGTCGGTAGTGCAGTCGTAGGCATGCACGGACACCGTCCGCTGCAGTGGCTCGCTGACCGGCAGCTCGACCCCACGATCCTGCTGACCGGATGGTTGTTGTCCACGGTGGGGCTGATCGTGTCGACGGTCGCCAGCATCACCCTGCTCGCCCTGCCAGCCGACGAACACCCGGCAGCAGGAATCTTCCGTCTGGCAGGTGGCTGCTGGACGGCTCTCTCCTCAGGATCTCTGCCTGGCTGGCGTGAAGGCCTCGCCGCCGTCGGCGTCATCGGCGTGGCGACGATCCTCCTGCGGATCGGCTGGGCGCTCACCGTCCGGCGACGACGTCGCCGATCGACGGCCCCGCACGTGGAACAGCTCCGCCTGCTGGCCGCCGGCATGCCGTCGGGTGACCCCCTGTGGGTTCGCGACGACCGGCCGCTCGCCCTGTCGATCGGCGGTCGTCCCGGCGTCATCATCATGAGCGACTCCCTCCGCCACCACCTGACGCCCAGGGCGCTGGCGGCCACGATGGAACACGAGCGTGCACATCTACGCGGGCGACACCACCTGCTCGTCGCCATCGTGGAGACCCTCGCTGCCGCGTTTGCGATGAGTCCGTTCCTGCGTGCCGCACCCGCCGCCCTCGCTGACCTCATCGAACTCGCCGCCGATGCCCAGGCTGCCCGCCGCTGCAGTGCCGGCGCGGTTCAGGAGGCATTGTCTCGTCTCACCGGACAACCCACGCCTGCAGTCGGGCTGGCGATGGCCAGCCATCTCACCCAGGCCAGGCTGACACGGCTGACCACCGGGAGTATCGGCGCGTCGCGAGCGATGCGTCTGATGGGCTGCACAGCAGCAGCGATCGCCGCACTGTCGCTCCCTGCCGCTGCAGGTTGGCTGGCGCTCGAGGTCGTCGGCTGCGTGGTCGCCTGACGCACAGGAGACCGCGCGTCTTCTCCCCCGATGCGCAGTAGGCGCACAGGACCGGCGCGGCGCCGCAGTGACGCGCCCCACCGATCCTCCATGCAGTGCACCCTCAGGCCTCGCGGAGGAGACCCACGACCAGCACGTCGGCGTCCGCCCCGTGACGGTGCCCGGTCGCCAGCGAACCGGTCTCGGGCGCGGGGGCTGCTCGCCGCTTTTGCCGTCAGCTGCTCGGTGTGCAACAAGCTGGCGGTCCCGGTGCTCGGGCTGTCGGCGCGACCGCCCTCTGGGCGTCTGCAGAACGAGCACGCCTGGGCGGGGAGCTCCGACGGTCGTGGGGGGCGCACCCGCGAGGGAGGGTCCTGCGACCCACCTCGTCGCCCACGATCCTCTTAGATCCCGCTGACGTGGCCGTTCACGGCCACTCCCGCCCGGTCCGGCACAGAGACCGCAGGCCATCGCGCTCCTGACCCCGACGCGCCGCAGAAGGGACGAACGGCGTCCAGTAGCCGGGGCCGCGGACCATCAGACGGCGCCGGCCCACGAGAGGGGGTATGCGTCGAGCGCCGGGCCACCGCGGCAGCCGGGGGTGAACCGGCGGTCAGATGGGAGGCCATCCCAGTTGTGCGTAGAACGCGAGCATCCGGCTCATCAGCGCGGTCCATCCGCCCGTCATCATGGCCACGCCCATCCCGACCAGCAGGATTCCCCCGGCGACCTCGATCCGCCGGGAATGACGCCGCAACCAGCCGAGCCGGCCGCCGCCGCGGGCCATTCCCCTGGCGAGCAGCAGGAACGGCAGTCCGAGCCCGAGCGAGTATGCGAGGAGGAGGAGGGCCCCGCGCCCGACGGTGGCCGTACCGGCGGCCGTCGTCAGGATGGAGGCCAGAACCGGTCCGACGCAGGGCGTCCAGCCGAAGGCGAAGGCAGCCCCCAGCGGCAGGGCACCCCCGGGGCCGGGCTGCCAACGTCGAAGGTCGGTGCGGAACTCCCGGTGCAGGAACGGCAGCGGTAGCAGGCCGGCCGTCGCCAAGCCCATCAGCACGACGAAAGCGCCACCGACGAGGTTGATCCCCCGCAGGTTCTGCACCAGCAGGAAGCCCAGCGCTGAGGACGTGGCGCCCAGGGTGGTGAACACCGCCGCGAAGCCGATCAGGAACAGCAGCGATCCCACGAGGACCCGCCGCCGCGCGGGGGCGGCCAGCGGCCCGCCACCCGCCGTCGCCGAACCCTGCTCCCCGGACAACCCGGAGACGTAGGAGACGAAGCCTGGGAGGAGCGGGAGCGTGCACGGGGAGGTGAAGGACACGACGCCGGCGACCAGCGCCAACGACATCAGGGCGAAGAGCTCCATCCCCACCTACCTCAGATCCGGGCGTGTGCCGTGACGCCGGCAGCCGGTTCCCACTCCGGCCTACCTACTAAGTACCGTAGGCGACGCGGCCCATCCCCCGTCCCCAACCTCGGCCGTCAGAGAGCTGGATCGTGCCTGAGCCCCGATCGCCCTTCATCTCCCGGAGTGACGTGCCGTCGTCGGGCGGATCGTCGTCCGCCGTCGCCCACCTGGCCGGGCTGTCGGTCACTGTGCAGCGGTCACGCGTGCTCCGGGACCTGACGATGACCGTGGCGCCCGGCGAAGCCGTGGGCCTGATCGGGGCCAACGGCTCGGGCAAGAGCACCCTCCTGCGGATCTTGGCCACGCTGCTCCCCCCGCTCGGGGGTGCGGGCTGGGTCCTCGGCGCCCGACTCGGTACCCGCGACGTCGAGGGAATCCGCCCCGGCATCGCGCTGATCGGCCACACCCCGGCGCTGTACCCCCGTCTCACCCTCGGCGAGAACCTGGCCTTCTACTGCCGGCTCACCGGCCGCGACGTCGGGGCCGCCGAGGCAGCATTGGCAACCGTAGGACTGGGCCGCGCGGCGGACCGCGCCGCAGAGCGCTGCTCGCACGGGATGCTCCGCCGGGCAGAGCTGGCAAGGGTCCTGATCACCTGCCCCCGCCTGCTTCTCCTCGACGAGGCCCATGCCGGCCTCGACCGCGCGTCCGCCGGGCTCGTGGAGGTCGTCGTCGACGCGGTACGGGCCCGAGGCGGCGGTGCGGTCGTCGTATCGCACGAACGGGACCGGCTTGCCGGGGCCGTGGACCGGATCGTCGAGCTCGAGAACGGGGGCCTGCGTCCCATTGATCGGTCCGCAGCCGCCGTGAACGAGGCGCACCGGTGATCTCTCCACGAACCGAGGCGCCGCGTCCCCTCCTGCAGGCCCTCGAGCTGACCCGGAAGGATCTGCGGCTGGAGGTCCGGGCCGGCGAGGCGCTGCTGGTGACTGCGCCCTTCGGGGGGGTCGCTCTGCTGCTGGTTCCCCTGGCCGTCGGCACCGATGTGCCGATGCTGCGTTCGGTCGGGTCCGGCATGTATTGGGCAGTGGTCCTGCTCTTCGGTGTGCTGATCACGCTCCGGCAGAGCGCCGTGGATGCGCCGCAGCAGGTCGAGCTGCTCCGGCTCACCGGCATCCATCCCGCCGTCCAACTGCTCGGGCGTGCAGGGGCCAACGCCGTCCTCCTGCTCGCCTTCGAACTGGCCGTGTTGCCGGTGGCGGTCATCGTCTACGACCCGCCGCTGAACAACTGGCCGTGGCTGGTACTGGTCCTGCCGCTCGTCGCCATCGGCCTCGCGGTCCTCGGCACCCTGGCCGGCGCACTGACCCAGGGCCTGGCCGGCCGCACGACGCTGGGCCCGCTCCTCGTCGTCCCGCTCGCTCTTCCGCTCCTGCTCGCGGCCACCCAGACCGCCGAGGCCACCCGTTACGGCAGGCCCCCCTGGAACTGGCTCGCGCTGCTGTTGCTGGTCGACCTCGTCGCCGCCCTTGCCGTCGTCCTGTCCGCCCGATCCTTGGAGGAGGGCTCGTGAGACCGCTCTCGCGACACCTGAGCACGGTGGCCGTCCTGGCCATGGCCACCGGTCTGGCCGTGGCGCTCACCGCGCCACCGGACCAGTTGCAGGGCAACCTGCAGCGGCTGATGTACGTGCACGTCCCCGCCGCCTGGCTGGCCTACCTCAGCTTCGCGATCACCTTCGGCGCGAGCGTCGGCTGGCTGTGGAAGCGAAAGGCCCGGCTGGACCGGCTGGCGGCGGCCAGCGCGGAGGTCGGCGTCTTCTTCACCGGCCTCACCATCGTGCTGGGATCGGTGTGGGGCAAGCCGGTGTGGGGCGTGTGGTGGACCTGGGACCCCCGACTGGTGACGACGGCGCTGATGTTCTTCGTCTACCTGGGTTACCTGGCCCTGCGCCGGGCCACGCTCGATCCGACCGTGCGTGCCCGGCGCGCCGCCGTCTTCGGCGTCCTGGCCTTCGGACAGGTGCCCGTCGTCCACATGTCGGTGATCTGGTGGCGTGCCCTGCACCAGCCGCCCACCGTGCTCAGGCCCGGCGACCCGAGCATCGACCACTGGATGCTCGCCGCCCTCGTGCTCAACGTCCTGGCATTCACGGCGGTCTACGCCGTCCTGCTGCGGTCCCGCATCCGACTTGCAGCCGACGAGGAGGCCCTTGCGGCCGCCCAGGATGCTGCCACGGCCGATCTGGCCGGGGCGGCCGTGACGGCTCCCGACTACGGAAGAAGGACTGAACCTGATGTCTGAGTGGGCGTGGGTCGCTCTGGGCTTCGGCATCACCTACGGAGCCATGGGTGGGTATCTGCTGACGTTGCGCCACCGCACCGCAACCGTCCGCCGCGGCATCGGGCAGTTGCGGTGAGGCGCTATCGGCTCGCCGCGGTGGCCGTGCTCGGCATGGCTGTCGTCCTTCTCGGCGTGCTGTTCGTCGGCAACATCAACGGCAACCTCGTGTATTTCCTGACCCCGGATGAGGCGCTGGCGCAGAGGGCGGACTTCGCCGACGACCGCCGCTTCCAGATCGGAGGCCTGGTCCAGCAGGACAGCGTCGAGTCGACCCCCGACGGGCTCCGCTTCATCGTCGTCTCGGGCACCGAGCCCGGCGCCGCCGCGGTGCCGGTGGCCTACGAGGGCTCCCCCGCCCAGCTGTTCCGGCCGGGGATCGGGGTCGTCCTGGAAGGCTCGTGGAACGGCGAAACCTTCGATGCCGACACCATGATCGTCAAGCACGACGAGAACTACCGGGCACCCGATGCAGACCCGACACCTGCCCCTGGGAGCGCCCCGTGACCGTGATCCTTGCGGCGGCCGGCTGGAGCGGGGCGGCTCTCGGTGCCGTGTCGTCGCTCGTCCTGGCCGTTCTCGGCCTACGCGCTCAGCGGCGACCGGAATCCGTCGACCGCGGTCACCTGAAGGCGGCCGTCCAGTGCGTGGTGGGCGGCGCCGTGCTGTCCATGGCAGCGCTGGAGGTCGCCCTGCTGACCGATGACTTCGGCATCACCTACGTCGCCGAGAACCACTCCCGGGCCACCAACGTGCTGTACAGCATCACGGGGGCCTGGTCGGCCCTGGAGGGCAGCATCGTCCTCTGGGCCCTGATCCTGGCGGGCTACACCGCCGTCGTGCTACGACAGGTCCGCACGACCGACGACCGGCTCGGGACCGGTGCGCTGGCCGTCATGGGTGTGGTCGGGGTCTTCTTCTTCGGCCTCGTGGCGACCGTCGCCAACCCCTTCGGCCTCGAGGCGGTCCCCCCGACCGACGGCGCCGGTGGCAACCCGCTGCTCCAGGACCACGTGATGGTGGCCTTCCACCCGCCGATGCTCTACCTCGGCTACGTGGGCTTCACGGTGCCCTTCGCGTTCGCGATGTCGGCGCTGCTCCTGCGGCAGGGGGGCGTCGACTGGTTGCGCCGCACCCGGAGGGCCAACCTCGTCGCCTGGACCTCGCTCACCGCAGGCCTGGTCCTGGGCGCGTGGTGGTCCTACGAGGTGCTGGGCTGGGGCGGCTACTGGGCCTGGGACCCGGTGGAGAACGCTGCGCTCATCCCCTGGCTCGTCGCGACGGCGTTCATCCACTCCGCGGTCGTCCAGATCAAGCGTGGCATGCTGCAGGCCTGGAACTTCGTCCTGGTGCTGGCCACCTTCTCGCTGACCATCTTGGGCACTTTCCTCACCCGCTCCTCCGTGGTCGTATCCGTGCACAGCTTCTCCCAGTCACCGATCGGCCCGGCGCTGCTCGGCTTCTTCGTGCTGGTCCTGGTCGTCGGATTCACGCTGTTCGCCCTGCGCGGCGAGCGGATTGCCTCGATGTCCCGCCCGGAGTCCCTGGTCAGCCGCGAGGGCGCGTTCCTGGTGAACAACCTCCTCCTGAGCCTGTTCGCCTTCGTGGTGCTGCTGGGCACCGTGTACCCGATCCTGGTCGAGGCCATCGTCGGCAGCCAGGTCTCGGTCGGCCGGCCATTCTTCGACCGGATGGCCGTACCGCTGTCCTTCGCCCTCTTGCTGGCCATGGGAGCTGGCCCCTTCATGCCCTACCGCAGGGCCACCGGGGCGCTCCTGTGGAACAGGCTGCGGATCCCGTTGCTCGCAGGTAGCACCGCGGCCGCGGCGGTTGTGGTGGCCGGCGTCCGTTCCGTCGGCGTGGTCGCCGTGGTGCTTCTCGCGGTGACCATCGCCGCAGCCGCCGTCCGGCAGTTCGTCGTCACCCTGCCCAGCGCCACGCCGCGGGCGGCGCTGCACCTGCTGCGTGGTCAGCGCGCCTACTGGGGCGGTCAGCTGGCCCATCTCGGCGTGGCGGTGGTCGCCCTGGCCATCGCCGTCTCCGGCGGCCTGGCGACCCGGGCCTCGGAGAACCTCGACCTCGGGGGTTCGCTCGAGTTCGACGGCTACTCGGTCACCTTCGACAAGACGGAGGAGCACCGCGAGGCAGATCGCCTGATCACCGACGCGCACCTGGTCTTCCGCACCGGTGACCGGGTCGACTACGTCGCCACCCCACGGCTGACCGCGTTCGACAACCAGCCGCAGGCGATCGGCGCACCGTCGGTGTGGAACCGGCCCAGCGGCGACATCTACGTGGCGCTGTCGAACCTCGAACCGGACTCGGTCGCGGTCAACGTGTACGAGTACCCGCTCATGTCCTGGTTGTGGGCCGGGGGCGTGCTCATGGCCGCCGGTGGACTGTGGGCGCTCGGGGGACGCCGTCGCCGGCCCGCCGAGACGACGTCCACAGTGAGCGGCCCGGTGGGGGCTGACGGACATGCGTGAGCTGTTTCAGCGCGCAGGTGTGCTGGGCGCGATCGTCGCTCTCCTCGGTGTCGTGGTGGCCGGCCTGGTGTTCGGGAGCGGTCAGCCCCCCGACCGGGCGTACGAGCTAGAGCAGCGACTGCGCTGCCCGGTCTGCAAGTCGGTGTCCATCGCCGAGTCCATGTCGGACACGGCCGTGGCCATGCGGGCCACCGTCAGCGAGCAGGTCGATGCTGGGCGCTCTGATCAAGAGATCGTCGCGTACTTCACCGCGCGCTACGGCGACTGGATCCTCCTCGACCCGCCGGCGGGCGGTGACACACTGTTGCTGTGGTTGATCCCACTGGGGGTCGCGGCGGTCGCGGGCGTGGTGGTCCTCACCCGCCGACGACCTGCGGACGAGCAGGGGCAGCTGGACGACGCCGACCGGCAGCGGGTCACCGAGGCCGTCGCCGGAATGCGAGCCACCGCCGAGGAGGAGGACCGACTGTGACGGTCGACCGGTTGCGCCTGGAACAAGGGCGGGATCAGGCATTGCGCGATCTGCTCGACCTGGAGCGGCAGGTCCGCGACGGTGAACTCCCTGCCGATGTCGCCGACGGGTTGCGGCAGACCTACGAGCGGACCGCAGCCAGGGCACTCGCCCTGCTGGCCGCCCCGACGCCCGACGAGGTGGGCGCCACCTCGGTGACCGACCGGTCGTCCCGGCGGGGGCGGTTGGTTGCGTACGGCCTCGCCGTCGCCGTCGCGCTGTTCGCTGCGGTCGTGCTGCTCCCCGTCTATCTCGGGGAGCGGCCGACCGGCGGGACCGTGAGCGGCAACGAGGCACTCGGCCCGGTCGCATCTGGCGCTGATGAGGACACCGCCCCGCGGGACCTGTCCACGGTCACCAACGAGGAGATGGAGGACGTCGTCGCGCAGAATCCCGACGTGCTCGACATGCGCTTGGCACTGGCTCATCGCTACCTCGACGAGGGCGACTACCTCGCTGCCGCCCGCCATTACCTGGTCGCACTGGATCGCGAGCCCCGCAACGTCGAGGCGCAGTCACACTACGGATGGCTGCTGATGCAGGCCGGCGAGCCGGATCAGGCCTTGGAGTACGTCGACCGGGCACTCGCCCAGGACCCGCGGGCGGTGGAGGCTCTCTGGTTCAGGGCCAACATCGCGCTCTACGGCCTGTCCGATCCGGCCGGTGCGCTCACCGTGCTCGAGCAGCTCCAGCAGCGGACCGACATCGAGCCGGCAACCCGGAGTCAGGTGGAGACATTGATCGCCGAGGCCCGCGCCCAGGCCGGTAGCGGATGACGCCACCCCCACTCTCCCGCCAGCAAGATTCTTGGCGGAGGGTTCGGCTCGTGGCCCTGTCCGTCGTCGCTCTGGTGATCGGCGTGGCCGCAGTGCTGGGCAGCCGCATCCAGCAGGACCCGACCCTGGTGGACAGCCCGTTGATCGGTCGGGCCGCCGCGGATCTGACCCTCCCCGACCTCGAGGGGTCCGGTGCGGTGTCCTTGTCCGAGCTGCGCGGCCAGATCGTCGTCGTCAACTTCTGGGCCTCCTGGTGCGTGCCCTGTCGCAACGAACACCCGGTCCTCGTTGCCGCCAACGATGCCTACGCAGATGCCGGGGTCACCTTCGTCGGCGTCGACTTCCAGGACCGGCGAGAATCCGCCGTGGCGTTCCTCGACGAGCTGGGCCGCGGCGAGGGATATCGGTACGTCGCGGACCCCGGCTCTCGGGCGGCCCTCGAGTTCGGCGTCTACGGCGTACCGGAGACGTTCTTCATCGACCGCACCGGGACGATCGTCGCCAAGATCACCGGCGAGATGGACAGCCAGCTGCTGGCCGAGGTGCTGGACGCTATTCTCGCCGGACGCGAGCCCCGCTCGTCGACAGGGGGAACGGTCCAACCGGGCCCCGGGCAGGATCCGATCGGCTGAGCGTCGGTCAGCGGGCACTAGGTACGGGCAGGCTCGACTCGACCTCGGTCGGCGCGTGGACGGGCGCCGGCGTCCGGGACAACCCCACGGCCCGCCCGAGGGTGATCGCGAACACGAGGAGCTCGATCGCCGCGATTCGCCAGAAGGCGCCGGCTTGCCCGGATTCGGGCGCCCAAGGGCCCGGCGGCGGTGCCACCACGCACCGAACGCAGTGTGCCCGACGACGGCCACCAGCGCGAGGAACGAGACCTGCGAGAAGTCCGTGTTGAGGACCTCCACCAGGAGGACCGGCAGCAGGAGAACCGCGGACTCGCCCCACGGCACAGCCGGCCAGGTCGCCCGCGGCGGCCAGGTCGCCGGCCAACCGAGCGGCCGGCAGCAGCCAGGGCACCCACTCGTCTAGGGCCGCATGTCCGCTGTCGGGAACCCGCGCGACCGACTCGACGGCGACCACCACCGCGATGCACACCGAGCCGGCAAGCAGGACCGCGACCCAGGAGAGCGGTCCGTGCCGCTGCGCCCTCGTGCCCGCTTCCCTCGATCCGCGCGGCACCGTGGCGGCATCGTCCTCGACGGCGCGTCCGGGCGACCCGACCGGGGCGCCCCCCCAACAGGCGTTGGCGGCCTCGACGGCACCATCGTTGGCGGCCGAACCCCTGCCGCGGAAGTACCGGTCGAAGACGCGGGGCAGCTCGCCGTCCGAGATTCCGGGGACGCCGTCCCCGTCGGTCAGCCGCACCGAGTCGGCGACGACGTCGGTGGTGACCGCCACGCGACCACCCACCGGGATGAACTTCACCGCGTTGGTCAGCAGGTTGGTGCCCACCTGCGCCAACCTGGTCGGGTCGCCGCACACCGGCGCGGGGGCCAGCCGCAGACCCAGAGCCGGCCCCGCGTCGGTGAGGCGCGGCCCGAGGCCGCGCACGACCGACCGGACGACGTCGGCGACGTCCACGGGCGCCCGCTCCGGGGAGAACGACACCGCCTCCGCGGTGGTCGACGTCTCGAGATCCGCGACGAGGTGGCCCAGGCACAGGCTCTCCTCGTGCAGGGAGGCGACGAGCGCCGGGGTGAGGTCCAGGACGCCGTCCTGGACGGCTTCAAGCTGGCTGCGCAGAATCGCGACCGGCGTCCGCAGTTCGTGGGCGACGTCCGCGGCGAAAGACTGCCGGAGCGCCTCCTGCCGTGGGCGGACTCGGCGAGCTCGTCGAAGGCCTGGCCCAGCTGGGCCACCTCGTCCCGCCCGGTGATCGCGGCACGGCGGTCGCGGTTGCCAGCACGCAGATCCCGAGCGGCGGCGGTCAGCTCCTCCACCGGCCGGGTGACCCGGCCGGCGAGCCACAGTCCGAGTGTGGAGGCCACCACGGCGACCACCACGCCCCCGGCAAGCAGCAGCCGGTTCACGCCGGTACGGAACTGCTGGTCGGCCACCGGGATGCTGCCCTCGGGAGTGGTGTCCACCAAGGTGGTGTACGACGGCCACTCCGCATGCCGGCGGTGACGAACATGTGAAGGTTGCCCCGCCTTCGACGACGTACCTCGGGGTCAGGTCCCGCAGGACCAGCCGCCCCCGTTCTCCGTGACGGTCGTGGCGATCGGCCTGGCGACCGCGGCCTGCGCCGGGGTCGAGCCGTCCACCACGACCGCCGGATCCGATTCGGCTGCAGCGGCGGACGCCGCGACGGTCATATCACTGCGGCCAGCGGACTTCGCCACCGTCCTCGCCGATGACGACGTGCTGGTCATCAATGTGCACGTGCCGGACGAGGGCTCGATCGCGGGTACGGACGTCGCCATCCCGTTCGACGAGGTCCGTCGCCGATCCGCGGAGCTGCCGCAGGACCTGGGCGCCCCGCTGGCGGTGTACTGCGAGAGCGGCCGCATGAGCGCGCAGGCGGCCGCCGACCTGCGGGACCTCGGATACACCGACGTCGTCGAGCTGCACGGCGGGATGGGCGCCTGGGCCGCCGGCGGCCGGGTGCTGCTCCCGGCCGCCGGCTGAGTCCATCCCTCGCTTCAACTGACCAGCAGGCCGACGACCGACGCCACCAGCACCAGCCCGGTGACCATCGCGGTGATGACCCGGCCGTTCGCCGTCTTCCGCGGGACAACCCGGAGCGGGAACAGCACCTGGCGGCCGAGTGTGTAGGCCGACAGCCCGGCGAGGAAGAGCAGTCCGTCGACGGCCGGGTCCAGCAGGAGCACGGCGAGCAGGGTCAGAGTGGCGACGGTGCCCGCCATGGCGGACTCGAACAGCTGCACCGGGACCCGGCGTACGCCGACCCCCCGGTCGGAGGACCAGATCCCCCACCGCGACGCGGTCGGCAGTCCGACGCAGCAGCCGCCGAAGAAGCAGCCCAGCCGGCCGATGGTCATCCCGAGCAGGAGACCCGGTGCGGTGACGTCGAGCATGGCACCCACCGCGATGCCCGCCACCCATCCGGCCAGCACGAGGACGGAGACCGCAGCCATGACGAATCCCTGCACCGACATGCCGGCGGTCAAGGTCCGCTTCTTCTCCGCACGGTGTGTCTGCAGGTAGTAGACCTTGGCGCCCACCAGCCCCACGAGACCCGCCAGCAAGGACACGAGCAGGATGCGGCCGACGGGGAGGTCCCGCTGCACCCCCAGGACCCACTGGAGGATCACGGCGGCCACGAAGCCCAGGCCGACGAGAGCGGGCCACGCGCCGATCCGGACACCGGGTGCACGGACGTTCACCACGGGCAGGAAGGCCGTCGCCCCGGAGGACGACCCCTGGGGCATCGGGATCGGTGGGGGCGGCTGGGCCGGCGACCCGTCCGCGCCCGTCAGCACGACCGGCGTGGCGGTGACTTCCCACGTCCCCGCGGAGAGTTCGGGGACCCGGCTGGTCAGCGCCACCCGGCCGCTACCGGGTACAACTCGCTGGATCGTCCGCACGGTTTCGAAGGTGGTCTTTCCTCCTCCATTCCCTTCACCGGACACCCGGCGTCCCGTGAAGCGGACACTCACCGGATACGCGTCGCCCGCCGGTGCGGCGTCGAACCAGTACGTCATTCCCAGGCCCTGCGGCTCCATGCCCTCGACCTGGGAGCAGTTCCACGACATGACCTGGACCGGACCATCTGGCATGTCCCCGGCCAGGAAAGGTGGGCGAGCCGGAGCCAAGGACGGCGCGGTTGCAACGGCCGTCCCACCCCCCGGTTCCGTCCCTCCGGCGGGAGCTGCGACGGGCGACGGCACGCCCGCGCGCGGCGGAGCGGGCGCCTTCGCCACCGGTGCGGCAGCGGGCCGGGGGGCGGCCCCCCGCCCGGTACCCGGCTGCACTCTGAGGGACCCCGCCGCCGTCCGCGACGGAGGAAAGGCCCGGGACGGCGGCATCGGTATCGGTGGCCGGAACGCGCTCAGCGGAGAGGCAGCGCCTGCCGGCGCCTGGGTGGCCGGGTCGCTGCTCCTAGCTGGTGCGGCCTGGCCATGCACCCCGTGCACAAGGCCTCCGTCCCCCGCGGGAGGAGCGCCCATCGCCGATGCGCCGCCCTTCCTTGAAGGGGTGCGCTTCTTGTTGCGCGAGGACTTCGCCGACATCGGAGTCACCTTCGGTAGCAGCGGTCAGGAGAAGACGGAAGGGACTACTCGTGCTCACGCGACGTAGGAGACGACGGTCATCATCCCCAGTTCGCCGTGGTAGACGTTGTGGCAGTGGACCAGCCACTGGCCCGGGTTGTCGGCCTCGAAATCAACCGAGAGCTTCTGACCGGGCAGCACGTTGATCGTGTCCTTGCGCAGCCCGCGGCCGGCGCGGTCGGCCACGGCGAAGGTGTGCCCGTGCAGGTGCATGGGGTGGAACATCATCGACTGGTTGCTCATCACCAGCCGCACCCGCTCCCCGGCTCGGATGTCCAGCGGATCGTGGTCCGGGAACGCCTTGCCGTTGATCAGCCAGCGCCGTCCGCCATCCGCCATCTCGAGCAGCAGCTCCACGGTCCGGTCCGGGCGCCGGGCCGGCAGGGTCACTCCCTCGGTCGGTGCGAGGTCGGCGTAGCTCAGCAGCCCGCCGCCCAGTTCGGCCGGGCGCGTGTCAGCTGTTGGCGCGTCGCCGGACGCCGTCCGCAGGACGGCGAAGCCGGCGGCGTCGTCCTTGCCCTCGGGAACCGCCACGATCGGGAACGCACCGTCGCCGGCCGTGACGACGACGTCGTACCGCTCCCCCATACCGATGATCAACGTGTCGACCTCGACGGGGCGAACCGGAAACCCGTCGGAGTGCGTAACGGTCATACGGTGGCCGCCGATGGCGAACCGGTAGGCGGTGTCCCCTGCGGAGTTGACCATGCGGAACCGGACGCGCCGCCCGGGAGCCGATGCGACGGTGAACGGCGCTGAAGCCAGGCGACCGTTGATCAGATGTCCGGGGTAGGCGACGTCGCCGGTGTCGTCCCCCAGCGGGTTCGCCGGGTCGACCGCCATGCCGCCCATGGACATGCCGCCCATGCTCATGCCCGTGCGCCGCAGCCCGGCCAGGACATCGTCCGGGCCGGGGCCCAGTCCGTCGGTCCAGTCATCGAGGACGAGGACGACCTCCTCGTCGTAGTCGCCCGGCTCCGTCGGGTCCTCGATGATCAGCGGAGCCTGCAGCCCCCTGTCGAGCTGGACACCGACGTGCGGGTGGAAGAAATAGCTGCCGGGGTGCGGCAGGACGAAGCGGTACTCGAAGGTTTCTCCGGGCGCCACCACCGGTTGCGTCACCTCGGGGACGCCGTCCATGTCGTTGCGCAGCGCGAGGCCGTGCCAATGGACGGTGGTGGGTTCGGGCAGGTCATTGATGAGCCTGACCCGCAGCTCGTCACCGACCTTGGCGCGGATCTCCTGACCCGGCACCGTGCCGTCGTACGCCCACGTCTGCACGGTGGCCCCGCCGAGGTCCACGGTCGCGGGCGCAGCCCGCAGCGTGCGACGCACGACCTGCCCGGTGGTCGCGCGGGCCGCCTCCGCCTCAGCGACTGCGGCCGACGACGGACCCACTGGCGACACGACCGCTCGTGGGCCGTCGCCCAAGAGCCGCACGCCCGCAAGGCCGCCTCCCAGTGCGATGGCACCGGCACCGCCGAGTTGGAGGAAGCGCCGCCGGCTCACTCCGGTTGCGGCAGAACTCCACCGGCCAGTCGGGTGCGACATGCCTTCCTTCCCTTGCTCAGTGGGAGTCCGCAGGAGCCGCCGCTCCCACCGATCGGACGCTCCGCCGCGTGCAGAGTTATATACTACGACAAATAGTACGTTGTGTCGTAGTTGGTCCTCATGGCGTCCACCGTGGGATGTGTCCGCCCGGCTTCGTAGGCTGGCCGGGGGCGCGAGGTGGACCGATGGACGACACCACCAGTTGTGGAGGCCGGATGACGTCGCGCTGCGCCACAGGAACCCGGTTACGCCGTTCGGCCGGCGTGCTGGTGGCCGTCCTGGCCCTGAGCGGCTGCGGCGCTGCCGCGCCGTCGTCGGGCAACACCGAGCCCACCGCGGTCGCCGTCCCCGGCGACGTGGCCGGGTGCGATTCCTTCGCCGCCGACGGCCAGGGAGCGCCAAGGGGGAACACGCTCCCAACCCTGACCTTGCCGTGCCTGGTGCCCGGCGGGGACGTCGCACTCGACGACCTCGGCGACCGGCCGGTCCTGGTCAACCTGTGGGCCAGCTGGTGTTCGCCCTGCCGGGAGGAGATGCCCCTGCTGCAGGACGTGTACGAACGCTACGGCAGCCGGGTCGGCGTCCTCGGCGTGAACACGGAGGACACACCGTCGGCCGCGGCCTCACTGCTCGCCGACCTCGACGTGACCTACGCGCACGTCGTCGACCGGGACAAGAGACTGCTGAACGAGCTTGGCGTGCCCGGCCTGCCGGTGACCTTGGCCGTCGCGGCCGATGGGCGGATCCTGGACCGGCAGGTCGGTCAGGCATCGGCCGAGCGCCTCGAGGAGATGATCTCCCTGCTGGTGACGGATGCCGCCACCTCCCCACCGTGACCGCGGTCGGCGGTCCTACCTGCGCGTCTCCCGCAGGCGACTGCCACGACCGCCGAGGACGGGCGCCCACCCTGGGCAGCATGTGCCGACCCGAATGTGATGGAGACGTGGAACCAGGGACGGGACAGTGCGCCTGGGGCCAACCGGCCGACCACCGGGTGAGGGTGCGGGCGAAGACGATCAGGCGAGCCTCGGCGTGCACCGCCAGTACGACACAGATGGACTACCTGAACGACCGAGGGTCAGCTGATGGTGGCCAGCAACCAGGTGACAGCTGGGTCGTCAGGTGGATGAATGGCGAGTCCGGCGGCTCGAGCCTCGAGCTGAAGGTCCCGCAGCAAGATTCTCCGTGTGGTGAAGCCGTGCGTCCAGGCTGTGCCGCGGAAGACATATCTGACGACCGCATCCAGCAGGGCGCCGTCCTCGCGCACGGCGGACACCGCAACCTGGATGTTCATGTCACCGAGGGCTTCGTCCCACACATCCCCCGCGCTGAGGGAGTCGAACCAGACGGGCGGGTGCCACTGGACCAGAGCTCGCCCGCCCGCGGCGAGGTGGCGTGCGACGGTGAGGAGCAACTGGTGTCGACGTCGTTCGCAGGGATTGTTGATCAGGTGACTGGCCAGCACCACGACGTCGAAGGTCGTCGGGAGATCAAGGTGCTCGATGCGGCTTCGAACCGTCCTGGCATGGGTGACGTGGGTCAGCATCTCGGCGGAGTCATCGACTGCGACGACGCGGTGCCCCAGAAGACTCAACGGATCGGCGAGCCGTCCTGCACCGGCCCCGAGGTCGAGGATGGTGGCACCTTCCCCTGCGACGAGGTGGATGACGTGGAGGTCTTCACCGACCGGGAGCCGGCGATACACCTCGACGGCGCAGCCGTCGTCGGTGTACGCCCCCGGTCCGTTCGCCATGGATCCCGTCACGGTCGACCAGCAACTCCTACGGTGACTGCATCCTCGGTGCGCGCCACGGAGGTGAGCTCCGGCTGGACGGTGCGCGGGCCGCTGCCGGCCTGGATGTGCGGGATGCCGTCGACGAGCGGCCCCACCTGGACGGCATGCAGCGCAAGGCTGAGCCCGACGACGGTACCGTCGGTCGGTGCGTAGCCGGCCATGAAGATGGAGGACATCGCGACGGTCTCGTCCTCGCTCTTCTCCGAAGCCGTCGTCACACGCTGACGCCGCGCTCGGCCAACCATCGGACGGGATCCATCCGCGGACCATTCATCCCGCCCTGCTGTAGCTCAACATGCAGGTGCGGCCCGGTGGACTGACCACGGTTCCCGACGAGCGCGATCGGGTCTCCCGCGGAGACGACATCCCCGGTTGCCACCTGGACGGAGTCCATGTGCCGATAGACGGTCACATCTCCATTCTCGTGCTGGATGTAGACCGCGAGCCCGAAACCCGTTGCGGGCCCAGCCCGGAGCACCACTCCGTCCGCGGCTGCCACCTCCTGGGTGAACATGGGTGCGGCGATGTCCATGCCCGCGTGCATTGTTCCCCAACGGGATCCGTATGCACTGGTCACCACCCCGAGGAAGGGCATGACCGCGGCCGACCGTTCGAGCTCTTCGCGGGTGCGCCGGCTGGCTGCCACCTCTTCCAGCCGCAGGCGTGCCTGCTCAAGAGTGATCTGGGCCTGGGCGAGCAGATCGGTACCCGCGTCGGGCCCCTCCGCGAAGGAGACAGCGACGTCCTGGCTCTCGGCGAACGAGCTGCCCCCAGCTGTGTCAGGGGGCGTGAAGACTTGAGTGGCTACCGCTCCCCCAAGGACGAGGGCGGCGAGCAAGGCAGCCGGACGACGTGCGGGCGGTCGCCGTCCGTAGGCGGTCATCGAAGTGGCCGGCATGGAGGCTGCTCGGTGACCAGCGCTCATCAGCTGTACCTGCTCGGCTGTTCAGCCCTCAACGCGACCCTTCCGCTACTACGACGGGTAGGAGCTTAGGGCCATCGAGCAGTGGAGGACCTCGACACGCTGGCGACAGGGCCCTATTGCCCGGTGACCCGGCGGCCCGCCCCCCACGCCGACACCCCCGACGTCCACAGGTCGACCGTTCCCGCTTCAATGATCATTGTGCGATGACGCCCCACGTGGGGGATCGACACGATGTAGCTCCGCCGCAGAGCACGAGGCCGAGGCGGTTTCCCTCGGAATCGACGACGGCCAGCCGATCCCTGTGCGAGAAGGCCGAACTGTCTGTGGTGCAGCACAAGCTCTGCTAGCGCTGCACCGAGTTCGCGCGCGGTCGGGCGACGTCCATCAAGTCGGCGCCTGCGATCCCGGCCTGCGCCGGCTCGCGGTGCGGCGGCGCACCGAGCTGGATCGCACGGTTGCGCGCTCCGGCCGGACGGTGCCCGAAGTCGCGGGCACCCATCGGGTGGGCTGGCGACCGCCCACGCGGCGTCAGTCGATCACGTCACCCCGGCAATGGCTGCGCCGCCGGTGACGGTGCGCCTGCTCGACACCCACGACACCCGCCACGGCACCCCCGCCAGCGCCTGCTGGACCATCAGAAGCCCGCCGGTTGCTCGACGTGCTCCTCCGGCTCCAACTGGATGGTCGGGTGGGTGACCCCGTACTTCTCCATGAGGATCGACCGGGTCCGGTCGAGGATGCCGTGCCAGTCGACGCCGCGGTCGTCGACCACGATGTGCACGGTGGCCGCTTCCATCCCGCTGGTCAGCGTCCATATGTGCAGGTCGTGGACCTCCTTGACCCCGGGCACACCCGCCAGTTCCCTGGTGGCGGCGTCGACGTCCACCCCGGGCGGGGCGACCTCCATCAGGATGCGCAGGGCCTGGCGCATCAGTTGCCAGGTCCGCGGCAGGATGAACAGTCCGATGGCGACGCCGACGATGGTGTCGACCTGGCGGAAGCCGGTCACGGCGATGACGATGGCACCGACGATGACACCGACGGAGCCGAGCATGTCGGCCATCACCTCGAGGTAGGCGCCCTTCAGGTTGAGGCTTTCCTTGGACCCGGCCATGAGCAGCCGGAAGGAGATGAGGTTCACGATCAGTCCGACGGCCGCCACGATGAGCATCGGCACCCCCAGAACCTCCGACGGCTCCTGGAACCGGCGATACGCCTCGAAGAGCACGTAGAAGGCGACGCCGAACAGCAACAGTCCGTTGATGACCGCCGCCAGCACCTCCAGCCGGTAGGTGCCGTACGTGCGGCCTCCGGCAGCCGGCCGCTTGGCCAGCTGGATCGCTGCCAACGCCAGCCCGAGACCCAACGTGTCGGTGCCCATGTGGGCCGCATCGCTGATCAGCGCGAGCGAGCCACTGAGGACGCCACCGACGACCTCTACCAGGGCGTAGGTCGCGGTGAGCCCGAAGGCGATCGCCAGGGGCCGCTGGTGCTCGGCTCCGGCACTGCCGATCCGCGGCCCGTGCGAATGCCCCCCACCGCTGTCGTGCTCGTCCCCGTCGTCGTGGGCGTGGTCTGCGGCGTCGTCCGTGCGGCTCATCGTGCGTCTCCGTCGATGGTGCCCAGCGGGGTGGCGTGGGCATGGTGGGCGAGGGCCAGGTCCAGCAGCATCCGGACGTGGGCGTCGGCCAGCCGGTAGAAGGCCCGCCGGCCGCTCCGGCGCACCGCCACGACCCGGTGGGCCCGCAGCAGCCGCAGCGCGTGCGACACCCCGGATTCGCTCTGCCCGCACGCGTCCGCGAGATCGCACACGCACATCTCGCCGTCCAGCAAGGCGATCAGCAGCCGCAGCCGGCTGGCGTCGGCGAGCAGGCCGAAGGTGGCCCCCAGTTCCTCGACCGCCTCGGCATCGGGCAGGTCGGCCCGGACGGCCTCCACCCGGTCGGTGTCCCGTTCGTGGACGTGATCGCTGCCACCTGGATGGAGGCTCGCCCTCGCGGGGGCCACTTGTGAACGACTGCTCATATGTGCAGAGTTCGCCGAGGACAGCCGAGTTGTCAAGCGCCAGGGGTCACACGTCACCGCCAGCCCGTCGTCCGGGGTCCCTCGGTCAGCGGTTCCACCCGTCCGCCGGGCGCACCTGCCGGCGATGCGGCATGGTCCGGGCGTGGAGAGTGGCGCACTGCAACAAGCTGGCTTCCTGGTGCTGTTCCCGGTGCTGGCCACGGTCGCGGGAGCGGTACTGGCTGTCCTGCGCCCCCCGGGTCGACGCGCGACCAGCGTCATCCAGCACTTCGCCGCCGGCGTGGTGCTCGCTGCTGTCGCCGGCGAGGTGCTCCCCGACCTGCGCGAGCGCGGCGGCTACGGCATCACCGTCCTGGGCTTCGCCGCCGGGGTGGCACTCCTGCTGCTCGTGCAGCGCCTCGAGCCTGCGGACCAGCCGGCACCCGGCGGCGGCGGCCGCGCGGCGTTCCCCACCGGTCTCGTGGTCGTCGTCGGCATCGACCTGCTCGTGGACGGTCTGCTCGTCGGGGTCGGCGTGACGCTCGGCCAGGGCGCTGGGCTGGTCCTCACGGTCGCTCTCACCCTGGAGGTCCTCTTCCTCGGGCTGGCCGTCACCTCTCAGCTCACCCGGGCCGGTGTGGGTCGCGTGCGCGCAGCGGCGACCACGTCGGCCCTGTCCCTGGGGGTGGCGGTCGGCGCGGTCGCCGGAGCCGTGCTGCTGGACGGGGCGTCGGACGGAGCACAGGCTCTGGTCCTGGCGTTCGCCGCCGCGGCGCTCCTGTGGCTGGTGGTCGAGGAACTGCTCGTGGAGGCGCACGAGAGCGGCCGGGAGACCGCACTGATGACGACCATGTTCTTCGTGGGCTTCATCGCCCTCTACGGCCTGGAGACCCTGGCCTGACACCCACGTCGCCGGGTCCGTCGGGGCGCACGGGCGGTGCAGGTCGCGGCAGCGGTCATCTCGGCCGACTGCTCGGTCACCCGGGCGAGGACGGGTCGCGGGGTGCACCCCCGCAGCGCCGCCGACCCCGCCGACTCGTGCGCCCCACACCGTCACCGGGGCATGGACCTCGGCGTGGCGACGAGTCCGGGCGCAGCCCCGTCCCCGGCCACGGCGCCCGTCTCCTAGGCTGGGGCGTGTCCCCCACCCGGCCGGCCCGCACCGCACCGACGTCTCCCAGGCGCCCGAGGTCGACGGGCGTCACCGCTCCCGCAGACGCGGCGGCGGGGGTGCCGGACCCGGTTCGGGCACGTGCGCCGGTCTGCGGTGTCGCGGCGGTCGGCCGGCCCGACTCCCACCGGGTCCCGGTACCGGCCGACGCGCGGCCCGGCGAGGTCGCATCCCGGCGCTCCGTCGGCGCTGCGTCGTGACCCGCGACGAGCCCGCGCCGTCCCCCGCCGCGCAGCGCGAGGCCACGGCGGCCGACGGACGACGTGGTCGATGGCTGCCCGGCTGGCAGCAGCTGTCCGCGGGACTGGCCGCCGGAGCACTGCTGGCGGGCAGCATGCCGCCTCGGTCGGCGTGGTACCTGGCGCCGCTGGGCGCCGCTGCCCTCACCTGGGCGCTGCTCGGCCGGCCATGGCGACAGCGGTTGCTCCTGGGGATGGTGGCCGGGGTGGCCTTCTTCGCGCCGACGCTGTCCTGGCTCACCGACTTCCACCCGGCCGGCTTCGCGGCCGTCCTCGTGCTCGAGGTTGCCCTCTTCGCCGCGGCGATGCTGGTGGTGGATCCCGGCCGGGGGCGCTGGTGGACGGTCCCGGCGGCGTTCGTGGCGCTGGAGAGCGTGCGGGCCCGTTTTCCCTTCGGCGGCTTCCCCCTCCCGGGGACGGCCCTGGGCCAGGTGGACGGCCCCTTGGCGGCGGCCGCACCTCTCGGCGGATCCCTCCTCGTCGTCGGGCTCGCCATCGGCGCGGGTGCTGCTGCGACCGGCCTCGCCGTGGCCCACCAACGCGCCCGCGCACTGGTGCTGGTCGCGGCACTGGTGGCGCTCAGCGCGTCCGCCGTCGCGCTCGCAGCGCCGGACGACGCAGCCGCGGGCCACCTGCAGGTCGCCCTCGTGCAGGGCGGGGGACCCCGCGGCGTCCCTGCTGTCCAGTCCGACGAGCAGGCTGTGACCGAGCGGTTGTTCGACGTCAGCGAGGAGCTGCCCGCCGGCCTCGATCTCGTGCTCTGGCCGGAGAGCAGCATCCTGGTGACCGGTCCGGTGGCCGGCACGGCCGAGGCCGACCGGGTCGCGGCGCTCGCCCGGCGCACCGGCGCCACCGTCGTCGCCGGTGTCACCGAGTCCGGGGAGACGACCTTCCGCAACGCGGCCGTCGCCTGGGGACCCGACGGCCGCATCGTCGACCGCTACGAGAAGGTGCACCGGGTGCCCTTCGGGGAGTACATCCCGGCACGTGGTCTGTTCGAGCTCATCTCCGAGATGACCGCGCTCGTCCCGCGGGACGCGATCCCGGGCAGGGGTCCCGGATCGCTGGCCACCCCGGCGGGGGCGCTGGGGGTGGTCATCTCCTACGAGGTCTTCTTCTCCGACCGCGCCCGCGCCGCCGTCACCGCCGGCGGCCAGCTCCTGCTGGTCCCGACCAACGCTGCCTCGTACACGACGGAGGAGGTACCCGCGACCGAGGTTGCCGCTGCCCGGATGCGGGCCCGGGAGCTGGACCGCACGGTCCTGCAGGCGGCACCGACCGGTTACACCGCGATCGTGCTGCCCGACGGGAGGGTCGTCGCGCAGGGAGGGCTCGGGACACCGGAACTCCTCACCGGCGCCGTCCCGCTGCGCACCGGCCTGACCCCCTACGCCCGGACCGGCGACCTCCCGGTCCTGCTCGCCGTCGCCGCGGCGCTCCTGGTCGGACCGGCCGTGCGCTGGCTGCCGCGGCGACCGCGGCGCGGGCGACCATGAGTGTGCCGTTGCCCGGCGAGCTGGCCGTCCGGGGACGCCGCTGGCCGGGGCGGTCGCCTAAGCTCCTATCGTGCATAGGAGAGACCTGGAGCGGATCTACCTGGTCCACCTCATCCCTGCGGTGCCAGCGGCGCCGCTGAGCCACGGCGACGCGGGAGGGACCGCCCGGCCGACCGGGACGACCGACGCTGCTGCGCACCACGGACGGCGTGGTCGGCATCAGCACCACCGTCCGACCTGCTCCGGGGCCGTCTGATGTGGATGCCGGAGGCCGCACCGACGCTGGCCCGGATGCTGACACCGCACCTGGACCGGACGTCGGTCCTCCCGGCGATCGCCCTCGTGGCCCTCGTCGCCTACCTCCTCGGGGTGTGGACGTTGCGGCGCCGCGGGATGCGGTGGGCCTGGTACCGCACGGCGAGCTTCGTCACCGGCATCGGGACCGTCTGGCTGGTGACCGCCACGCAGATGGCGGGCTATGCGATGGCGCTGTTCTCGGTGCACATGGTGCAGAAGATGGTGCTGGGTGTGCTGTCGGCGGCGCTGATCATGCTGGGCGGACCGGTGAGCCTGGCGGTGCGGGCGCTCCCCCGCCGAGGTCGGGCGGTCTTCCTGCGAGCGGTGCTGCTGCGGACCCTGCGCAGCCGGGCGGCCCGGGTCATCGCGAACCCAGCTGTCTCCACCGCCCTGTTCATCGGGAGCCTGTACGGCATCTACTTCACCGAGCTCTTCGACGTGCTCATGCGCACGTGGCAGGGCAACCTCGTCATGCTCGTGTTCTTCCTGTCCAGCGGGTTGATCGCCTTCGGCGGCACGTTCGCCATCGGACCGTGGCCGCACCGGGCGTCGTTCCCGATGCGGCTGGTGGAGCTCGCTGCCCCGGGACCGCTCCACGCGTTCTTCGCGGTCATCGTCATGATGGCCAGCAGGCCGCTGGTGCACGCCTTCGCCTCCCCTCCGGCGGACTGGGACATCGACGTGATGACCGACCAGCTGGCGGCGGGCAACGTCGTCTGGGGCTTCGGGGAGGTGCCCACCATCCTGGCGTTCACGATCGTCTTCTGGCAGTGGGCCAGCTCGGAAGACCGTCGGAGCCCCACTGCCGACCGTCGTGTGGAGGCCGACCTGGAGGCCTACAACGCCCGTCTGGCCGAGCTCGCTCGCTCGCACCCGCGCTGAAGCACGGCCGACCGGTGGGCGGGCATCATCCGCGGAGCAGCTCTGCCGGCGGGGTCGGGGGCAGGCCGAAGAGGTCGAACAGGCCGGTGTCCAGGAACGACGTGATCCGGCTGATCTTCCCGTCGTGCACCTCCAGTGCCTGGAGGGCGAAGGGCGCCCAGCCACCGGAGCCGTCGGGCTTCCACTGCGCGAACGCCGTCGACCCGTTGAGCTCCACCGGCATCAGCACCGACCCCCGGCAGCCCGAGCCCGGCCCGACCATCCAGGCGACGACGTCCTCGGCCGAGCGCAGCCACATGGCGAACGGCGGCATGTCCTGGACGGCGTCGTCGTGCAGCAGCTTGACGAACGCAGCCATGTCGTAGCGCTGGAACGCGTCGACGTAGGCGGCGAGGAGCTCGGCCTGGTCGGCGTCGACCTCGCCGGGGCGGGCCTTGCCGTCGTGGCCGGCCAGCGTGGCCCGGGCCCGCTGCAGGGCGCTGTTCACCGCGGCCGTGGTGGTGTCCAGCAGGCCGGCCACCTCCTCGGCCCGCCAGCGCAGTACCTCCCGCAGCACCAGCACCGCCCGCTGCCGCGGCGGGAGCACCTGCAGCGCGGCCACGAACGCCAGCCGTACGGAGTCCTTCAGGACGGCGGCGTCGGCCGGGTCCCCGCCGAGCACCGTCCCGGTCAGGGCCGGCTCCACCCACGCGCCGTCGGGCAGGGTCTGCGCCAGCGAGGCCTCGACCGGCGCGTAGGGCTCGTCGGACATGTCCACCGGCAGGGCCCGGCGCTTGCGGCCGTCGAGCAGGTCCAGGCAGACGTTGGTCGCGATCCGGTAGAGCCACGAGCGCAGCGCCCCCGGGCCCTGCAGCTTGTCCAGCGAGCGCCACGCCCGGACCATCGTGTCCTGCACGGCGTCCTCGGCGTCGAACGAGGAGCCCAGCATCCGGTAGCAGTAGCCGGTCAGCTCCCGCCGGTGCTCGGCCATCCGGGCCTCGAGCTCGTCCCGGCCGACGGGCGCGGGCACGGCGGTGGCATCGAGCACGGCGGTGGGTTCGAGCAGCTCGGTCATGGCGGTCCTCAGCTCACTGGTAGGTGACGAGCTCCGGCAACGGGAGGGCCTGCGCGACGGTCTGCTCGGGGGTGAGCATCGGCTCGTCCTCGTCGATGAAGTTCTTCCAGCCCCAGTAGATCGGAGAAGGGGCCCCTTGGTGAAGGGCGTTCCACGTCCCCTGCTTCGCGGGCTGGCTGCCCTGCCCGTCCACGTGCACCATGATCGCCAGCTCCTCGCGGGAGGTGTCCAGCCGCTCGCGGTCGGTGATCATCCGCAGCTGGAACTGGTGCAGCACCAGCAGCTTCTGCGGCAGCGCGTTCGCCCGGGTCAGGTCGGCCAGCCAGGTGACGACCGAGTTGACCTCGTCGACGCCGACCGACCCGATCTGGTTCAGGTGGGTCTCGTCGGGCTGCAGCCGCCACTCCGGGTCCAGCGCCAGCCCGACGTAGGGCAGCTCGAGCAACGACTGGTACTGCTGCGCCTGGGTGAGGAAGTCGGTCCGCCCGGGCTGCAGGTCGAGGATCACGTAGAGCCCGGCGGCGCCGGCGGCCTCCACGTAGGGCCGCAGGGCCGCCGGGTCCGTCTCGGTCGAGTAGTTGCCGTCCGGTCCTGCCGACGCCGAGGCCACCGTCACGATGATCTCGAACGTGGGGACGACGGTCTTGTCCGGCAGCAGCGCGTCGTAGGGGGCGGCGAACTCGCCGGCCCGGGCGATCGACTCGTCCAGGCCCTGCTCGCCCAGGACGCCCAGCGCCGGGCCCTCGGGCGACCCGTACATGGCCACCAGGAAGTGCTCGGGGAACAGCAGCTGGCCCCCGCCGGGCAGCTGCGTGCCCGACGCGGCGGTCGCGGTCTTCCAGTCCAGCCCCTGCACGCCGGCGAACGCCGCGCCCAGCGCCAGCACGGCGGCCGGCGCCGCGCCGTCCAGGGCGGTCACGACGTCGGCGGAGGCTCGGGGGTCGGTCTGCCCGGCGGTGTCGACGACGGTGGCACCGGCCGCGCGGGCGGTCACCGCACCGGCGGCCGCCTCGGGGGCACCGCTGTCCAGGACGACGACGTCGGCCAGCGCCTCGGGCGCCGCCACCTCGGGCAGTTCCCCGCCGACGTCGACGACGTCCCGGTCGCCCAGCTCGCCGTCGGCGACGCCGGCGCCGTCGGCCAGCACCACCTGGTCGGCGCCCAGCCGGTCCAGCTCGTCCCGCACCGCGGCGGGGTCCTCGCCCACCAGCAGCAGCGGGACCCCCAGCTCCTGCGCGGCGTCCACGGCGTCGCCCGGCAGCGGGTCCTCGTCGGGGGCGACCACGGCCACCGGGGAGGACTCGTACAGCGCCCGGCTGGTGGAGATCGCGGCGGCCACCGGGTCGGTGTCGGCGACCATCGTGACCGCGGCGCCCGGCGTGCTGGTCACCGGCTGCCCGGCCGCCGGTTCGGCCGCAGCCGGGTCGGACCCCCCGTCGGAGCCGGAGCAGGCCGAGAGCACGAGCAGCCCGGCGAGCGCGAGGACGGGGACGGGGGCGGAGCGCATGGACCTTCTCTCGTCGGGGCCCGCGTCGGTACGCAGGCCGTTCACGAGGCTAACGGCCCCGCGGCGGTCGCGTCGTCACCATCCGGTGACGACGGAGAGCGGTCGCCCCGGGAGCCGCCGACCGGTAGAGAGGAGGGGTGACCGCCTCCGTCCCGTCCGCCGACCCCGACCTCGTCGCCGCCCTCCGCCCGATCGAGGCCCCCGAGTGGCCGGCCTTCGGCCGGGCGATGAGGCGGGTCTTCGGCGAGGACCCCACCGGCCCCTACGTCGACGAGCCACGGCCGACCGCCGAGCTCGACCGGTCGCTGGCCCTGGTCGAGGACGGGTTCGTCGCGGCCACCGCCGGCATCTACAGCCTCGAGCTGACCGTGCCCGGCGGCGTCGTCCCGACCGCGGGCCTCACCTGGGTCACCGTCTCGCCCACCCACCGCCGGCGCGGTGTACTCACCGCGATCATGCGTCGGCAGCTCGACGAGGTGCACGCCGCCGGCCGCGAGCCGGTGGCCGCGCTGTGGGCCGCGGAGGGCGGCATCTACGGCCGGTTCGGCTACGCCCCGGCGGTGTGGCGCGGAAACCTCTCCCTGGACCCCTCGCGGGTCCGGCTGCGCGGCGACCTGCCGGTGTCCACCGGCCGGGTCACCATGACCGACCTGGACGGGTACCGCGCCGCCGCCGTCCCGCTCTACGACCGGCTGCGCCGCGAGGTGCCCGGCCACCTCGCCCGCGACGGCCGGTGGTGGGACCGCCGGCTGCGCGACGACAAGGACGACCGCGACGGCTGGACCGAGCGGCGCTACGCGCTGCACACGGCGGACGACGGCCAGGTCACCGGGTACGCCAGCTACCGGCAGAAGGAGAAGTGGTCCCTGCGGGACGACCCGCAGAGCCAGCTGCAGGTGGTGGACCTGGTCGCCGCCGACCCGGTGGTGCGGGTGGCGCTGTGGCGGTTCCTGCTCGGCCACGACCTGGTGCGCGAGCTGACCTCGTGGTCGCTGGGCGCCGAGGACCCGCTGCGCGCGATGGTCGCCGACCCCCGCTCGGTCACCACCACGCCCTCGGACGCCCTCTGGGTGCGCCTGGTCGACGTGGACCGCGCGCTGGCCGCCCGCCGCTACCCGGCGCCGATCGACCTGGTGCTGGAGGTGCGCGACCCGTTCTGCCCGTGGAACGACGGTCGCTGGCGGCTCACCGGCCACCCGGCCGGCGGGCACTGCGCCCGCACCGACCGCGACCCGGACTTCGTGCTGGGCATCGAGGAGCTGGGCGCCGCCTACCTGGGCGGTGTCTCGCTGGGCACGCTGCTGCGGGCCGGCCGGATCACCGAGGTCAGCCCCGGCGCGGTGGCGCTGGCCTCCACGTCGTTCTCCTGGCCGGTCGCCCCGCAGAGCCCCGACTCGTTCTGAGCCGCGGTCGGGGCACCCCTCAGGGTGCCGAGGCGTAGCGCCAGGACGTCGGCCGCGGGCGACCGGGCAGGTCGGCGCGGCCGGTGGCCCAGCGCAGCGTGGTGGCCGGGTCGGTGTCGGTCGGGGCGTCGGGGAACACCCGGGCCAGCGTCGCGACGACCACGTCGACCGGCGGGGACCAGCGCAGCCCGACCGCCTCGACGACGTCCCCGGTGTGCACGAGCACCTCGGCGCAGGCCATCGCGGCGAACCCGGCGGGGTCGGGCGAGCCGAAGGGGTGGAAGCCGCGCTCCCCCGGGTCGGCGGCGTCCAGCACCCGGGCCAGCACCTCGCCCCAGGTGGTCAGCCCGGTGACCAGGCGGCCGTAGCCGGCGTCGGGGTCGCGCTCGTAGCGGCCGGCGGTGAGGTCGACCCGGCCGAGCAGCAGGTCGTGGCCGTACCAGTGCAGGCACTCACCGATGTGCCAGACGACGCCGGCGACGTCGGTGTCCAGGACCGGCGCCGTGGGGTCCGGCACCCGGGACAGCACGGCGACGGCCTCGTCGACCGCCGTCCGGACGTCGTCGCCGCCCATCTCAGCCCCCCGCGGGGTGGTGGCGCTCCTGCTCGTACTCGGCGATCAGGCCGATCCGCCGGACGTGCCGCTCGTCGTGGCTGAACGGGGTGCGCAGGAAGGTCAGCACCAGCTCGGTGGCCTCCTCGACGGTGTGCTGCCGGCCGCCGACGGCCACCACGTTGGCGTCGTTGTGCTGACGGGCCAGCTCGGCGGTCGAGGTGTTCCAGACCAGCGCGGCGCGCACCCCGGGCACCTTGTTGGCCGCGATCTGCTCGCCGTTGCCCGAGCCGCCGATGACGATGCCGAGGGAGCCCGGCTCGACCACCACCCGCTCGCCCACCTCGATGCAGAACGGCGGGTAGTCGTCCTGGGGGTCGAAGTCGAAGGCCCCGCAGTCGACCGGCTCGTGGCCGGCGGCGGCGACGGCCTGCATCAGGTGGGCCTTGAGCTCGAGTCCGGCGTGGTCGGTGCCGAGGAAGACGCGCATGGCCCCATCCAATCGCACGGCTACGACAGGCGGGCGGCCACCGGGAGCGGCAGCACCCGCAGCAGGCCCGAGACCGCGCGCCAGGGCCACTCGGGGACGTAGGCCCGCACCGGCTCGCGGTCGACCGCCGCCACCAGGGCGTCGACGCCGGTGTCCAGGTCGACGGTGAACGGACCCCGGCGGCCGGTGTTGATGTCGGTCTCGATGAAGCCGGGGTGGATCGTGGTCACCCGGATGCCCCGGGTGGCGCGGGAGGCCAGCAGGTCGGCCCGGATGCCCTCGGCGAGGACCGCGTCGGCGGCCTTGGAGGTGGCGTAGGCGGTGCGGGTGCCGCCCATGCCCCGCACGCCGGCGACCGAGCTGATGACCACCAGGTGGCCGTGGCCCTGGGCCCGGAACAGCGCGACGGCGGCCTCGCAGCACGCGTGGGTGCCCAGCACGTTGGTGGTCAGCACGGCCCGGTTGGGCCGGGCTCCGCCGGTGCCGACCGGTACGCCCTTGCCGAGCCCCGCGTTGGCCACGAACCGGTCCAGCCCGCCGAGCTCCCCGGCCAGCCGCGGCACGATCTCGGCGACCGCATCCGGGTCGTCGACGTCCAGCGCCGCGGTGAGCACGGTCGCACCGGTCGCCGTCAGCTCCCGCCGGAGGGCGTCGAGCCGGTCCGTGCGGCGGGCCACCAGGGCCAGGTCGTGGCCGGCGGCGGCCCAGCGACGGGCCATGCCCTCGCCGAGGCCGGAGCTGGCGCCGGTGATGAGGATGCGCTGGCGGCGGGGGTGCGGCATGCCCTCGAGCATGCCGCACCCGGTGCTCAGGCCTTGGTGCCGATCTCCAGCGCGGAGGCCGGGACCGTGGAGAAGTCGGGCTCCTCGGTGCGGGTCCGCTTGAGCTCCCAGAAGCCGGGCATGTTCGCCAGCAGGACGGCGCCGTCGAAGGCCTTGCCGGCGTCCTCGCCGGTGGGCACGCGGCTGATGACCGGGCCGAAGAAGGCGACGCCGTCCACGTGCAGGACCGGGGTGCCGACCTCCTCGCCGACGGGGTCCATGCCCTCGTGGTGGCTCTTCCGCAGGGCCTCGTCGTACTCGGTGGAGTCCGCGGCCTCCGCCAGCGAGGCCGGCAGGCCGACCTTCGCCAACGCCGGGGCGATCACGTCGGCCAGCTCCTGGCCCTCCTGGTGCCGCAGGGTGCCCATCGCGGTGTAGAGGTCGCCGAGGACCTCCTCGCCGTGCTGCTGCGCGGCGGCGATCAGCACGCGGACCGGGCCCCACGCCTGCTTCATCATCTCGACGTACTGCTCCGGGAGGTCCCGGCCCTCGTTGAGGACGGCCAGGCTCATCACGTGCCAGTGCACGTCGAGGTCACGGACCTTCGACGCCTCGATCACCCAGCGGCTGGTCAACCAGGCCCAGGGGCACAGCGGGTCGACGTAGACGTCCACCTTGGCTGCGGTGGGGGCGCTCTGCACGGCTTCGGTCATGCGATCTCCTTCGGGTTCGGGACGGCGATGGGGCTGCTGACGCGCTCAAGGGCGGGCTCGGTCCCGGCATTCCCACCGGACCCGCTGGTCCACACCAGTCCCCCGCCCACCCGGGGATGTCCGACCGACGTGGGAAGCTGCCCCGCGTGGCTGTTCCCAACTTGACCCGCGATGCTGCGGCCGCGCGCGCCCAGCTCCTCACCGTGCACGAGTACGACCTCCAGCTCGACGTCACCGACGGCTCCGGCCACGCCGGTGCCGAGACGTTCCGGTCGACGACGACGATCCGCTTCGACGCGGCGACACCAGGCAGCGACACGTTCGTCGACCTGGTGGCCGCGCAGGTGCACTCCGCGACCCTGAACGGGACCGCGCTGGACGTCTCCGGGTACACCGAGGAGGGCGGCCTGGCGCTGCCCGGCCTGGCCGCGACCAACGAGCTCGTGGTCGACGCCGAGTGCCGGTACTCCCGCACCGGCGAGGGCCTGCACCGGTTCGTCGACCCCGAGGACGACGCGGTCTACCTGTACTCGCACTTCGAGCCGGCCGAGGCCAAGCGGATGTTCGCCTGCTTCGACCAGCCCGACCTCAAGGCCACCTTCGCCGTGCACGTGACCGCGCCCTTCGACTGGCAGGTCGTCTCCAACACCGGGGGCCGCACCATCGAGGCCGGCGCGGCCGGCTCCCAGCTGGTCCACTTCGAGCCCACCAAGCGGATCTCCACCTACCTGGTCGCCCTGGTCGCCGGCCCCTACGCCAAGGTCACCGACTCCCACGAGGGCCTGCCGCTGGGCATCTACTGCCGGGCCTCGCTGGCCCAGCACCTGGACGCCGACGCGATCTTCGAGGTGACCAAGCAGGGCTTCGACTTCTACCACCGGGTCTTCGACTACCCGTACCCGTTCGACAAGTACGACCAGCTCTTCGTGCCCGAGTTCAACGCCGGGGCGATGGAGAACGCCGGCTGCGTGACGTTCCTGGAGGACTACGTCTTCCGGTCGCGCACCAGCCGGGCCCGCTACGAGCGGCGCGCCGAGACGATCCTGCACGAGCTGGCGCACATGTGGTTCGGCGACCTGGTGACCATGCGCTGGTGGGACGACCTGTGGCTCAACGAGTCCTTCGCCACCTACATCTCCACGCTGTGCCAGGCCGAGGCCACCGAGTACACGACGGCCTGGACGACGTTCGCCAACACCGAGAAGTCCTGGGCCTACGCCCAGGACCAGCTGCCCTCCACCCACCCGATCGCCGCGGACATGGTCGACGTGGCCGCGGTCGAGGTGAACTTCGACGGCATCACCTACGCCAAGGGCGCCTCGGTGCTCAAGCAGCTGGTGGCCTACGTCGGGCAGGACGCGTTCCTGTCGGGCGTGCGCCGCTACTTCCGCACCCACGAGTACGGCAACACCACGCTGGCCGACCTGCTCGGCCCGCTGTCGGAGGCCACCGGGCGCGACCTCACCGCCTGGGCGCAGCAGTGGCTGCAGACCAGCCAGGTCAACACGCTGCGGCCGGTGTTCGAGACCGACGAGGACGGCCGGTACCGCTCCTTCGCCATCGAGCAGACCGCCGTGGCCGAGCACCCCGTGCTGCGCGACCACCGGCTGGCCGTCGGCCTCTACACCGCCGGTCCCGAGGGGCTGACCCGCACGCACCGGGTCGAGCTCGACGTCCGGGGTGCCCGCACCGAGGTCGGCCAGCTTCTCGGCCACCCCGCCGCCGACCTGGTGCTGGTCAACGACGACGACCTCACCTACGCCAAGATCCGGCTCGACGAGCGGTCGCTGGCCACGCTGCGGTCCCGGATCGGCGACCTGGCCGACCCGCTCCCCCGCGCGCTGTGCTGGTCGGCCGCCTGGGACATGACCCGCGACGGCGAGCTGGCCGCGCGGGACTGGGTCGCCCTGGTGCTGGCCGGCGTCGACGCCGAGACCGAGATCTCCGTCGTGCAGTCCCTGCTGGCCCGGGTGCAGGCGGCGCTGTCCAACTACGTCGACCCGGCCTGGGCCGACAGCGGCTGGGCCGCGCTCGGTGACAAGGCGCTGGCCGCGCTGCACGCGGCGGAGCCGGGCTCGGACGCCCAGCTGCAGTGGTCGCGCACGCTGGCCTCGGCGGCCCGCACCGAGGAGCAGGTCGCCGCGGTGCGCGGGCTGCTGGACGGTTCGCTCGAGGTGCCCGGCCTGGAGGTGGACGCCGACGCGCGCTGGGCGTTCCTGCACGGCCTGGTCGCCGTGGGCGCGGCCGGCGACGCCGAGATCGACGCCGAGGCCGACCGGGACGCCACGGCGACCGGCGCCCGACGCGTCGCGACGGCCCGGGCGCTGCGCCCCACCGAGGCGGCCAAGGCCGACACCTGGGAGCGGGCCTTCCGCGACGAGTCGATCGCCAACTCGACGCACGAGGCGATGGTGGCCGGGTTCTGGCACCCGGCCCAGCGCGGGCTCACCGCGCCCTACGTGACCCGCTACTTCGCCGAGATCGCCCCGATGTGGGAGCGGCGCCCGGGCGAGATCGCCAAGAACGCGGTGGAGTACCTGTTCCCGAAGCAGGTGTCCGAGGAGACCGTCCGGGCCGCCGACGCCTGGCTGGCCGACCCGGGCCACCCGGCCCCGCTGCGCCGGCTGGTCAGCGAGGGCCGCGACGGCGTCGCCCGCTCGCTGCACGCCCAGCAGCGCGACCGCGAGGCCGGCGCCCGCAGCTGAGACGACGGAGGCCCACCCGGCGAACCGGGTGGGCCTCCGGGACCGCAGCTGCCGGAACGGCCTGACCGCAGGGTCCCGCCGGGCGCGCAGCGTCTGGTGGGGGGCGGTCAGGCCCTTCTAGTGCCGGGGGCGGTTGGCCGCGGGGTGGCCAGCCTGGTCGGAGAGCTGGCGCAGGCCGTTGACGATGCCGCCGACCAGGTCGCCGGCGCCGAAGCGACCGGTCATGGTCAGCACGGCCAGGGCGCAGGCCCGGTCGGGCAGTCGGCGGGCCGCGGCGGAGCCGGTGACGATCTCCAGCACCCGCTGGTCGGGGGCCAGCGCGACCAGCACCGACTCGGCGGCGTCGCCGCCGGAGCGGGCGTGCAGCTCCTCGGCCCCGGCCCGGGTGTCGGTGGGCAGCTCGCCGATGTAGAGGGTGAACCGCAGGCCGGTCTCCCGGGAGGACATGGTCAGCGCCTCGTCGAGCCGGGCCAGCTCGGCCGGGCTGAACGGCGGGGCCTGCGCGCCTTCCTGGTCGTCGACGATGGGCTCGCGGGTGTCCTCGAGCTCGGTGGCCATCAGTGGGTGCCTCTCTGCGCGGCGCTGGTGCGGCGACGGGTGGGTGCGGGACGGGGAGCGGTGCTCACCGGGTCGATCACCGGGTCGATCACCAGGTACCGCGGGCTCCGCCGGACGCGGTCCGGCGCGGGTTGCCCACGGTGTCGCGCGGGTGGCCGGCGGTCTCGCCGATGGTCAGCGCCGCGGCCTGCGCACCGGTCGTGTGCTCGACCTCCTCGTGCCCACCGCCGTGCGCCCCGCCCTCGGGGTGCGGCTCGTACCAGACCGCGGCGTGGCCCCAGGGGGTGCCGGGCTTGTAGCGGGCGCGCTCCTTGAGCGCGGGCAGCAGCACCAGCCCGTAGGCCAGCAGCACGACGGCCAGCGGGGCCACCACGAAGACGAGCAGGGTCTCGACGACGGTCACGACGTCGAATCTACCGGGGCCGGTGCCCCCGGGCTCGCCAGCCGTGCAGCATGGGCCCGTGGCCACCCGCTCCGATGCCCAGCAGCTCGACGCCGCCGATCCCCTGGCCCCGTTCCGCGACCGCTTCACCGGCGACGGCCCGGACGGCTCCTGGGACGACGGCCCGGACCGCCGGATCTACCTGGACGGCAACTCGCTGGGCCGCCTGCCGCGGGCCACCCCCGCCGCCCTGGCCCGGGTGGTCCAGGAGGAGTGGGGGCAGGGCCTGGTCGGGTCCTGGGCCGGGTGGGTGTCCCAGGCCGCGCGGGTGGGCGACGCCCTGGCCGGCGGGGTGCTCGGCGCCCGGCCCGGTGAGGTGCTGGTCTCGGACTCGACCTCGGTGAACCTCTACAAGCTGCTGCGGGCGGGGATCGACGCCCGGCCCGGCCGGGACGTGCTGGTGTGCAGCGCCGACGACTTCCCCACCGACCGGTACCTCGTGGCCGGCGTCGCGCAGGAACGCGGCCTGGAGGTCCGGGAGCTCGCCTCCCACGTCGACGAGGGCCTGGCGCTCGGGGACCTGGTGGCGGTGCTGGACGAGCGGGTGGCCGTCGTCGTCCTGTCGCTGGTGGCCTACCGCTCCGGGGCGCTGGCCGACCTGGTCGCCGTCACCGAGCTGGCCCGGGAGCACGGCGCGCTCGTGCTGTGGGACCTCAGCCACGCCGCCGGCGCGGTCGAGGTGGACCTGTCGGCCGCCGACCTGGCGGTGGGCTGCACCTACAAGCACCTCAACGGCGGCCCGGGTGCGCCGGCGTTCCTCTACGTCCGCCGCGAGCTGCAGGACGGGCTCCGGCAGCCGCTGCAGGGCTGGTTCGGCGCCCGCGACCAGTTCGACATGGGGCCGGCCTACGAGCCGGTCGACGGGATCGAGCGGTTCGCCGTCGGCACCCCGCCGGTGCTGGCCACCGCGGCGGTCGAGGTCGGCGTGGCGCTCACCGCCGAGGCGGGGATCGCCGCGGTCGCCGCCAAGGGCCGCGCGCTCACCGACCTGCTGGTGGCCCTGGCCGACGAGCGGCTGCCGCAGCTGCGGCTGGCCTCTCCCCGGGACGCCGCCCGGCGCGGGGCGCACGTCAGCCTCGAGCACCCGCAGGCGTGGCAGCTGACCCAGGCGCTGGTCGACCGCGGCGTGGTGCCCGACTTCCGCACCCCGGACCGCGTCCGGTTCGGGACGGCGCCGCTGTACACCCGGTTCGTCGACGTCTGGGACGCAGTCGAACGCCTCGCCGAGATCGTCGACGCCGACGCCCACCTCGGCTACCCCGCCGAGCGCTCGCGGGTGACCTGACGACTCAGGCGACGTCGGGCAGGCCGAGCCAGGCGCGCCAGCGGGGGTCGACGGCGCGGTGGCCCAGCAGCCGCCAGGCCGAGCCCGACGGCGCCCGGGGCGGCTGCGGCAGCGACCAGCCCAGCTCGGCCAGCGACCGGTCGGCCTTGGTGTGGTTGCAGCGCCGGCAGGCAGCCACGACGTTGTCCCAGGTGTGGGTGCCGCCGCGGCTGCGCGGCCACACGTGGTCGATGCTGGTGGCCGCCGCCCCGCAGTACACGCAGGTCGACCCGTCGCGGGTGAACACCGCGCGCCGGGACAGCGGCACGTGGGCCGGGTAGGGCACCCGGACGTACCGGGTCAGCCGGACGACGACCGGCACCGGCAGGGCGACCAGCTCGGCGTGGCAGAGCACGTCCGAGACGTCCACCGGCTCGGCCTTGGCGGCCAGCACCAGCACGACGGCCCGCCGGCTGGACACCACGCCGAGGGGCTCGTAGGTGGCGTTGAGCAGCAGGCAGGCCGCGGTCATGGCGGCGGCTGCGGGCACCGGGGAACCCGGGCGGGGGTCGCGCCGCGGGCCCGGCGGGCCGGCTGCGGACGACGACCCGAGTGCGGTCAGCGACACGGGGTACCTCCATGCGCCCCGGACCGCCGGGGTGCTGCGACCCACGGGCACCGCCATAGTGCCCCGGATCCACCCACCCGGGGCAAGGGAGATTGTCCGACGTCCTGGTTACCGTCGGGTGGTGACCGCCACCCCGGACCCGCTGCTCGCCCCCCGCCTGGACCTCGTCGAGGAGCTGCACGGGCACGTCGTCGCCGACCCCTACCGGTGGCTGGAGGACGCCGCCGACCCGCGGACGACGGCCTGGGCGGCCGCGCAGGACGAGTACGCCGCCGCGCTGCTGGGCGCCCTCCCCGACCGGGAGTCCTTCGCGGCCCGGCTGGGCGAGCTGATGCGCTCGGGCTCGGTGGGCATCCCGGTCTGGCGGTCCGGGCGGGCCTTCTCCACCCGGCGCGACCCCGGCCAGGAGCACGCCGTGCTGCGGGTCCGGGACCTCGACGGCACCCAGCGGGTGCTGGTCGACCCGATGGCCCTGGACCCGGCGGGCACCACCACGCTCGACGCCTGGTCGCCGTCCTGGGAGGGCGACCGGATCGCCTACCAGGTGTCGGTGGGCGGCGACGAGGAGTCCCAGCTGTTCGTGCTGGACGTGGCCACCGGCGAGCTGCTGGACGGCCCGGTCGACCGCTGCCGCTACTCCCCCGTCGCCTGGCTGCCCGGCGGCGACGAGCTGTACTACGTGCGCCGGCTGGCCCCCGACCAGGTCCCGGCCGGCGAGGAGCAGTTCCACCGGCGGGTGTTCCGGCACCGGGTCGGCGCCGACCCGGCCACCGACGTCCTGGTCCACGGCGACGGGCTGGACCCGACCAACTACTACGGCGTCCGGCTGTCCCGGGACGGCCGCTGGCTGGTCGTCTCGGCGTCGGCGGGCACCGCCCCCCGCGACGACGTCTGGCTGGCCGACCTGCACGGCGACGGCCGCCTGGCCCCGCTGCAGGTCGGGGTGGACGCGCAGACCAATGCCTGGGTGGCCCGCGACGGGCGGCTGTGGATCTCCACCGACCGGGACGCCCCGCGCGGCCTGGTCGCCGTCGCCGACCCGGCCGACCCGGCCACCTGGGACCCGGCCGCCTGGACGACGGTCGTGCCCGAGGCCGAGGGCGCGGTGCTGTCCGACCTCGCCCTGGTCGACGGCCCCGACGGGGACCTGCGACTGCTCGCCGTGCACGCCGTGGACGCCACCGACCGGCTCTCCGTGTGGGCGGCCGACGGCTCCGGCCGGCTGGCCGACGTGGCGGTGCCGCCGGGCAGCATCGCCGGGGTCAGCGCACCGCCCGAGGGCGGGACGACGGCCTGGGTCGGCTACACCGACCACGCGACGCCGCCGTCGGTGCTGCGGTGGGACGCCGGCGACCCCGGTGCGCTGACGCCGTGGGAGCAGGCACCGGTGGCCGGCGCCGTCCCCGACGTGGTGGTCACCGAGACCCACGCCACCTCGGCCGACGGCACCGCCGTCCACCTGTTCGTGCTGTCCCTGGAGGGCGCGCCCAGCCGACCGCGGCCGACCGTGCTCTACGGCTACGGCGGGTTCAACGTCTCGCTGACCCCGGGCTACAGCGCGCAGGCGCTGGCCTGGGTCGCCGCGGGCGGGGTGTGGGCGGTGGCCAACCTGCGCGGCGGGTCCGAGCACGGCGAGGAGTGGCACCGCGCCGGCATGCGGGAGCACAAGCAGAACGTCTTCGACGACTTCGCCGCCGCCGGCGAGCACCTGGTCGCCGAGGGCTGGACCACCCCGGCGCAGCTCGGGGTCTTCGGCGGCTCCAACGGCGGCCTGCTGGTCGGGGCCACCGCCACCCAGCGGCCCGACCTGGTGGCCGCCGTCGTGTGCAGCGCCCCGCTGCTGGACATGGTCCGGTACGAGCTGTTCGGGCTGGGCCGGACCTGGAACGACGAGTACGGCACGGCGGCGGACCCCGAGGAGCTGGGCTGGCTGCTGGGCTACTCGCCCTACCACCGCGTGGTGGAGGGCACGGCCTACCCGGCGGTGCTCTTCACGACCTTCGAGTCCGACACCCGGGTGGACCCGCTGCACGCGCGCAAGCTGGCCGCGGCGCTGCAGCACGCGACCTCCTCGGACGCCCCGGTGGTGCTGCGGCGCGAGCTGGCGGTGGGCCACGGCGCCCGCGCGGTGAGCCGTACGGTGGGGTTGGCCGCCGACCAGCTCGCCTTCCTGGCGGCCCGTACCGGGCTCACGGCCCGCTGACCGTCGACCGGTCCCTCGGCGCCCCGCGCCGCACCGCCCTGCCGCAGCACGACCGCGTCGAGGCACTGGTTCCCACCATGATCGACATGGGAGACTCCTGAGTGATGACTTCTGCACTGTCCGTGACAGCCGCCGACGTGCCGAGCTGCGTGACCGCGGACTCGACGTCGCTGTGCGCGCGGGTCTACGAGTGGTTCGGCCTGGACTGGCTGGCCGACAACGCCCAGGCGTTCGTGGCCACCCCACTGCGGATCGTGCTGATCATCGTCGTCGCCGCCGTCGCCCGGGTGCTGATCAACCGCTCCATCCGCCGCCTGACCGAGCGCACCGCCAGCGGCCAGGTCCCGACGATCCTCAAGCCGCGCCGGACCAAGGGCGCCACCAACCACCAGCAGGTGGTCGAGCAGGTGGCCGCCCGTCGTACGCAGCGCGCGGAGGCCATCGGCTCGGTGCTGCGCAGCTTCGCCTCGATCGTCGTGTTCTTCATCGCGGTGGTGCTGGTGCTCGGCGAGCTCGGCATCAACCTGGCCCCGATCGTGGCGTCCGCCGGCGTCGTCGGGGTGGCCCTCGGCTTCGGCGCGCAGAACCTGATCAAGGACTTCATCGCCGGGATCGGCATCATCCTGGAGGACCAGTACGGCGTGGGCGACGTCGTCGACCTCGGTGAGGCCAGCGGCACGGTGGAGGCCGTCGGGCTGCGGATCACCCGGCTCCGCGACGTCAACGGGGTGGTCTGGTACGCCCGCAACGGCGAGGTGCTGCGGGTGGGCAACAAGAGCCAGGGCTACGCCCAGGTGGTCATCGACATGCCGGTCGCGCACGACACCGACCTCGAGCGCTGCCGCACGGTGATGCAGGAGGTCGGGGATGCCGTCTACGCCGAGCCCGAGTGGGCCGAGGTGCTGCTCGGCGAGCCCGAGTCGCTGGGCGTGGAGGCCATCACCCCGCAGGCGATCGTGATGCGCCTGCAGGTGCGCACGACCAACGCCGACCAGTGGCGGGTCGGCCGGGAGCTGCGGATGCGGCTGCAGGAGCGGTTCGCCACCGAGGACATCCGGATCCCGGTCATGGTGACCCCGGCCGCGGTGGGGCCCAGCTGAGCCACCGGAGCCCCACCGAGACCGCCGCGGAGCGACCGGCCACCTTCCGCTCGGTGTTCGCGGTGGCCGAGTACCGGCCGCTGTTCGGCTCCTACGTGCTGGCCACGGTCGGCGATCAGCTGGCCCGCCTGGCGCTGACCGTGTTGGTCTTCCAGCGCACCGGCTCGCCGCTGCTCAGCGCCCTGACGTTCGCGATCAGCTACCTGCCCTGGGTGGTCGGCGGCCCGGTGCTGGCCGCGCTGGCCGACCGGCTCCCGCGGCAGCGGGTCATGGTGGTCAGCGACCTGGCCCGGGCTGCGCTCGTCGCGGCCATGGCCGTCCCCGGGATGCCGCTGCCGGCCCTGCTCGGGTTGCTGCTGCTCGTGTCGGTCGCCGCACCCCCTTACGAGGCGGCCCGCGCGGCGCTGGCCGCCGACGTCCTGACCGGCGACCGGTACGCCGTCGCCACCTCGGTGACCGGCATCGTGCTCCAGCTCGCCCAGGTGGTCGGGTTCCTCCTGGGAGGGCTGCTGGTCACCGCGCTGCACCCCTCGGTCGGGCTGCTCCTCAACGCAGCCACCTTCGCCGTCTCGGGCGGGTGGCTGCTGGTGGGTCTGCGACCCCGGCCCGCGGCCCTGGTCGAGGCCGGCGCCGCGGTGCAGTCGGTGTGGCGGGACACGGCGGCCGGGCTGCGCCTCGTGCTGGGTGACCGGCGGTTGGCGGCGATCGTCGCCCTGCTGTGGATCGGCGTCCTGCTGAACAACGCGCACGAGGGCATCGGGACGGGGCTGTCCGAGGAGCTCTCGGACAGCCAGGGCCTCGTCGGGGTGGTGCTCGCCGTCCACCCGGCCGGCGCCGTCGTGGGCATGCTGCTGGTCGGCAGGTTCTGCCCGCCGCGGCTGCGCGACCGCCTCGTGGTGCCGCTGGTGCTGCTGTCCGTGGCCGCCACCGCCGTGGCCGGTCTCGCCGCGCGCATCCCGGACCGTGGCGTGGCCACGGTGGCCTTCGTGGCCGCGCTCGCCGTGGCCGGCTTCGCCACGGCCTGGACCGTCCCCCTCAACGTCGCCTTCGTGGCGGCGGTCCCGCCGGCGGCGCGGGGCCGGGCCATCGGCATCGCGATGGCGGGCATCTCCGCCGTCCAGGGGCTCGGCGCCCTGGCCGCGGGTGCCGCCGCCGACGTCGTCCCGGCCGGGACGGTGGTGCTCGTCACCGGGCTGGCCGGGTTGCCGCTGGTCGTCGTCCCGCTGCTCGCGCTGCTGCGCACCCGGGCGCCCGCCGGCCGCGCCGTTGCGGGACCATCGGGTACATGAGCGAGTCGAGCCGCCCGCTGCCCTCGGCACGCACGTTCTACGCCGAGGTCGGTGGCGAACCGGTCTTCCGCGCCCTGGTGGCGCACTTCTACGCCGGCGTCCGCAGCGACCCGGTGCTGGCCCCGCTGTACCCGCAGGACGACTGGGACGACGCCGAGGAGCGGCTGCGCGGCTTCCTCGAGCAGTACTGGGGCGGGCCCACCACCTACTCCCAGCAGCGCGGGCACCCGCGGCTGCGGATGCGGCACGCCCCGTTCGCCATCGGCGGCCGGGAGCGGGACGCCTGGCTGCACCACATGCGTGCCGCTGTCGACTCGCTGGCCCTGCCGGCCGAGCAGGACGCCACGCTGTGGGGCTACCTGGAGATGGCCGCCCGCAGCATGCAGAACCGGTGGGACGAACCCACCGACCTCGCACCCTGACCCACCGACTCCCCGGAGCGCCCGCGTGACCACCACCCCGCCCGCGCCGCCGACCACCGACTGGTGGCGGGACGCGGTCTTCTACCAGGTCTACATCCGGTCCTTCGCCGACGGCGGGGACGACGGCGTCGGCGACCTCGCCGGTCTGCGCGACCGCCTGCCGCAGCTGGCCGAGCTCGGCGTCGACGCGCTGTGGATCAACCCCTTCTACCCCTCGCCGATGGCCGACCACGGCTACGACGTTGCCGACCCCCGCGACGTGGAGCCGGTCTTCGGCGACCTCGCGGATTTCGACGCGGTGCTGGCGCAGGCGCACGACCTGGGCATCCGGGTGACCATCGACCTGGTGCCCAACCACACCTCGGACCAGCGCGACTGGTTCGTCGCCGCCCTGGCCGCCGGCCCCGGGTCCCCGGAGCGGGCGCGCTACGTCTTCCGCGACGGGCAGGGCCCCGACGGCGCCACCCCGCCGAACAACTGGCCGTCGATCTTCGGCGGCCCGGCGTGGACCCGGGTGCCCGACGGCCAGTGGTACCTGCACCTGTTCGCGCCCGAGCAGCCCGACCTGGACTTCACCCACCCCGAGGTGCTGGCCGACCTGGAGCAGACGCTGCGGTTCTGGCTGAACCGCGGGGTCGACGGTTTCCGGATCGACGTCGCGCACGGGATGGCCAAGGCGCCCGGGCTGCCCGACGTCGCCTTCGACTCCGACACCGGGCTGTTCGACGACCACGGGCCCGACGACCCCCGGCTGGACCAGGACGGCGTGCACGACATCCACCGCCTGGTCCGCCGGGTGGTCGACGGCTACCCCGGCGCGATGACCGTCGGCGAGGTGTGGGTGTCCAGCGAGGAGCGGCTGGCCCGCTACCTCCGCCCGGACGAGCTGCACTCGGCGTTCAACTTCCGGCTGCTCACCGCCGACTGGACGACGACCGACCTGCGCGCCGCCGTCGTGGACTCCCTGGCCGCGGTGGCCACCACGCCGGCGCCGGCGTGCTGGGTGCTGTCCAACCACGACCGGCCCCGGCACGTCACCCGCTACGGCGGCGGGGAGATCGGCACCCGGCGGGCCCGGGCAGCGGCCCTGCTGCAGCTGGCGCTGCCCGGCATGGCGTTCGTCTACAACGGCGACGAGGTCGGCATGCCCGACGTCGACCTGCCCGACGAGGCGCTGACCGACCCGGTCTGGTTCCGCTCGGGCGGGACCGACCGGGGGCGTGATGCCTGCCGCATCCCGCTGCCCTGGAGCGGCCAGGAGCCGCCCTACGGTTTCAGCCACGGCACCCAGACGTGGCTGCCCATGCCGGCCGGGTGGGCCGGGCTGACCGTCGAGGCCCAGGCCGGGGACCCCGACTCGATGCTGTCGCTGTACCGACGTGCGCTCGCTCTGCGCCGGGAGGTCACCGGCGAGCTGACCTGGGACGAGGCCCCGGAGGACTGCCTGGCGTTCCGCCGGGACCTGGGCGACCGGCAGCTGCTGGTGCTGGTCAACCTGGGCGGGGAGCCGGTGCGGGTGCCGGCGGGCGAGGTCCTGCTGGTCAGCGCCGAGCTCGCCGAGGGCGCCCTGCCGGTCGATGCCGCGGTGTGGCTGGCCGTCTGATCCCGGGAGGCGCGCCCGCCGTCCGCGGGTAGTCTCCATCTGACCACTCACCGTCACGGGGACGACGTCGGGAACCCTCCGGGGCGGCCCGGCACGGGAGGCCAGAGCACTGATGTCCGTGCTGCAGGTGGACGGTCTCGCGAAGGCCTTCGAGGGTCGGCGGGTGCTGCGCGACGTGTCGTTCAGCGTCGACGCCGGCGAGGTCGTCGGGTTGGTCGGCGCGAACGGTGCCGGCAAGTCGACGCTGGGCGACGTCGTCGCGGGCATCTACGCCCCGGACGCCGGGCGGATGACCGTGCAGGGCCACGCCTACGCGCCGCTGTCGGCCGAGGACGCCCGGCACCTCGGGGTCGGGGTGGTCGAGCAGCTCATCCGGATCGACCCCCGGTTGACCGTGGCCCGGGCCGTCCTGCGCGGCACCCCGCTGGCCGACGCACCCGAGGCCCGGGTCCGTGCGCGGGCCCGGGCGGTGCTGGCCGAGATCGGGCTCGACCTGGACCCCGACGCACTCGTGGCCGACATCCCGCGGTTCGTGCACGGTCTCGTCGAGGCCGCCCGGGTGCTCGCCGAGGACACCAAGCTGATCGTGATGGACGAGGTGTCGGCGTCGCTGACCCCCGCCGAGGTCGCGGGCCTGCACGCGGTCGCCCGCCGGCTGCGCAGCGAGGGCCGCGGCGTCCTCTACATCAGCCACCGGCTGCCGGAGATGCTCGAGGTGGTCGACCGGGTGCTCGTGCTGCGGGACGGCCGGATCGCCCTGGACGCCCCCGCGTCCGAGCTCGACCCGGCCCGGCTGGTGGTGGCGACGCTGGACGGCGCCCTGCCCCGGTCCACCGCGTCCGCACCGCCCGTGCGGATCCCGGTGGCCCGCACCGCCCCCGACGACGTCCCGGTCACCACGACCCGCCCGCAGCCCTCGGCCGACGTCGCCCTGGAGGTGCGCAACCTGCGCGTCCCCGGCGCGACCACCGGTGTGGACCTGCGCGTGCGGCGCGGAGAGGTGCTGGGGCTGACCGGGCGCCGGCGCTCGGGCCTGCGCGAGATCGCCGGTGCCCTGACCGGGGAGATCCCGGCGCAGTGCGACGCCGTCACCCTGCACGGGGAGGACCGCCCGGTGCCGTCCTCGACCGGCTCGGCCGCGCTGCGGCTGGACGCCTACCGGCCCGACGACGACGCCTACGGGGTCGACCCGGGCGCCACCATCGCCCGCACGCTGACCGACGAGGAGTGGGGCCGGCCCTCCGACCTCCGCTCGGAGATCGCCAGCCTGCGCGGGGTGATCGACACCGTGCACCGGATGAACGTGGCGACGCTGAGCATCAAGACCGTCTTCGGTGCGCTGTCCGGCGGCGACCAGCACAAGCTGGCCCTGGCCCGGTGGCTGGCCGCGCACCCCAGCGACGTGGTCGTGGTGCACGAACCCACCCGCGGCCTGGACGCCCGGTCCCGGCGCGAGGTCCGCACCCTGCTGGACGAGGCGACGGCGCACGGCCGCTCGGTGGTCGTCGTGTCGGTCGACCCCGACGAGCTGACCGAGTGCTGCGACCGCATCGGCGTGGTCACCGACGGCCGGGTGGACGAGTGGCTGGACACCCACGAGATGTCCGCGGTCGACGTCCGCGCCCGCATCCTCGCCGCCGCCTGAGCCCTCCCGGCCCCTCAGCTTCGATCAGGGGGGGTGCACGGAAGTCCGTCCTCCTGCACCAGATCTGGTGCAGGAGGACGGACGTCGCGGCACTCCCCTGATCGACGCTGCGCCAGGGGGCGGCGGGTCAGACGCTGACGGTGCCGGCGACCGAGCGGAGCTTGTGGCGGGCCAGGGCCAGGTTCGCCGTGCTGCGGTTGAGCACCAGGTAGATGAGCAGCCCGGTGTTGCCGGAGCCCTTGAGCACGTTGATCAGGTGGTACTGGCCCTTGAGCGTGATGAGGATGTCCTCGATCTCGTCGTCCAGCTCGAGGTCGTTGATCGTGCGGAGCTTGGCCCGCACGACGTTGGAGTTGCCGGCCGCGGCGACGTTGAGGTCGAAGCCGGGGCTGCCGCCGGCCGCGAGGGCCATGCCGCTGTCGATGTCGACGATCGCGGCACCGTTGGCACCCTCGATCTCCAGCAGTGAGGCGATGACGCTGTCGAGCTGAGCCATGGGTGGAACTCCTGTCGTGTCTGCGGGGGGTGGTGCGGTCGTGTCACCGCCGTGCGGTGGTGCACCGCGGGGGGCGGCCGGGGATGCGCTCCTCGGCGTCGGGACGGCGTCCTGCGGTGCCGGTCTCTCCTCCGGCTCCGGGCCCAGGGCCGTGTCGCCCGGTGGGGGGCGGACCACGCGCTCGGGCTCCGCGGGTGCCGACAGCAGGCGCTGCCACCACGAGGACCACCTTCCGGATGCCATTCCTTCGCCGTTTCGTCGCGGACCCCGTGCCCCCAGCCAACCTCACCCTCAGCAGCCGGGCAACCCGGCTCCGTCACTGCAGCTCAGCCGTCCGCCAGGCCCCCCGCCCGGCCGCCGGGCACCCACCGGATACCTTCCGCGGTCGACACCCCGTGCCTGCCGGAGGACCCCATGAAGACCCGCGACCTGGCCTACGTCGCCCTGTTCGCCGCCCTCACCGCGGCGCTCGGGCTGCTGCCGGCGATCCCGGTGGCCGCGCTCCCCGTCCCCATCACCGCCCAGACGCTCGGCGTGATGCTGGCCGGGGCCGTGCTGGGCGCCAAGCGCGGGTTCCTGGCCCTGCTGCTGTTCCTGGTGCTGGTCGCCGTCGGGCTGCCGGTGCTGTCGGGCGGGCGCGGCGGGCTGTCGGTCTTCGTCGGCCCCAGCGCCGGGTTCCTCTACTCGTGGCCGGTCGCGGCCTTCGTCACCGGCCTGCTGGTCGAGCTGCTCTGGCGACGGCTGAACGTGGCCACCGCCCTGCTGGCCACGGTGGTCGGGGGCATCGGGGTGGTCTACGCGATCGGCATCCCGTTCATCAGCCTGTACGCCGACACCTCGCTGGCCGCGGCGGCCACCGGCAGCCTGGTGTTCGTGCCCGGCGACCTGGTGAAGGCCGTGGTCGCGGCGGTGCTCGCGGTGGCCGTGCGGCGCGCCTACCCGGTGATCGAGCGGCCCCGGCGGGCAGCCGCGACCCCGTGAGGCTGCGGCGCGGGCCCGCTGCCGCGGCCGCGGTGGCCGACCCGTCCCGCGGCATCGAGCTCCAGGGGGTCGGCCACACCTACGGCGAGCGGACCGTGCTCACCGGCCTGGACCTGCGGCTCACCGAGCAGCGGATCGGGGTGGTGGGGACCAACGGGTCGGGCAAGTCGACGTTCGCCCGGCTGCTCAACGGCCTGGTCGTCCCCGCCGTCGGCAGCGTGCTGGTCGACGGGCTGGACACCGCGACCGCGGCCCGCGAGGTGCGCCGGCGGGTCGGCTTCGTCTTCCAGGACCCCGACGCCCAGATCGTGCACCCCACGGTCGCCGAGGACGTCGGGTACGGGCTGGAGAACCAGGGCGTGCCCGCGGCCGAGCGCGCCGAGCGGGTGGCCGAGGTGCTGGACCGCTACGGGCTGGCCGGGCACGCCGACCACCCGGCCCACCTGCTGTCCGGCGGGCAGAAGCAGCTGCTGGCGATCGCCGGCGTGCTGGTCATGCGGCCGGCCCGGATCGTATTCGACGAGCCGACCACGCTGCTGGACCTGGTGAACACCCGCCGGATCGCCCGGCTGGTCGAGGGCCTGGAGCAGGCGGTCGTCGTGGTCACCCACGACCTGGCCCTGCTGGACGGGTTCGACCGCGTCCTCGTCGTCGACGGCGGTCGGGTGGTCGCCGACGACCGGCCCGCACCGGCGGTGGCGGCCTACCGCGCGCTGGTGGCCGACCGGTGACGCTGGCCCTCTACGTCCCCGGCCCGAGCCCGGTGCACCGGACGCCGGCCGGGGTCAAGCTGCTGGCGCTGCTGGTGCTGGGCGTCGTGGTCTTCGTCGTCCCCACCCTGCCGGTGGCGGCAGGGGTGCTCGTGGGCGTCGTCCTCGTCGGGCTGGTGGTGGCCCGCCTGCCGGGACGGCTGCTGGTCCGCCAGGTGCGGGTGGTCGCGGTCTGGGCGGTGGCCATCCTGGTCTTCCACGCCCTGGCGACCGACCTGCTCACCGGGCTGACCACCGCCGTCCGGCTGGTGGCCCTGGTGCTGGCGGCCGCGGTGGTCACCGCGACCACCCGGGTGACCGCGCTGGTCGCCGTGGTCGAGCGGCTGTGCGCCCCGCTGCGGCTGGTCGGCGTCCGGCCGGCGCGGATCGGGCTGGCCGTGGCGATGGCGCTGCGGTTCGTCCCGCTGGTGGCCGAGCGGGCCGACCGGATCCGGGAGGCGCAGGCCGCCCGCGGCGGTCGGGTGCGCGGGCCCCGGGCGCTGGTCCTGCTGGTGGTGCCGCTGCTGGTCTCGGTGCTGCAGCTGGCGCACACCGTCGGCGAGGCCCTGGACGCCCGCGGCGCCGACACCGCCTGAGCTCAGCGCACCGCCTCCACGACCACGGCCACGCCCTGGCCGCCCCCGGCCGCGACGGCGGCCAGCCCGTACCGCCCTCCCCCGGCCCGGACCAGCTGGCTGAACAACCGGACGACGAGGACGGCGCCGGACGCTCCCCACGGGTGCCCCAGCGCGATCGCACCGCCCTGCGGGCAGACCCGGGCGGGGTCCAGGTCCAGCAGCGCGCAGCAGGCCAGCACCTGGCCGGCGAAGGCCTCGTTGAGCTCGACGACGTCCAGGTCGGCCAGCCCGAGGCCAGCCCGGTCCAGCGCCGTCGCGACGGCGGGCACCAGCGAGGCGCCGGGCAGCGCGGGGTCCGCGCCGGCGGTCGCGGTGGCCAGCACCCGCAGCCCGGGGACGCCGAGCCGGGCGTGGGTGTCCCCGTCGACCAGGCCGACCACCGCCGCGCCGTCGTTGACCCCGCAGGAGTTGCCGGCGGTGCCGGTGCCGCCCCAGGCCGGGCGCAGCCGCGCCAGCCGCTGCTCGGTGAGCCCGGGGCGCGGTCGGTCGTCGCGGACCACGCCGCGGACCGGTACGACCTCGGCGTCGAAGGCCCCGGCCTGCTGCGCCGCGTGGGCCCGGGCGTGGGAGCGCGCGGCGTAGGCGTCCTGCTGCGCCCGGGTGATGCCGTGCCGGAGGGCCAGCGCATCGGCGGCCGGACCCATGTCGGGGTCGCCGAGCTCGGCGGGGGCGAAGGCGGCCCGACCCGGCCGCGGCGAGGTGGACGCCGACTCGACCCCGCCGGCCAGCACCAGCCCGGGCTCGGTGGCGAGCAGGCGAGCACCCAGGACTACGGCGGCCAGCCCGCTGGCGCACTGCCGGTCCACGGTCAGCGCGGGCACCCCGACCGGCAGCCCGGCGGTCAGCGCGGCGACCCGGGCGAGGTCGCCGCCGGGTCCGGTGCAGTTGCCCAGCAGCACCTCCTGCGGCGGCTGCGGGACCGCTGCCGCGACCGCGGCCAGCACGGGCGCGGCCAGGTCGGCGGCCGGCACGTCGGCGAACGACCGCCCGGCGGTGCCGATCGCGCTCCGCAGCGCAGCGACGACGACGGGTTCGCCGCTCACGGCCGCCCGCCACGGGCGTCGATCGACGCTGGTCGACCACTCGAGGTGGGATCTGGTCGGCTGCCGTCGATCGACGCCCCGGCGGGCGTCAGGTGACGGCTGGGACCCGTTCGGGGCCCGGAGTGGGTCCTGGGCGTCATGCGACGGCTGCCGGCAGGTGGGCGAGGTGGCCGGCCGTAGCGAGCTCGGCCACGGCGGCGCGGTCGACCTTGCCGGCGGAAGTCAGCGGCCACCGCTCGAGGTGCAGCCACAGGCGGGGGCGCTGCGCGGCGGTGAGCTCGGACGCGCCGGCCCGGGCGGCGGCCAGGGCGACCGGGTCCGTCCCGACCGCGGCCACCAGCTGGCCGAGCCGGGGGTGCGGCACCCCGACCACCACCACGTCGCCGCTGCCGGCCCGGCGCAGCGCCTGCTCGACCTCGGCCACCAGCACGGTCGCGCCGGCCGTGGTGACCGCGTCCGTGCCGCGCCCGGCGACCAGCAGGACGCCGTCCGCGGTCAGCGTCCCGCGGTCGCCCACGGTGGCCCAGCCGTCCGGTGCGGTGCGCAGCGGCCCGTCCTGGCCGGCGGCGTACCCGGTCGACGCGTAGGGCGACCGGGCCCACACGACGCCGTCGCGGAGCGCCAGCTCGACGCCCGGGAAGGCGCGCAGGTCGTCCTCGGCGGTGCCCCAGGCGAGGAAGGACAGCTCGGCGGCCCCGTAGTAGTGCGCCGTCCGGGCCCCGGCGGCGACCGCGCGGTCGGCCAGCGCCCGGGGCAGCCGGTCGCCGGCCACCACCAGGTGCACCCCCGCCAGCGGCGTGCCGTCGGCGAGTGCGCCGGCCAGGGCAGCAGGGGTGAGGACGGCGTGGCCGGCGCCGTCGGGCCGGTCCAGCACCTCGGCACCGACCGACCGGGCGTGGACGGCGGCGAACAGGTTCATCGAGGCGTGCAGCGGACCGGGCAGCCACAGCCGGGACCCGGCGTCCAGCCCGGTCAGCGCGGTGACCGCCGGGAAGGAGCCGACCCAGGACGCGGTGCTGCGCACGACCAGGCGGGGACTCGAGGTCGTGCCCGAGGTGCGGACGGCGATCGGCGTCCCCGCGGTGTGCGCGGTCAGCACCGCACCGACCGGGTCGGGAGCCCCCAGCACGTCGACCGGGGAGGTCATCCCGCCGCCGGCTCGTCCAGCCACTGCTGCACCCAGATCTTCTCCTCGGCGGTGATCCGCCGGGGCCGGTTCAGCGCGAAGTCGAAGGGCACCAGGACGGTGCTGCCGGTGACGGCCAGCGTGCCGTGGTCGAAGAGCTCGTAGTGGCAGGTCAGGGATGCGGCCCGGACGGTGGAGAGCCAGATGTCGACGGTCAGCGGTTCGGCGTCGTAGACGACTGGCCGGCGGTACTGCACCTGGTGGGAGTGCACGACCAGGCCGCGGCGCATGCCGGTCTCGGCGTCGTGGGTGGGCTGGTCGAAGAACAGCGCCACGCGCGCGGTCTCGAAGTAGCCGAGGAACGCGACGTTGTTGACGTGCTGGTAGGCGTCCATGTCCGACCAGCGCATCGGGACCTGCACCGAGAACCTCACGAGGGGACACCCTGCCGTACGGCGGCGTCCTACGGTGAGGCGGTGACCTGGACGGCGGGCGACCCCGGTCTCGTGGAGCTGCCCTCGGGCCGGCGGGTGCGCGGTCGCGGGCTGCGCCAGGACCTGCCCGACCCGGACTTCGGCCTGGTGCTGCTGGGTCGGGACCGGCCGACGGCGTGGCCGCACCGCTGGGTGCCCTGGCCGGACTTCCGGCTGCCGCGCGGTGACCTGCGGGCGGCGCTGGACGAGCTGCTGGTGCGGGCCGGCACCGAGCGGGTGGAGCTGGCCTGCGGCGGGGGCAACGGCCGGACCGGGACGGCGCTGGCCTGCCTCGCCGTCCTGGACGGGGTGCCCGCCGCCGACGCGGTGGCCTGGGTGCGCACGCACTACCGGCGCCGGGCGGTGGAGACACCCGCCCAGCGCCGCTTCGTCGCCGCCTGGCGCGCGTGACGACGGCAGCGGGTCACCCCACCGTCATCGGGTCGCGTCGTGACGCGACCCGATGACCGCCGGGTGACCCGCTGCAGCTGCTAGTCGCGCGAGAGCTTGCGGTAGGTCGCGCGGTGCGGACGGGCCGCGTCGGCGCCGAGCCGCTCGATCTTGTTCTTCTCGTAGTCGTCGAAGTTGCCCTCGAACCAGAACCACTTCGAGTCACCCTCGTAGGCGAGGATGTGGGTGGCCACCCGGTCCAGGAACCACCGGTCGTGGCTGACCACCACGGCGCAGCCGGGGAACTCCAGCAGGGCGCTCTCCAGGCTGGTGAGCGTCTCGGTGTCCAGGTCGTTGGTGGGCTCGTCGAGCAGCAGCAGGTTGCCGCCCTGCTTGAGGGTCAGCGCCAGGTTCAGCCGGTTGCGCTCACCACCGGAGAGCACGCCGGCCTTCTTCTGCTGGTCGTGGCCCTTGAACCCGAACGCGGAGACGTAGGCCCGCGAGGGCATCTCCACGTTGCCGACCTTGATGTGGTCCAGGCCGTCGGAGACGACCTCCCACAGGCTCTTGGTCGGGTCGATGCCGCTGCGGTTCTGCTCGACGTAGGCGATCTTGACCGTCTCGCCGATCTTGATGTCGCCGCCGTCGGGGGTCTCCTGGTCGACGAGCATCTTGAACAGGGTGGTCTTGCCGACGCCGTTGGGGCCGACGATGCCCACGATGCCGTTGCGCGGCAGCGAGAACGACAACCCGTCGATGAGCACGCGGTCGCCGAAGCCCTTGACCAGCTTGTCGGTCTCGATGACCACGCTGCCCAGCCGCGGGCCCGGCGGGATCTGGATCTCCTCGAAGTCGAGCTTGCGGAACTTGTCGGCCTCCGCGGCCATCTCCTCGTAGCGGGCCAGGCGGGCCTTGCTCTTGGCCTGGCGGGCCTTGGCGCCCGAGCGCACCCACTCCAGCTCGTCCTTGAGGCGCTTGGCGCGCTTGGCGTCCTTGGCGCCCTCGACCTTCAGGCGGGCGGCCTTGGTCTCCAGGTAGGTGGAGTAGTTGCCCTCGTAGGGGTAGGCCCGGCCGCGGTCGAGCTCGAGGATCCACTGCGCCACGTTGTCCAGGAAGTACCGGTCGTGGGTCACGGCGACGACGGTGCCGGCGTACTTCTCCAGGTGCGCCTCCAGCCAGGCCACGGACTCGGCGTCCAGGTGGTTGGTGGGCTCGTCGAGCAGCAGCAGGTCCGGCGCCTCGAGCAGGAGCTTGCACAGCGCGACGCGGCGCCGCTCACCACCGGACAGGACGCGGACGTCGGCGTCGCCGGGCGGGCAGCGCAGCGCGTCCATCGCCTGCTCGATGCGGTTGTCGAGCTCCCAGCCGTCACCGTTCTCGATGACCTCCATGAGCTCGCCCTGCTCGGTGAGCAGCGAGTCGAAGTCGGCGTCGGGCTCGCCCATCGCCGCGCTGACCTCCTCGAAGCGGGTCAGCGCGCCGCGCAGCTCCTTGACGGCCTCCTCGACGTTGCCGCGCACGTCGAGGTCCTCGTTGAGCGGCGGCTCCTGCTGGAGCATGCCGACGGTCGCGTCGGGGGCCAGCGTGGTGTCGCCGTTGGAGGCGTGCTCCAGGCCGGCCATGATCTTCAGGACGGTCGACTTGCCGGCGCCGTTGGGGCCGACGACGCCGATCTTGGCGCCGGGCAGGAACGCGAGCGTGACGTCGTCGAGGATGACCTTGTCGCCGTGCGCCTTGCGCGCGCGCACCATGGAGTAGATGTACTGGGCCACGGGAGCCTTCCGTCGGTTCGGGGATCGTGCTGGTCCGGATGGCGCGGGCGACCCACTGGTCGGCACGGCGCGCCGTCCCCCAGTCTCCCAGCCCCGGGCAACCCCGGTGGCGCCGGGACCGGGATCGCGCCCGGCCCCGGCACCCGCCTCAGAACGGGGCCGCGACCGCGTCGGCCAGCTCGCCGGTGCGGGCGTCGACCGTCTCGCCGTCCTCGGTGTGCACGTACCCCGGGTCCTCGACGGCCGGTGCGGTGTCGACGACGGTCCGCGGGGTGCGCTTGAAGACCGCGCTGCCGCGGCTCAGGTCGTGCCCCACCGCGGCCGCCTTGATCACCGGACGGCTGCGCTTGGCCCCGTCCACCTCGTACTCCGAGGTGGCGATCTTGCCGGTGACGACGACCGGGTCGCCCTTGACGACGCAGGACGAGATGCTCGCGCCCAGGGCGTTCCAGGCGTCGACGTCGACGTAGAAGGTGTCCCCGTCGACCCACTGGCCGGCGGCCGAGTCGAAGTAGCGGTCGGTGGCGGCCATCCGGAACTTGGTGACCTCACCGGACCCGGCGCGGCGGCGGACGGGTGAGTCGACGACGTTGCCGACGACGGTGATCTGGCTCTGGCTCATGGTGTCCTCCGGGAGGTGTCACCGGCGACGGCCGCCGGCTGCCCACGACCCTGGGTCCGGACGGGCCTCCCTGGGCCGGACCCGATCCATCTGTGGACGGGCACCCCGGATGTGGACGGCGGGGAGCACGTCGCGCCCGCACCGGCTACGGCGGATGGGATGATCGGCGCCGCCGAGCGCCCGTAGCTCAGCGGATAGAGCAGGGGCCTTCTAATCCCTTGGTCGCAGGTTCGATTCCTGCCGGGCGCACCAGAGCTCAGGCGGGCGGGGCGAGCCGCCGGTCCCACCCGGCCAGCAGCCCGGTGAGCGCGCTGTCGGCGCCCGGGGCGCCCAGCGCCGCCAGCCCGACCGGCAACCCGTCGACCAGCGCCGCCGGGGCCACCGCCGAGGGCAGCCCGCCGACCCCGGCCAGGCAGGTCAGCCGCAGCGTCGCCGCCCGGTAGACCGCCTTCCGCTCGGCCGGCGCGGACACCGGCGGCGCGGTCGAGCTGGCCGGCGGCAGCAGCACCGCCGTCCCCTCCCCCACCCGGGCCCGCAGTGCGGCCCGGCCGGCGGCGAGCACCGCGGTCGCCTCGGCCAGCGCGTCCGGCGAGACCAGGGACCCGTCGGCGAACCGCTGCGCGATCCCCGGCCCCAGCACCCCCGGGTTGGCCTGGATCCACGCCCCGTGCGCCGCCCACGCCTGCGCGCCCTGCACCGTCCGGAACGCGGTGAACCACCGCTCGTGCTCCTCCGGCGTCAGCAGGTCCTCGCGCGTCATGGACAGCCCTGAGACGGCGGCCAGATCGCCAGCAGCAGCGGTCAGCGCCGTAGCCACCGCCGGGTCCGCCAGCGCCACCAGGTCCGTGGCCAGCACCAGCGAGGTGATCGGGGCGGACCCCGGCAGCAGGGCCGACGCCACCCGGTGGAGCAGGCCGGCGTCCCGGGTCAGCCAGCCCACCGTGTCGAAGGCCGGTGCCAGCGGCAGCACGCCGTCCAGCGGGAGCACACCGTGGGTGGGCCGCAGCCCGTGCAGCCCGCAGTAGGACGCCGGCACCCGGATGGACCCGGCGGTGTCCGTGCCCAGGCCGAGGTCTGCCGTCCCCCGGGCGACCGCGGACGCCGGTCCGTTGGTGGACCCGCCGACCACCAGCCCGGCGCCCCACGGGTTGGCCGGGCTGCCGTGGTGCACGTTGGTGCCCGACAGGCTGTAGGCCAGCTCGTCGGTCCGCGCGATGCCCCGCACGTGCGCCCCGGCGGCCAGCAGCTGCGCCAGCACCGGGGCGTGCGCCGCGGAGGGCTCGGCCTGGGCCAACCGCACCGGGTTGCCGGCGCCGACCGGGTGCCCGGCGACGTCCAGCAGGTCCTTGACCGCGACCGAGACCCCGTCCAGCGGACCGGTCGAGGTCGGGGCCACCAGCGGCGAGCCCACCACCCGCCAGGTCGCCGGGTCGGCCCGCTCCAGCGCGGCGTCGGCCGCCGTCCGGGTCGAGGGCGCGGGCGCGGAGGGCGCGGCGCCCGAGCTGACGTGCGCCACCCGGACCTGCCAGCCCGCGGCCCCCTGCTCCCACACCTGGGTCTGCAGACCGCGGGTGCCGTCCGGGCGCAGCGTCTCCGCGACCGCGGTGGCCAGCCCCGCGGTGTGCACGATCACGTGCAGCGCGGTCACCGTGCGGGCCGGTGCGCCGCCGCGGCCCCGCCGGAAGTCGCTGATCGCGGCGTGGGAGACGACCACTTCCCCGGCGTCGGCCCGCAGCGTCGTGCTCCCCGGGGCGAACAGCGCGTCGAGCTCGGCGAGGTCGTCGGCGGCCAGCGCGGCCTCGTACCGGGCGACCGCGGCCCGGACCTCGTCCTCGACCTCCCAGCCCCCGACGTCGGCGAGGGTCACGCCGCGGTCAGGACGGTGCCGAGCACCGCGGCGTCCGCGGCGTCCAGGAACGCCTCCGGGCCGGTGAGGATCAGGTCGGCGAAGCCGCCGTCGTTCTCCATCACGGTCAGCGTGTAGAGCCGCTCGGTGACCGAGGAGTTCACGATGTGGTGCACCGAGGTCGCCGGCAGCACGATGACGTCACCGGGGCCGAGGTCCGCGACGTGCTCGTCGCTGTGCGCCCGCGCCGTGCCGCGCAGCACCACGAACGTCTCGGTCGACTCCTCGTGCGAGTTGTCCGGCTGGGAACCGCCGGGCTCCCAGATCTCCAGCACCACGGTGGTGCCCGAACCGTCGGCGGGGCCGGACAGCACGGCCAGCCGGACGGTGCGGTTGTCCCCGATGTAGTGCGGGGTGATGTCGGCCAGGGACTTGACGACGGGGGCCAGGGCCACGGGTCCTCCTAGGGGTGCAGGCCGGCGAGCAGCTCGGCCGAGGTGGTGGTGAAGCCGAAGCACTGCCGCACGTTGTAGAGCGTCGCGGCGGTGCAGAAGTCGGGTGAGGTCGTGCCGCAGAGGTCCTCCACCAGGACGACGTCGTAACCGAGGTTCGCGGCGTCGGTGAGCGTGGCCAGCACGCACTGGTCGGTGTTCACCCCGGCGAACAGGAGGGTGTCCACCCGCAGGTTGCGCAGCACCGAGTCCAGCGGGGTGTCCGGGAAGCCGCTCATCCGGTACTTGGCGACCTGCAGGTCGGCCGGCTCGGGCACGAGCTCGTCGACCAGCCCCGCCGACCACGAGCCCAGCTCGAGGACGTGCGAGCCACCGGGCAGCGGGTCGCCGATGCCGGTGGAGGCGCCGTCGGGGTCGTAGACGTGCCGCACGCCCGGCGGCAGGTTCGCCCGGTCGGGCCGGTTGCCCCAGGTCACCCAGACCACGGGGACCCCGGCCGCCCGCAGCGCCGGCAGCGTCGCGGCCAGCGCACCGATCGGCCCGGCCGCCCCGGAGACGTCGACGCCGATCGAGGCCAGCCAGCCGTCGGGGTGGCAGAAGTCGTTCTGCAGGTCGACCGCCACGACGGCGGTCCGGGACAGGTCCAGGGTCAGCTGCTGCGGCAGCGCGGCCACCTCGACCGGGCGCGGCTCGAGCACCGGGCGGCGCAGGTCGACGGCGTCCCGGGACAACCCCCAGGCGTTGCGGGTCAGTGGGTCACCATCCCGCCGGCCACGTTGAGCGCGTCGCCGGTCAGGTAGTCGGAGTCCGACGACGCCAGGAACAGCGCGACCCGGGCGACGTCCTCCGGTTCGCCGAGCCGACCCAGCGGTGACTTGGTGGCCCACCGGGCGACGTCGGCCGCCGTCCGGGTGCCGGCGCCCATCTCGGTGAGCACGTACCCCGGGCACAGGCAGGTCGCGGTGATGCCCAGGGGACCCAGCTCCTCGGCGGTGGCCCGGGTCAGGCCGATGACGGCGGCCTTGGACGCGGCGTAGTGCGCCTGCCCGGCGCCGCCGGCCTTGCCGCCCATCGAGGCGGTGTTGACCACCTTGCCGACCACCTCGCCCGGGAAGGACGGTGCCCGCTGGGCGACCATCGCGGTGACCGCGACCTGGGTGGTCACCAGCATCGCGCGGACGTTGACGGCGAAGACCTCGTCCCACTCGTGCGGCTCCAGGTCCAGCAGCGAGGCGAAGCGCAGGATGCCGGCGTTGTTGACCAGCACGTCGATCCCGCCGAGGGCGTCGATCGCCGTCGTGGTGGCCTGCCGGGTCGCCGCCACGTCGGCCAGGTCGACCTCGACGGCGTGCCCGCCGACCTCGGCGGCGAGCTTGCCGGCCTCCTCGGCCAGCCGGTCCAGCACCGCGACGACCGCACCCTCGGCGGCGAAGGTGCGCACCATCGCCGCGCCGATCCCGCGGGCCCCGCCGGTGACGACGACCCGCTTGCCGGCGAGCCTCACGCGCGGGGACCGGGGTCGAAGGACGCGACCTCCGCGAACGCCTCGCCGAGGTAGGCCAGCATCGCCTCGGCCTTCTCCTTCCCGTGCTCGGCGGTAGCGGTGCTCGCGTCACCGATCACGCCGTCCGGGCCGAAGTCGTCCGACGTCCAGCCGAAGCTCACCGAGCCGCCGAATCGCACGTGCCGGTACTCGGTGAGCTGCTCGGGCACCCAGCGCTGCGCCTTGTCCATGTCCACCAGCTCGGGGCGCAGGTGCAGCATCAGCGAGGTCTCCTCGTGGCCGCCGTGGATGCCCAGGCCGAGCTCGCTCTTCGGGCTCTTGCCGCCGTGGTCGGCGGGCAGCGACGGGTGCAGGGTGAAGGTGCGCAGGCCGTGGGCGATCCGCAGGTCCCGGGCGGCGACCTGGAGCAGCGCGGAGTTGCCGCCGTGCCCGTTGAGGAAGGCCAGCCGGCGGGCCGGGGTCTTGGTCATCGAGGCGCCCAGGTCGTGCAGCACGCTGAGCAGCGTCTGCGCCGACAGCCAGAAGGTGCCGCAGCTCCAGTGGTGCTCGTTGCTCTTGGTGTAGGCCAGCGGCGGCAGCAGCCAGAGGTCCAGCTCCTCGCCGAACTCGGCGACCGCCAGCTCGGCCATGCTCTTCGCGGTGATCAGGTCGGTGGCGACCGGCAGGTGCGGACCGTGCTGCTCGATCGCGCCGGTCGGCAGCACCAGCACCGAGTCCGGGCCGAGGGCGTCGGCGATGGCGGGGGCGGAGAGCTCGGTGAGCAGTCGGGCGGTCACGAGCCGGGACGCTAGGGGCGGCTCGTTGCGCGCCGGTGACGGCCGCGTTCCAGCCGTCACCTGGCCGGAACACACAGCTGCGAGGGTCGTCGCATGCTGACCGTGCGGGGTGCCGTGGCCGTGCTGGGCCGGGCCGGGACCGGGGACATCACCTGCGCGGACGACGGCAGGTTAGGGACGGCGTCCGGCGGCGAGGTGCTCGACGCGTCGGGCTGCGTGGTCACCCCGGGTCTGGTCAACGCCCACCACCACCTGCTGCAGACGGCGTTCCGGACGCTGCCGGGCACCCGGGGCGTGCCGATGGCGCAGTGGCTGCCGACGATGGCCGCCGCCTACGGAGCGGTCGGGGTAGACGCCGAGCTGGCGCACGCCGCGGCGTCGGCCGGGCTGGCCGAGGCGCTGCTGTGCGGCGTGACCACCGTCGCCGACCACCACCTGACCTGGCCGACGCTGACCGACGGCGGGGTGGGCATCGCCTCGGCCACGGCGACCGCCGCCCGCGAGCTCGGTGCCCGGGTGGTGTTCGTCCGCGGCAGCGCCCGGGACGACGCGGCCACCGCGGCCGCCTCCGCCGACGCGATCGCCGCGGCCCTGGTGCCGCACGGCGGGGTGACCGACGACGGCGTGCTGCAGGTCGCCGTCGGCCCGGCCGGCGTGCACTCGGACTCCCCCGAGACGTTCGCGCTGATGGCCGAGGTCGCCGCCGCCCGTGGCCTGCGCCGGCGCACCCAGGCCAACGAGCAGGTCGACGTGGCGATCGCGGTGGAGCGGTACGGCCGCCGTCCGCTGGAGCTGCTGGACGAGTGGGGCTGGCTGGCCCCCGACGTCACGCTGGCCCACCTGTGCGAGCTGACCCCGGCCGAGGTCGCCCTGGTCACCGGGTCCGGGGTGACCGCCACCCATGCCCCGGGCTGCGACCTGCCGATGGGGTGGGGCATCGCGCCGATGGCCGAGCTGGCCGACGCCGGGGTGGTGGTCGGGCTGGGCACCAGCGGCGGCGGGTCCAACGACGCCGGGCACCTGCTGGCCGACGCCCGGCTGGCGATGCAGGTCGCCCCGCTGGTGGGCCGACCGGTGACCGCGCGGGAGGTGCTCGGCTGGGCGACCACCGGGTCCGCCGACGGGCTGGGCCGGCCGGACCTGGGTCGCCTGGACGTCGGCGCGCGGGCGGACCTGGTGTGCTGGGACGTCACCGGGGTCGCCGACGCCGGCGTCGCCGACCCGGTCGCCGGCCTGCTGTGGGCGTCGCCCGGACGGCGCCCGAAGCACGTGGTGGCCGGTGGCCGGGTGGTGGTCCGGGACGGCCGGCTGGTCACCCGCGAGGAGTCCGGCGTCGTCCGCGCGCTGACCACGCTGCTGGCCGCCCGCCGCCGCTGACCCCCGGCACGGGAACCCATGCACCCACCCCCGGGGCCCACAACCGGGTGCATGGGCTCCCATGCCGGGGTGGTGGACGCGTCAGGCCACCGGCTCGGGCTCGGCGTAGGTGTTGACCAGCACGACCTCCCGCATGAACTGCTGCTGCCAGTCGTAGGCGCTGATCGGGGCGAACCGCGGACCCTCCGCGCCCACCGTGGTCGGCACCGGCGACACGACCTGGTCCACGTTCGGCAGGAAGAACATGGCGATCGACTGCCGCTCCGCCGAGGTGTCCGGCCCGGCGACGACCCGGTGCACGGTGGCGGGGAACCGGCCGTTGGTCCACCGGGACATCAGGTGGCCGATGTTGATGACGAACGCGTCCTCGCGCAGCGGCACGGTGACCCACCCGCCGCCGGCCTCCCGCACCTGCAGGCCCTCGTAGGTGCCGCGCTGGTGCAGCACGGTCAGCCCGCCGGAGTCGGCGTGCGGGTTGAGGATCACGTCCTCGAAGTAGTCCTCGTCCACCGGCTGGGGCGGGTACAGGTTGACGCTGAACAGCGTGACGTCCTTGCTGAAGGGCTCCTCGAAGAAGTCCCGCGGCAGGTCCAGGGCCAGTGCGAACAGGCCCATGAGCTCGCGGGCCACCGTGCGGGCGGCGTCCCCGTAGGCCTTCCAGGTGGTCCGGAAGCCCGACAGCTGCTCGGGCCACACGTTGGGCACGAAGTAGTCGGGGTGACCGCCCACGGCGTCGTCGGCCTCGGCCGCGGCCAGGTCGTCGTAGGTGATGAACTGGAGTGCCCGGTTGAGCACCCGGCCGCGGTCGTCGACCTCCTCGAACAGCCCGCGGGAGCCGGCCCGGGGGCGGACCAGCGCGCGGCGCTCGGCGTCGGGCAGCGCGGCTATCTGGTCCATCGCGGCGTAGGCGGCGTCGACCAGGGCGGGGTCCAGGCCATGCCCGACGACCTGGAGGAAGCCGACCTCGGTGAGCGCGTGCCGGAGCTGCGCGACGACGGCGGTGGGGTCGCCCCCGGACAGGGCGGGGGCGACGTCGACGACGGGGATCTGCATGGTGGTGCCTTCCTCGGACCCGACGACAGGGTGGCCGACGGGGAGGTCCACCAGCGTGGCCCGCGGTCGTTTCCGGCGGGTGCGCCGGGCGTAACACCTCCGTCACGCCCAGCACGGACAGTCCGGGCATGACGCGCGTGGTGGTGGTCGGGGGCGGGCACAACGGACTGGTCTGCGCGGCCTACCTGGCCCGGGCCGGCCTCGACGTGACCGTGCTGGAGGCCGGGTCGGCGACCGGCGGCTGCGCGGCCACCGTCGACGCGCTGGACGGCGCCCGGGTCAACATCTGCAACTGCGACCACACGATGGTGCGGACGACGGCCATCGCCGACGAGCTGGACCTGGCCGCGCACGGGCTGCGCTACCTCGACGTCGACCCGCAGGCCCTGCACGTCGGCTGGGACGACGCGGCCGGCCCGGCGTTCGTCCAGTTCCGCGATGTCGAGCGCACCCTGGCCGCCCTCGCGGTCACCCACCCGACCCAGGTCGACGGCTACCGGCGCTACCTGGCCGACGCCACCCCGGTCGCCCGGCTGCTCGTCGAGCTGACCGCCACGCCGCCGACGCCCGGCCGGGTGCTGCGGAAGCTCGCCGACCGGAAGGCGCTGGCGCTCCCCCGCCTGCTGGACTGGTCCCGCCGCAGCGTCGCCGACGTCCTGGGCCGCTACCTCACCGACCCGTTCCTGGTCGCCGGGGCGTTCACCACCGGGCCGGCCGTGTGGGGCGTGGCGCCGTCCACCCCGGGCACCGGCCTCGGCGCGACCGGCATCGCGATGCGGCACCTGGTCGGCATCGGTCGCCCGGTCGGCGGGTCCGGCGCGCTCCCCGCGGCGCTGCAGGCCGCGCTGGAGGCGGCGGGCGGCCGGGTGCGCACCGGCGCCCGGGTCGCCCGGGTGCTGGTGGACGGCCGCGGATCCGCGGGGTCCTGCTGTCCGACGGCGAGGAGGTGCCCGCCGACGTCGTGGTCAGCTCGGTCGACCCGCGGACCACGGTCGTGGACTGGCTCGGGCCGCACCCACCCGCCGGCGCCGGGTCGATGGTCGCCCGGTGGACCGCGCATCGGCAGCCCGACGGGTACGAGTCCAAGCTCGACGCCGTCGTCGGCACCCTGCCGGTGCTGCCGCAGGTGCAGCGGCTGCAGGAGCGGGTCGGGCCGTTCGACCCGCACGTGCCCACGACGACGATCGCGCCGTCCCTGGCCGCGGTCGAGGCCGCGCACGCCGCGCTGCCGACCGGCGTGGTCGCACCGCGGCCGATGGCGCTGGTGAACACTCCGTCGGTGCTGGACCCGACGATGCGGGTCGGCGCGGACCACCTGCTGTCGCTGGAGGTGCTCTGGACGCCGTACGCCGTGCCGGGTGGCTGGGCGGGCTCGGCCGAGCCGCAGCGCTGGCTGGACCTGCTGGCCGCCCAGGTCGGGCCCGGGTTCGCCGGCGGGGTCCGGCGCTGGCGGGTGGTGACCCCGGAGGACTACGAGCGCGACCTGGGCATGCCGCGGGGGTGGGCGCCGTCCTTCTCCGGCGGACCGCTGGCCGCCCTGGTCGGCCGGGACCGGGAGCTGACCCGGTACGCGACGCCGGTGCGCGGGCTGTTCCTCACCGGCGCCGGCACGTTCCCCGGTGCCGGGGTCTGGGGTGCGTCGGGCCGCAACGCGGCAGCCGTCGTCCTCGCGGACGCGCAACGGGCCTGAAACGACCCCGCAACCCGCGGGCGGCACGGTGGCCCCGGGGCCGCGCGATCGGCGCGAGCGGCCCGCAGCCACGAGCAGGACGACCATGACCGCCTTGCAGGAACCCCGCACCACCCGGCACGTCGGCCCCGACCACCTGGTGCTGTCCGAGCACCCCGTCTTCCGGCGGTTCTGGTACGCGGTGTGCGCCGTGGACGACGTCACCACCGAGCCCGAACCCGGTCGACGGGGCGCCGCCCCACTGCACCGCAAGGTGCTCGGCACCGACCTCGTGGTGTGGCGCCCCGACCCGGCCGGGCCGGTCAGCGTGGCGCACGACCGCTGCGCGCACCGGGACGCCCCGCTGTCGATGGGCTGGGTGGCCGACTGCCGCCTGGTCTGCGCCTACCACGGCTGGGAGTGGGACGCCGACGGCACGACCCGGCGGATCCCGCAGTTCCCCGACTCCCCGCACCCCACCAAGTCCGGGCTCACGATGGTCGCCAGCACCGAGCGCTACGGCCTGGTCTGGGTCTGCCTGGCCGGACCCGACGAGGGCGGCCCGATCACCGACGTCCCCGCGGTGCCCGAGTGGGACGACCCGGCCTGGCGGCGGGTGCCCGAGGGGTCCTGGGACTTCGACTGCACCGCCATGCACCTGGTGGAGAACAACATCGACCCCGGGCACGTGGCGTTCGTGCACATGAACTCCTTCGGCAACCCGGACAACCCCGAGCTCACCGACCAGAACGTGGCGCGCACCCCGTACGGGCTGATCACCTGGACCGACGTCCCGGTCGAGGGCCGGCCGGGCGAGACCGGCGCGACGGTGCGGCACACCTGGAGCCAGGTGCACCTGCCCTTCTCCATGCACCTGCTGATCCGGTACCCCGACGGGCTCGGGCACGTGATGCTCAAGGCCATCACCCCGGTCGACGACCGCAGCTGCGTGATCCACCAGGTGGTGCTGCGCACCGACACCGAGGCCGACCGCCCGGCCGCCGACATCCGTGCCTTCGACCACCAGGTCGAGCTGGAGGACAAGACCCTGCTGGACCGGCTGCCCGACGGGTTCCCGCTGGCCCAGCACCTCAACGCGCACGCCAAGGCGGACAAGAACAGCCTGCTGCTGCGCCGCATGTACACCGAACTGGTCACCGGCCAGTGGACCCCGGGAGACCCCGCATGACCAGCCCGACCACCGCCCTGCTCGTGCACGGCGCCACCCTGCTCACCGTCGACCCCGACCGGCCGGCCCCGTTCGTCGGCTGGTTCGCCGTCGGCGCCGACGGCCGGCTGACCGCCGTCGAGGAGGGGACGCCGACCGCCGATCAGCTCGCCGCCGCCGACCAGGTCCTCGACGCCACCGGCACGCTCGTCGGACCCGGGTTCGTCAGCGCCCACAGCCACCTGTTCACCTCGGGCAGCCGCGGCCTGGGCATGGACGAGACGCTGTACGGCTGGATCGAGGCGATGCTGCGCTACGTCATGCCGGCCACGCCCGAGGACATGTACTGGTCCACCCGGCACGGCGCCCAGGACTTCCTGCGCAACGGCATCACCACCGCCTACGACTTCACCGACGGCGGCCTGCAGTTCGACAAGACCATCGCCAGCTTCGGCGACCGGATCCCCTCGCTGGCCCGGCAGGAGGCCCAGCTGCGGGCCAAGCTGGACGCCGGCCTGCGCAGCCTGCACTCGGTGATGCTGGCCCAGGGCGACGTCCCGCGGGCCGACGCCCTGGCGCACGTGGAGGACACCGTCGCGGCCGCGGCGGACGCCGACCCCTCGCTGCTGCTCGGCGTGGCGGTCAGCGGTGCGGTGCAGTGGGCGCCGACCCCGGACACCGCGGCCCTGGAGGTCGAGGTGATGCGGCGGTACGGGCTGGTCAACCAGGCGCACTTCCTGGAGACCGCCGAGATGCTGGACCTGCAGCGGTCCAAGTTCGCCTGGTACGCCGAGGCCGGGGCGCTGACCCCGCAGCTGGTGTTCGGCCACTTCATCCAGACGACGCCGGAGATCATCGCCGCCGCCGCGGCCGGGGGCTGCGGGATGAGCTGGCAGCCGATGAGCAACGGCCGGCTGGCCAGCGGCGTGGCCTCGATCCCCGAGCTGCGGGCGGCCGGCATGCGGGTCGGCATGGGCCTGGACGACCAGTCGTGCACCGACGTCGCCGACCCGTGGAACAACATGCGGACCGGCATCGCGATGCTGCGCGCGCAGTACAAGGACCCGCTGGCCGCCCCGGTCGCCGACGTGCTGATGATGCACACCCGCGGCGGCGCCGAGGCCCTGGGCGTGGACGGCGACGTCGGCTCGCTGCGGGTGGGCCGGTTCGCCGACTTCTGCGTCGTCGACCCGCGCCGTCCGGACACCGGGCCGGTCTGGGACGCCGTGGGCACCTACGTGCTGGCGTGCTCGCTGAGGAACCTGCGGTCGGTGTGGGTCGGTGGCCGCATGGTCGCCGACGGCGCGGAGCTGACCGACCCGCAGGCCGACGAGGTCGTCGACCAGGTGCACGAGCGGATGGCCCGGCTGGCCGCCGAGGTCGCAGCCGGGTGAGGCCGGCGCTGCAGCCCGGGTCCGGTCCGGTCGCCGCGGCGACCTACCTGCCCTCCACCCCGGACAACGTGCTGTGGGGCCGCCTGCCGTGCGCGACCGACGAACCGGCGCTGACCGTCGAGCCCGGCACGGCGGTCACCCTCGACACGGTCAGCCACGAGGGCATCCTGGAGGACCAGGGCCGCGACCCGGCCACCTTCTTCGGCCGGCACGGGGTCACCGAGGTCCTGGACGACGCCGTCGCCCTGGCCGCCAGCGCGCACCCGCACCGGTTCGGCGTGGACGGCCCGCACGTGGTCAGCCGCCCGGTCGCGGTGCACGGCGCCCGGGTCGGCGACCTGCTCGCGATGACGGTGCTCGACACCACGCCCCGGGTGCCCTACGGCGTCATCTCCAACCGGCACGGCAAGGGGGCGTTGGCCGGGGAGCACCCGCTCGGCGGCGCTCCGGTGTTCAGCGCGTTCGCCGCGGTCTCGGACGACGGCGGGCACGGGCTGCTGCCGCTGACCCCCGGCGCACCGGCCACCGTGCGGTTCCCGCTGCGGCCGTTCCTGGGGATCATGGGCGTCGCCGTCCCCGGGTCGGTGCGACCGCACTCGGTGCCGCCGGGACGGCACGGCGGCAACCTGGACATCGCGCTGCTGACCACCGGCAGCACGCTGTACCTGCCGGTCCAGGTCGACGGCGCGCTGGCCTACGTCGGTGATCCGCACTTCGCACAGGGCGACGGCGAGGTGTCGCTGACCGCGATGGAGGCGAGCCTGCGGGCCACCGTCCGGTTCGACGTCGTGCCGCGCGAGGACGCGCTGACCCGGTTCGGCGAGCTGGTCGGTCCGCTGGCCGAGACCACCGAGCACCTGGTGCCGACCGGGCTCGACGAGGACCTCGACCTGGCGGTGGCCGCCTGCGTGCGGGCCGCCGTGGCGCTGCTGCAGGCCCGGTTCGGGATGGACCCCTCGCTGGCCTACGCCTACCTGTCGGCGGCCACCGACTTCCGGATCAGCCAGGTCGTCGACGTGGTCAAGGGCGTGCACGCCACCATCAGGAAAGCGGACTTCGGAAGCTGACCAGCCCGGCCTGCTCGGAGAGGCGGGCGACGGCGAGCGGGGTCCGGTCCTCCAGGTAGGCACCCAGCAGCTGCGCCCCGACCGGCAGCCCGCTGTCGGCACCGGGCCCCAGCGGGACGACGGTGGCCGGCAGCCGACCCAGGCTGGACAGCCGGGCCCAGTCGCAGACCGTGTCGATCGGCAGCCGGCGGCCGTCGACCTCGACCAGCTCCGGCGCGTGCCGGTCGGGCGTGTAGACGGTCGCCGTCCGGGACACCGCCGGGCACAGGACGACGTCCACCCCGCCGAACACCTCGGCCCACCGCGCGGTCGCCGCCCGCTGGGCCTCCAGGTCGCGCAGCGCCGCCCATACCGTCTGGTGGTACTGCTCGGGGGCGTCCGCGAGGTCAGCGGCGGAGAAGCCGTGCACGACCTCCGCCGCCTGCAGCCGCTGGTACAGCGCCAGGTCCTCGGCCCCGCCGACCGGCGGCACGACCAGCTCGGTGACCCGGGCACCGGCGTCGGCCAGCCGGTCGGCGAGGCCGCGGATCGTCGTCCGCACCTCGGGGTCGACCGGGCAGGCGGGGTCGTCGGTCCACACCGCGACGCGGGTGCCGGCCAGGGCCGTGACCCGGGACGGCGGCAGCCGCAGCTGCCAGCCCACGGCCTCCAGGCCCTCGGCGCCCATCAGCACCTCGGTGAACAGCTCGGTGTCCGCGGCCGACCGGGTGAACGGTCCGATCGCCGAGACCATGGGCTCGAGCAGGCCGCCGTCCGGCCAGGGCAGGTTGCCCAGCTTGGAGACCACCCCGTTGCTGGGCCGGTGCCCGAACAGGCCGCACCAGGCGGCCGGCACCCGCAGCGAACCGGCCAGGTCGCTGCCCAGGTCGGCCACCGCCAGCCCGGCGGCCACCGCCGCCGAGGCACCGCCGCTGGAGCCGCCGCTGGAGCGGGTGGTGTCCCACGGGTTGAGCGTGGCGCCGAACAGCTCGTTCTCGGTGTGCATGCTGGCCAGCCAGACCGGCACGTTGGTCTTGCCGAGGACCACGCACCCGGCGTCCCGCAGCCGGCGGACCGCCGGTGCGTCGGCGGTCGCGACCCGGCGGTCCACCGCCCGACCGTGCGAGGAGGGCAGCCCGCGGGCGTCGACGGAGTCCTTGACGGTGATCGGCAGCCCGGCCAACGGGCCCACCGGCCGGCCGGCGGCCCGGTCGGCGTCGACCTGCGCGGCCGCGGCCAGCGCGCCCTCGGCGTCCACCACGACCACGGCGTTGAGCACCGCGCCCGGGCCGGCGATCGCGTCCAGGTGGGCGCGGGTCAGCTCGACCGCCGACACCTCGCCGGCGGCCAGGGCGGCCAGCATCGCCGTCCCGTCGGCGAGGGTGTCGGGGACGGTCGCGGTCACGCCGGGCCGGCCATGGTGACGCCGAGCCGCGGCGCGACCTCCTCGGCCACGAGCGTCAGCTGCTCCTCGACGCTCTCCCGGGTGGTGCCCGGGCCGTCGACGGCGACCGAGATCGTCGTCATCCCCAGCTTCTGCCGGTACTCGTCGATGACCTCGGCGACGTCGTCGGCCGTGCCGACCGCCCAGATCCGCTGCCGCACCGACTCCTCCAGCGTGGGCGCGAAGTCCACCGGCTTCGACGTCCAGCCCTCGGGCAGGTCGTAGCTGTTGTACCGGCCGTAGGGGGCCAGCAGCTTGACGTTCTCCTCGTGGTTCGGGCGGGCCGCGGCCATCGCCTCCTCGCGGGTGCGGCCGACGCAGACGTGCAGCACGAGCATCCGCTCCTCCCCCGGCGCCAGGGTGCGGCCGGCGGCCTCGGCGTACGCGGCGTGCTCGGCCCAGCGGCGGGCCATCGTGTCCGGCGACTGCCAGGCGTAGACGCCGGTGTGCCCCTGCTCGGCGACGTAGCGCACCGTCGCCGGCGAGGTGCACGCCTGGTACACCTCCACCGGCCGCAGCACGTTGGGCACCAGGGTCAGGTCGGTGACCACGCCGCCGCGGTCGGGGATGCCGGTCGGGGGCAGCGTGAAGTGCTTGCCCGAGTGGGCGAAGCGGTCCTGCGCCCAGGCCAGCCGGATGACCTCCATCGCCTCGGCGAACACCTCGCGGTTGCGCTGCTCGGCGCCGGTGTCCATGCCGTTGTCGTTGCTCTCGATGGTCGCGCCCAGGGTCTGCATCTCCCGGGGCACCGTGCCGCGGCCGACGCCGAAGCGCATCCGGCCGCCGGTGAGCAGGTCGGCGGTGGCGAAGTCCTCGGCCAGCCGCAGCGGGTTCCACTGCGGGACGATGTTGAACATCTGGCCGTAGCGCATCCGGCGGGTCCGGGCGGCGCACCACAGGCCCAGCAGGATCTGGTTGCCGACGACCTCGTAGCCCTCGTGCTGGAAATGGTGCTCGGTCCACCACATCGTGTCGTACCCGAGCCGGTCCCCCGCCTCGGCGAGGGCCACGAAGTCCTCGTACGCCGCCGCGACGTCCGCGCGCCCGTACCGGCGTGCGGTCGCCGGCGGCCCGGCGAGACCGGCGTCGGGCATGGCCACCGCGCCGAGGAGGTTCGTGTCGATCCGCATGCCGGCCATCGTCCGGCCGCCGCGTTTCGCCCCCTTTTCCGCCGGGTTGCCGGTCCGCTGCAGCAGTGGGACGCGCCCGGACGCGGCAGCGCCCGCCGCCCCGTCGGTGGACGGGAGGGCGGGCGCTGCGGTGACCCGGGGGTCAGCTGGCGGGGACGCCGATCGAGTCGTCGATGAACTGGTTGGTCACCAGGTCGTCGGCGGTCAGCCCGTCCAGCGGGGGCGTGCCCTGCTCGGTGAAGATCGGCGTCGTCTGCTCGATGAGCGTGTCGACCCGGTCGGTGTCGAAGTTGCCGTGGGTGTCGTCGGGACCGTTGCCGACCAGGCCCAGGTCCTTCTGGGTCTCGACGGAGTAGTCGGCCACGCCCTGGGAGTAGACCCAGCCCGTGTCGTACTGCTCCACTAGGTCCAGGATGATCGAGGTCGCGCGGTCGGGGTCGGCCAGGTAGTCGACGTCGGCCTGCTGCATGATCGGCACCAGGGCGGTCAGGCAGTCCGACATCCCGTCCAGGTCCTCGGAGCGCACCGAGATCGAGGACTGGTAGGGCTGGAAGCCGGCGTCGTAGACGAGCTGGAAGTCCACGTCCTTGCCCCAGGCGTCGACCTCGTTCTTGTAGATGTAGGGCTCGGCCGAGGCGAAGCCCTGCTGGGCGACCTCGCCGGCGGCGGCGACGAAGCCCGAGGGCGTGCCGTCGTAGGAGCCGTCGACCTGGTCGGCCGAGAGCACGCCGGCCCCGGTCAGGTAGGCCATGTACGCCGAGCCCTCGAAGTACCGGACGGTGGTCCCGGCGTCGCCGAGGTCGGCGATGGACTGCACGTCGGGGTAGGTCGAGGGGTCCCACATGATCATCGTGGGCGAGATCTCCAGCGGTGCCAGCACCGCGGTGGTGGGCTGGGTGTCCGAGAGCTGGATGGCCTCGTCGGTGGCGATGTAGCCCAGGTCGATGTCGGTGTCGGCGTACATCTGCGAGGTCACCGTCTGGAACCCGATGGCCGGGCCGCCGGCCCGGATCTCCAGCGTGACGCCGGTGCTCTCGCCCGCGCTGTCGATCAGCGTGCCGCTCACCGACTTGCTGCCGGCGTCGACGACGTAGTCGTCGCCGAGGGACTCGTAGAGCCCGCCGTGCTCGGCCTCGGGGTTCCAGTCGGTCTGCACGACGATGTTGCTCGGGCAGCCCGCGGCGGCCAGGTCGTTGCTGCCGACCTCGCCGGAGGGACCGGCCGCGGCCGCGTCGCCGTCGTCGCTGCCGCAGGCGGCGAGGGACAGGGCGAGCAGGGCCGTGGCCGCGAGGGCCGTGGTGCTCCGGGTGATGCGCACACGTGCTCCTAGGGAGGGGTGGGGCCGGCACCTCAGGCTCGGGGTGCCGGTGGCCCGGGGCCGGCGGTGAGGCCGGCTCCGGGGTGGTGCGGTTCGGGGGGGGTGGTGCGGGAGCTCAGCTCGCGTCGCGGGACTGGTCGTACCAGCTGCCGACGGCGAGCTTGGCCAGCCAGCCGAAGAGGAAGAAGACCGCGAAGCCCAGGGCGGCGGTGACCACGATGGTGAAGAACAGCGGGGCGCCCTGGAGCCGGGAGCTGAAGTTCGACAGCAGGATCCCCAGGCCCGGTTCGCCCTGCTTGAAGAACAGGTCGCCGACGATCGCGCCGACGACCGAGAGCCCGGCGGAGATCCGGAAGCCGGCGAAGATGGCCGGCATGGCGGCGGGCAGCTGCAGCTTGACCAGGCGGGTGATGCGGCCGGCCTTGTGCAGGGTGAACAGCTCGTGGTGCCCGCGGTCGACGGACTGGATGCCGAACAGCGTGTTCGAGACGATCGGGAACAGCGCGATCATCACGCAGACGATCACCCGCGAGGTGAACCCGAAGTCGAACCAGAAGCCGATCAGCGGGACCAGGGCCAGGATCGGGATGCACTGCAGCGCCACGGCGTAGGGGTAGAGGGAGGCCTCCACCGCCTTGCTCTGGCTCATCGCGATCGCCCAGAGCATGCCGATCACGATGGCGATGGCCAGCCCGGTGAAGGTGACCACGATCGAGCGGCCCAGGGCCGGCCAGACCTTGTCGGTGATGACCGGGTCGAGCAGCGCCTCGGTGATCAGCGTGTGCGGTGCCGGCATCAGGAAGCGCCGGCCCGGGTCCAGGATCAGGTAGGTGATGGCGTACCAGACGCCGATCAGCGCGGCGAAGACCGCGACCGGCAGCAGGTAGCCGGTCAGCTTCTTGCCCCGGCGGCGGCGGACCAGCGGAGCGGGCGTCGCGCCGGCGGCCACGGGCGCCTCGGTCGGGCTCTCCAGGGTCGTGCTCACGAGGGCCTCCTCGGTCGGCGGGTTCTGGACGGCGGTCACGAGTGGCCCTCCCGCAGCGCGTGGGAGACCTCGCCGGCGAGCTTGGCGAACTCCGGGGTGAACCGGAGCTCCGGCGTCCGGTCGGGGCCGAAGGGCACCTCGAAGGAGTCCACGATGTGGCCGGGCCGGCCGGACATGACCAGCACCCGGGTCGACATGTAGACCGCCTCGGAGACCGAGTGCGTGATGAACAGCGCGCCGAAGCCCTTGGTCACGAAGAGCCGGAGGAGCTCGTCGTTGAGGCGCTCGCGGGTGATCTCGTCCAGCGCCCCGAACGGCTCGTCGAAGAGGAAGAGGTCGGGGTCCAGGGTGAGCGAGCGGGCCAGCGAGGCGCGCATCTTCATGCCGCCCGACAGCGCCCGGGGCAGCTTCTTCTCGTGCCCCCGCAGGCCGACCAGCTCGATGGCGTCCAGCGCCGCCTGGTTGGTCGCCGTCTTGCTCATGCCGTGCAGTTCGGCGAGCAGCTCCACGTTCTTCTTCACGCTGCGCCAGGGCAGCAGCGTGGCGTCCTGGAACACGTAGCCGATCCGCTTCGCGTCGATCCGCGCGGTGCCGGCGGACGCGGCGTCCAGGCCGGAGGCGATCCGCAGCAGCGTGCTCTTGCCGCAGCCCGAGGGGCCGACGACGGTGACGAACTCGCCGCGCTGGATGGTCAGGTCCACGCCCTCGAGGGCGACCGTGCCGTCCGGGAACTGCCGGGCGACGTCGGTGAAGTCCAGGACGGTGGTGCCGGTGGCGGCGGGCGGGGCGGTGGGCGCGGGAGCGCTCACGGGCACCTCCGGTGCGGTCGGGGTCGGTGCGCCCGGCGGTACCGGGCGATGACGCCACCATGGGCTGGGTCTGTTTCCGTTGCGTGTGCCGTCGGTGAACGGAGTCGACCGAGTGGTCACGACTGGGACACAGCCCTCCCCGGCAGCACCCGGCGCACCGACGAGCTGGCCACCACCCGCCCGCGGGACACCACGACGCGGGCCGTCCCCGCCCCGGCCACGGCGGCGTCCAGGCTCTCCGCCTCGACGGCGAGGAAGTCCGCGGCCGCCCCGACGACGGCCGCGGGCACCGGCAGGCCCATGCAGCGTCGGGCCCCGGCGCTCACCGCGTGCCAGGCCTCCCGGGTCGACAGGTGGCCCGACGTCACCAGCAGCGACGCCGCCTCGCAGGCGTCGGCCCGGCCCATCGGGTTGAACGGGTCGCGCAGGTTGTCCCCGCCGGCGGCGAGGGTCGCCCCGGCGTCCAGCAGCGCCCGGACGGCGGTCAGCCCGCGCGGGGTGGCCACCGTGGACCCCCGGCCCTGCAGGTACAGGTTGGTCTGCGGCAGCGCGACGACGCCGACGCCGGCCGCGGCGACCTCGGTGGCGGTGGCCCGGGCGACCTCCAGCGGGTGCACCCCCAGGGAGACGCAGTGGCTGGCGGTGGCGCCGTGCGCGAACCCGGTCGCCCGCACGCGCTGGGCCAGGTGCAGCAGGCCCTGGGCGGTCGGGTCCAGCGTCTCGTCGGTGTGCAGGTCCAGCGGCAGGCCGCGGCGGGCGGCGACCCCGAAGGACAGCTCCAGCCCGGCCGACCGGTCGGCCCACATGTGCGGCGCCCCGCCGACCAGGTCGACGCCGAGGTCGACGGCCTCCTCCAGCAGCCGGGCGTTCTCCTCGGCCTCCCCGGGCCCCCACGGCGCGCTGGCCAGGGCGACCACCTGGATGTCCACCAGCCCGGCCAGCGCGTCGCGCACCTCCAGCAGGGCCCGGACGTGCCGGGTGCCCGAGTGCGCGCCGACGTCGGCGTGGGTGCGGATCGCCGTCGTCCCGTTGGCCAGGTACTCGTGCGCGGCGCGGGTGGCCCGGTCGACCAGGTCCTCGTGGGTGAAGGCCGCGGCGATCGCCCGGATGGCCTCGATCGCCCCGGCCAGGTCCCCGGTCCGGTTGGGGGCGCGGTGGCTGGTGAGCGCCTTGTCCAGGTGCGCGTGCGGCTCGGCCGGCGCCGGCAGCAGGTGGTGCCCGGTCAGGTCGTGCACCTCGTCGTCCGGGCGGACGGCGAGGGTGCCGGCGGGTGCCACGTCGGTGACGACGGCGTCGGCGCGGACGTCGACCAGGTCGCCGTCCAGGGTGGTGACGGACTGCAGGAACAGGCTCACGACAGTGCTCTCCCGATCTCGGCCAGGGCGGTGGCGGTGGTCAGCTCGGTGCCGGGCGAGGGGACGCCGGACAGGTCGACGCCGCGCACCCCCGGCACCGACAGGTAGGCCTGCGCCAGCGCGACCGCGGCGGCGATGCCGGCCCGGCGCGGGTCGCGGGCGGACTCGATGCCGGCGAGGTAGCCCTCGGGCAGGCGCAGCCCGGTGAACCGGCGCAGCTGCGCGGCCGAGCCCGGGTCGGTGGCGACCGCCACGCAGGCGACGAACGGGACGTCGGCCCCGGCGTCGGTGGCCTGCTCGACGAAGGCGCGCAGTGCCTGCACCGAGCCGGCGTGGTTGACGAAGCAGACGTCGGCCCCGGCCCGGACCTTCTCCACCAGCCGGTGCGGACGGCGCTCCGCGGGCGGTCCGTGCGGGGTCTCCCCCACCGACACCAGCAGCCCGGCGGCCCGGGCGGCCGCGGCGAGCTGGGTGGAGTCCAGGTCGAAGACGGGCTGGGCGTCGGGTCGGTCACCGGTGGCGGTGTGGTCCCCGGTCACGCAGTGCACCGCGCCCACGTCGAGGTCGGCCAGGCCGGCGAGCTCGCCCTCCAGCGCGACCCGGTTGCGGTCCCGGCAGTTGAGCCCCTGCCACACCGGCAGCCCGCGGGCCTGCACCAGCGAGGCCCGGTAGGTCGGGGAGAACTGCACGCGGGCACCGCCGTGGTCCCCGAGCAGGACGGCGTCCACCGTGCCGACGACGGTGTCCGCGGCCCGCTGCAGCGAGCCGCGGTCCAGCGCGACCGCGGGCAGGTCGGCGACCACGACCGGTCGCTGGCGCATGAGGGCCAGCAGCCGGGGCTCGGGCGTCGTCCGCACCGCGGTCGGCCCGGCCCAGGCGACGGTGGGCAGCGGCAGGAACGCGCACGGCACCGGCGCCACCTCGCAGCTGCCGTCCTCGCCCACCCCGCCGCACGGCCCGTGGGTCATCGACTTCGGGCACTGCAGGTCGGGACGCGGCGGGGCCGTCACAGGTCGAGCACCAGCCGGGGGCCGGCCGCGCGGGAGACGCAGACCATCATCGCGGTGTCCTCGGCCTGCTCGCCGGGGCTGAGCACGGAGTCGCGGTGCTCCACCGCGCCCTCCAGCACCGGGGTCTCGCAGGTGCCGCAGGTGCCCACCCGGCACGAGGAGAGGACGTCGACCCCGGCGGCGGCCACGGCGTCCAGCACCGAGACGCCGGGCTCGACGGTGACCGTCGTCCCGGTCAGCGCCAGCTCGACCTCGAAGGGGTCCGGCCACACCGGCGCCCCGAACTCCTTGGCCTCGAACCGCTCGACGTGCAGCGCCCCGGCCGGCCAGGACGACGCCGCGGTCTCCAGCGCGTCGAGCAGGCGGGTGGGGCCGCAGGCGTAGAGCGCGGTCCCGTCCGGCAGGCCCACCCCGGCGACGTCCAGCCGGCCGCCCTCGTCGGCGACGTGCAGCCGCACCCGGTCGGGGTGGGCGGCGGCCAGGTCGCCGGCGAAGGCCATCGTCGTCCGCGAGCGCCCGGCGTAGTCCAGCACCCAGTCGGCCCCGGCGGCGTCCGCGGCACCCACCATCGCGCGCAGCGGCGTGATGCCGATCCCGCCGGCGACGAAGTGGTACCGGGTGCCCGGGGTGACCTCGAAGACGAAGTGGTTGCGCGGCCCGCGGACCCGCAGCCGCTGGCCCACCTCGACCTCGTCGTGCAGCGCCACCGAGCCGCCACCGGCGTCCTCGCGGAGCACGGCGATCCGCCAGGTGGACCGGTCGGCCGGGTCGCCGCACAGCGAGTACTGGCGCTCCAGGCCCGGCCGCACCACCACGTCCAGGTGCGACCCGGGGGTCCAGGCAGGCAGGTCACGGCCGTTGTGGGACACCAGGTCCAGCCCCAGCACGCCGTCGGCCAGCGGGGTCCGGGCGGCCACGACGAGGTCGCGCTCGACGTCGGAGAAGAAGCTCACCGGCGGATTCTGCACACACCCCCGACGGCGGTGGACCGTTGACGCAGAAGGGTCACACGGACGTAACCGGGGTGGGTTCCCATCGGCAGCGTGACCGTCACTGCGCCTGCGTCCCCGACCGCCGTCGCCGCCCTGGAGTCCGAGCTGACCGCGCTGCTCGGCGAGCGCAACGTCAGCAGCGAGCTGCGCGTGCGCGAGCGCGTCTCCGTCGACGGCGCCCGGATGAGCCCGATCATCAGCGAGCTGCTCCCGCTGGGCGTCGCCGAGCTGGTGGCCTTCCCGACCAGCGCCGAGCTGGCCGGCCAGGCCGTCGCGGCCGCCGTCCGGCACGGCGTGCCGATCACCCCGCGGGGCAAGGGCACCGGCAACTACGGCCAGGGCATCCCGATGGCCGGCGGGCTGGTGCTCGACCTGTCCCGGGCCCGCGCGGTCGTCGAGGTCACCGACGGGCTGCTCACCGCCGAGGCGGGGACGCCGATGGTGACCTGCGAGCGGGCCGCGCAGGCCACCGGCCAGCAGCTGTGGATGTACCCCTCGACCGTGCAGTCCTCGCTGGGCGGCTTCCTCGCCGGCGGGTCCGGGGGCACCGGCAGCATCGTGCACGGCACCAACGACGCCGGCTTCGTGGCCGCGCTGGACGTCGTCCTCGCCGACGGGTCCGGCGAGCTGGTGCACGTCGAGGGCGAGGAGGCCCAGCACTTCGTGCACAACTACGGCACCGCCGGGATCATCGCCCGGGCCACGGTGCGGCTGGAGCCGCTGCAGGAGTGGCGCGGGTTCTACGCGAGCTTCCCCGACTTCCGCGGTGCGCAGTCGGTGCTGCGGGCGCTAGGGGCGCTCTCGCCGACCCCGCGGCTGATCTCGGCGGACACCCCGGAGATCACCGCCGCGCTGCCCGAGGACCCCGCCTTCCCGGCCGGCCGGGCCAGCGTCCGCGGCATCCTGGAGGCCGGCACGGTGGGCGCGGCGACCGAGCTCGTCGAGGCCGCCGGCGGGCGTCTCGAGGACGTCCGCGAGGGGCCGCAGGTGCCCCTGTCGCTGAGCGTGCTGAGCTACAACCACCCGATCGAGTGGCTGCAGAAGTCCGCCCCCGGCGTGTACTTCCACCTCGAGGTCGGCGGCGAGGCGCTGATCGACCGGGTCGACGAGGTGCACGCGGTCTTCGAGGGCGGCCTGCTGCACAACGAGGTCGGCCACTCCGGCCCGATCGGGATGCTCGCCGGGGTCTACCGCAGCCCCGAGCAGGTGGCCGCCGGGATCCTGGAGCTCAACGCCCTCGGTGTCGGGGTGCACGACCCGCACCAGTGGAACGTGGACTTCCAGCTCCAGCGCACCGTGGAGACCGCCCGGCGCACCGACCCCCGCGGCCTGCTGAACCCCGGCAAGCTCAACCCCGACTACGGCGGCCCCACCAAGGGCGCGGTGCGGTGACGCCGTTCGACCTGCACGCCGACGGCGACCCGCCGGCGGACCCGCTGGACCTGGCGCGCAGCTGGCTGCCCGCCGACGCCGACCCCGACCGGCCGCAGGTGGTGCTGTCCACCGTCGGCGAGGACGGCGGCCCGGACGCCCGGACGGTGCTGCTGTCGGCGTTCGACGCGAGCGGGTTCGCCTTCCACACCTCCCGCGGCAGCCGCAAGGTGGCGCAGCTGGCCGCCGTCCCGCGGGCGAGCATGACGGTGCTCTGGCCGGGGTTCACCCGGCAGCTGGTGGTGCGCGGCGACGTGGTCGTCGAGGACGCCGACGCGCTGGCCCGCGCCTGGGCGGCCCGCTCGGACCACCTGCGCCGGCTGGCCTGGCTCAACACCGACGACCTCGCCGGCCTGGACCTCGCCGGCCGCCGCCGGGGCTGGGCCGTCGACGTGCGGGACGACGCCGCCGCGCAGCCCGCGCCCTCCTGGGTGGGCTACCGGTTGCGCCCGGCCGAGCTCACCTTCTGGGCCGGCGGCGCGGACACCGCCAGCCGCCGGGTGCGCTACACCCGGGCCGGGGACGGCTGGCAGCACCGGTACCTCGCCGGTTGACGCTGGCCGGCCGGCCGGCCCGTTTGACGCCCCGGGGGCTCGCCCGGCATGGTCGACGGCTGCCCACCGGACCGGACGACGAGAGGACGACTCCCGTGCTCACCCTGACCGAGAACGCCGCCACCGCCATCCGCACCCTGGTCGACGGGGTGCAGGCCCCCGCCGAGGCCGGCCTGCGGATCAGCGACGACCCCACCGGCCCCGCCCTGGAGCTGGCCATCACCGGTGGCCCCGAGGCCGCCGACCAGGTGGTCGAGGCCCAGGACCCCGACGGCAGGGGCGCCCGGGTCTTCCTCGACGACCAGGCCGCCGCCGTACTGGCCGACAAGACGCTGGACGCCGCCGCCGACGGCGAGGGCAACCTGCAGTTCGGGATCACCGAGCAGGCCTGACCCCGGGACGACGACGGCCCCGCACCCACCCGGCGGATTCCAGGGGTCGTCGCAACACCGCTGGTCAGTA